>JAGQUO010000002.1 GCA_020438445.1 Solirubrobacterales bacterium
GCCCTCTGGGCGCGCTTCAGGTCGGTCCTCGTTCCGCCCGGGGCGGCGACGACCACCCGGTGGCCCCGGGCCCGGAGCTCGGCGGCGGCGCCCGCCACGTAGGCGTTCACCTCGTGGTGCCCCTCCCACGAGTACGGGGACACCAGGGCGATGGTCAGGCCGTCGCGGGGCACCGCTGCAGGATAGATGCGCGGCGGCGGCCGCGAGCGGCCCCGGCGGCCCACCTGCAGCGTTAGGATCGCGCCGCTGGGGTCAATCGAGAGGAGCGAGCGTGAGCGACTTCGACTATGTGATCGTCGGTGCCGGATCGGCGGGGTGCGTTCTCGCCAACCGACTCAGCGACGCCGGCGCGGAGGTGCTCCTGATCGAGGCCGGCGGCAGGGACCGCTCGCCGAAGATCAAGATCCCCGCCGCATTCGCCCAGCAGTTCCGCACCAAGCTCGACTGGGACCTCGCCACGGGCCCCGAGCCGGGTTGCGATGGCCGCATGCTGTACGTGCCGCGCGGCAAGTCCCTCGGGGGGTCGAGCTCGATGAACGCGATGCTCTACGTCCGCGGGCACCGCTCCGACTACGACGGCTGGAGGGACGACGCCGGCTGCGCGGGGTGGGGCTGGGACGACGTGCTGCCCTACTTCGTCCGATCCGAGCACCACGAGGCCGGAGCGAGCGCGGCCCACGGCTACGGCGGGCTGCTCAACGTCGCGCCGTCCCGGAGCCCGCGGCCGCTCACCGCGATCATCACGGACGCGGTCAGAAACCGCGGCTACGCGGTCGACCCCGACTACAACGACGGCGATCCGCACGGCGTTGCCGCGGTCGAGGTGACGCAACGGAACGGCCGCCGCTGGAGCACCGCCGACGCGTTCCTGCGCCCGGCCATGGGCCGCCCGAACCTGACCGTGCTGACGGGGGCGACGGCGGTCGGCCTCGAGATCGAGGGCGAGCGGGTCCGCGGAGTGCGGCTCAGCGGCAGGACGCCGATGGCGGTCGCCCGCGCGCGCCGCGAGGTGATCCTCGCCGCCGGCGCGATCGGGTCGCCGCAACTGCTGATGGTCTCCGGGGTCGGAGACCCGGACAAGCTCGCGGCCGCCGGCGTCCGGTGCCACCTGCCGCTGCCCGCCGTGGGCACCAATCTCCAGGACCATCCCTACGTCGTCGGGATCTGGGACTCGGCGGTCGGCGGCTCACTGGCGGACGCCGAGAAGCCGGGCGCGCTTCTCGACTTCCTCCTTCGCCGCAGCGGCCCGCTGACCTCGACCGTCGCCGAGGCGTTCCTGTTCACCCGCTCTCCCGCGGCCGGCGGGGCCGACGGCCCACCCGACATCCAGTTCCACCTCGCCCCCGCCTACTTCGCCGACAACGGATTCGAGGAGTACGACGGGCACGCGCTCACGATCGGCCCCGTCCTTGTCGCGCCGCGGGCCCGCGGCGAGGTGACGATCGGCTCCGGGGACGTGGCTGCCAAGCCCGCGATCGTCGGCAACCACCTGACCGACCCGGCCGACGTCGAGGCGCTCGTGTGGGGCATGAAGCTCGCGCGCGACATCGTCGGCACCGCCCCGCTCGCGGCCGCGGCCGGCCGCGAGATCTACCCGGGGCCCGAGGTCGCGACCGACGAGGAGCTGGCAGCCGACGCACGTCGCCGCGTGGAGCTCCTCTACCACCCCGTGGGCACCTGCAGGATGGGCGCCGGAGAGGACGCCGTGGTCGATCCCGAGCTGCGGGTCCGGGGACTCGAGGGGGTGCGGGTCGCGGACGCGTCGGTGATGCCCACGATCACCCGCGGGAACACGAACGCGCCGACGATCATGATCGCCGAGAAGGCGGCCGACCTGATCCTCGACCGGCCGCCACTCGAGCAGGCGACGGCGCCCCAGGCCACAGCCGCGGCCTGAGCGGGCCCCGACGCGCGCCGCGCCCGCCCGAGAACGAGCGAGCCCGCCGCCGCGGGCGCGACGACGGGCCGGTGCACCTCCGGGGTGAGGTGCGGGAGCGCTAGCCCCGGTTGTGGGCGGCGGCCGACGCGCCCGCGTCGGCCTCGTCCTTCGCCCTCGCGGCCGCGGCGTTGCGGGCGTTCGCGGCGATGAACTCCTCGGTGAGCTCGCGGGCGTCCGCGTCCGGTCGCTGGGTGTGCGGCGACTTCATCAGGTAGCTGGACGGCCCGTCGAGCTGGCCCGAGATGCCGTTGTTGAGTGCCAGCTTGATGATCCGGACCGCATCGATGACGACGCCGGCCGAGTTCGGGGAGTCCCAGACCTCGAGCTTGAGCTCGACGTTCAGCGGAACGTCGCCGAAGCTCTTGCCCTCGAGGCGGATGTGCGCCCACTTGCGGTCGGTGAGCCACGGGACGTAGTCGGACGGCCCGACGTGGACGTCCCTCTCCTCGAGCTCCGTGCCCATGATCGACGTCACGGCGTTTGTCTTCGAGATCTTCTTCGAGTCGAGCCGCTCGCGCTCGAGCATGTTGAAGAAGTCCATGTTGCCGCCGACGTTGAGCTGGCTGGTGTGCTGCATCTCGACGCCGCGCTCGTGGAAGAGGCGGGCGAGCTGACGGTGCACGATCGTGGCGCCGACCTGCGACTTGATGTCGTCGCCGATGATCGGCAGCCCGGCGGCCTCGAAGCGCTTGTCCCAGTAGTCCTCGCGGGCGATGAACACGGGCAGGCAGTTGACGAAGCCGACGCCGGCCTTCAGGGCCTGCTCGACGTACCACTTCGTCGCCTGCTCGGAGCCGACCGGCAGGTAGCAGACGAGGACGTCCGTCTTCGTCTCCTTGAGGATCTTGACGATGTCGGCGGTCTCGCCCGGCGCCTTGGTGATCTTCTGCTTCAGGTACTTGCCGAGGCCGTCGTGGGTCATGCCGCGCTGCACCGTCACGCCGAGCTTCGGGACGTCGGCGAACTTGATCGTGTCGTTCTGGCCGGACCAGATCGCCTCGCCGAGGTCCTTGCCGACCTTCTCGATGTCGATGTCGAAGGCGGCCGTGAACTCGATGTCGCGGACGTGGTAGCCGCCGAGATCGACGTGCATCAGGCCCGGGACCTGCTCCGCCGGGTCGGCGTCCTTGTAGTACTGGACGCCCTGGATGAACGAGTTGGCGCAGTTGCCGACGCCGACGATCGCGACGCGGACCTTGCCCTCGTCGCCGCGACCGTTGCCGGTGTGCGCTCCGTTGGTGGTGCTCATGGGTAAGCGAAAGCCTCCTGGGTCTTGGTAACTGGCCGGATCTCGTAGATCGCAGTCACCGCTCCGGCGCGGATCGGTTCCGGGCCTTGGGAGCGGACGTACGCAGCTCCGGGGGTCTGCAAAACACCATACCCGGGGTTCGGTTACACGACCAGCCGGATTGCCGACTCCGGCGTGGTCGATTCAGGCGCCGGTATCGGCCGCGACGAGCTGCTTGCGGACGTGCCAGACGCGCTGGAGCACGGTGAACGCCGTGAGCGCGAGCATCGCCCAGATCGCCGCCGGCAGCAGGTCGAAGCCGTCGATGAGCTCCCCGTCGGCGAACATCAGCCCCGCGGAGAGGATCACGACCCGGACCGGGCGCGTGGCGATGCCGACCTTGCACTCGACTCCCAGCGCCTCCGCGCGGGCGCGGGTGTAGGAGACCATCAGCGACCCGAGGACGACGAGCAGGCAGGCGGCGGCCAGCGCCTCCTCTCCGTCGGAGGCGAACTGCCAGCAGACCGCGGCGAGGACGATGCCCTCCTCGATCCGGTCGAGCGTCGAATCCAGGAAGGCTCCGAACTGGGTTCCCTTGCCCGACATCCGCGAATAGCGTCCGTCGAGAGTGTCCATGACCGAGCCGATGATGAAGGCGAAGGCACCGAGCACGAACAGGCCCTCGAGGATCAGCACCGCCGCCGCGAGGTTCAGCACCAACCCGGTCATCGAGATCGCGTTCGGCGTCAGCCGCGATTCGATCAGGCGGTTCCGGGCGATGTCCCTGAACTCGCCGAGGGGGCGCTCGGGGCGGTTGCGCTCACCGCCCCCTCCGCGCTGCTGCGGTTCGGCCATCGCGGGAAACCTACCTGCCTACGCGGTGGCTTCCTCGGGCACCGGCCTGAACGCCCACTGGGTGGGGCGGACCGGTGCGAGGACGCGGCTTGCGACCAACGCCGAGCCGCCGGCGACGAGGAGGCCGGCCGCGGCGTCGAACCAGTAGTGGTTGCCGGTCACCACGATCACCCAGAAGACGAGCAGCGGATAGAGCGCCCAGAGCGCCCTTCCGAGCGGGTTGCGGACCAGCATCACCGCCGTCCCGGCGATCATCGAGGAGAAGCCGATGTGCATGCTCGGCACCGCCGCGTACTTGTTCACGAGCAGGCTGACGGCGTTGCTGTCCTGGTTGACCGACGTGAAGGTCGCGATCGTGTCGGTGAACCCCTCGGCCGTGAGCATCCGCGGCGGGGCCGTCGGGAACAGCATGTACCCGATCAGGGCGATTCCCATCGCCACCATGAACATGTTCCGGACGAAGTAGAAGTTGTCGTTCCGGAACAGGTAGAGCCAGGCGAGGAAGACGACGCTGATCGTGAAGTGCGAGTTCACGTACATCCAGTTGGCGAAGTCGATCAACCAGGTGTGGCTGAGCAGCGACTGCTGGAACCCGGGCTCGAAGAACGTACCGAGCGACTTCTCGAGATCGACGATCCGCTCGGCGTTGGCGAAGGCGAGGTCGCTGCGCCCGCCGACCGCGCCGCGCACCAGCTGATAGCCCTGGTAGGCGAGGAAGAAGAGTGCGAGCTGCAGCAGGAGATCGGACCATCCCCGCGGCAGCCGACGTCCGATGGCGGCTAGCGGTCCGGGCACTCGCCCGATTGTAAACGGACCGTTAAGGACGACCGGATCACGACCGGGCGTCGGCCAGGAAACGGGCGACCCGGTCGATCACCTCCGGGCGATCGATCCAGGGCCAGTGGCCCGCACGCTCGACGAGCTCGAACCGGGCGGCGGGCAGCGCCGCGGCGAAGGAGCGCCCGTCGGCCGGCGAGATGTAGGGGTCGTCCTCGCCCCACAGCACCAGGGCGGGACAGCGGATCTCGCCGAGGCGCTCGCCCGCGGCCTCGAGCACGTCCGGGTCCGCGGAGCGGTAGAGGGCGAGGATCGCTCGGCTCATTCCCTCGTCCCAGTGCTCGAGGACCATGTCGACCAGCTCCGGCGGCATCGGCCGTCGCCCGGGGCGCGCGAGGCGCAGCAGCTGCGCGGTCAAGAATCGCGAGCGCGCCCGGCTGAACGCCTCGCCCAGGCCGCGGCGCCGCCAGACGCGCGCGACCCAGTGCCAGCGGTAGGTGGAGGTCAGCGGCACCGCGTCGATGACGACGAGGCTGCGGACCGCCTCCGGTCGCGCCTGCGCTCCCACCAGACCGACGGTTCCCCAATCGTGGACGACGAGCTCGTAGCCGTCCGGCGCGAGCTCCGCGAACGCCCGCGCGAGGAACCGCCCGTATGAGCCGACTGTGCAGTCGAACCGCCCCGGGTCGGGATGCTCGGAGCGCCCGAAACCGGGGAGGTCGACGGCGATGGCCGGCCCCGAGGTGGCGACGAGGAATGGCAGCCAGTCGTCGGAGTTGGTCGGGTTGCCGTGGATCCAGATCGTCGGCACGCCCTCGCCGCGGCGGCGGCGGCAGAACACGCGGATGCCGTCGATCTCGACGAACTGCTCCTCGATCGGCGCCGCCATGCCCCAGAACCTATCCTCGGGCCCGATGAGCGCGCCCGCCGAGAAGCCGCTGATCTGCCTCGGCGAGGCTCTCGTCGACCTGATCTGTCCCGACCCGATCGCCGACCGCGCCGAGGCCGGGCGGTTCGAGGTCCACTGCGGAGGCGCACTCGCCAACGTCGCCGTTGCGGCCCGCAGAGCGGGAGCGCCCGCGGCGCTCGCGAGCGCCTGCGGCGACGACGATCGCGGCAGGCTGATCAGGTCGCGGCTCGAGGCCGAGGGGGTCGACCTCAGCTTCTACGGCATCCTCCGCGGTGCTCCGACCGCGTTCGCGTTCGCCTACCTCGATCCCTCGCTCGAGCCGACCTTCGAGATCCACGGGGCGGGGATCGAGGCCGCGATCGCATCGCTCGCGGGCCGTGGGCCCGAGATCGCGGCGGCGGGAGCGGCCGTGGTCTTCGGCTCGAACACCCTCGTCGAGGAGGGCAGCCTCGCCGTCACCGCCGAGATCTGCGACCACGCCCGCCGGGCGGGGATGCCGCTTCTGTTCGATCCCAACCTGCGACCCGGGCGATGGCCGGACCTCGACGCGGCCCGGCGGCGCTGCCTGCCGTACGCACGCGAGGCGACCGTCCTCAAGTGCAACCTCGCGGAGGCGCGATGGCTGCTCGGCGACGATGACCTCGGCGCCGCCGATGCCGCCGTGCGCCTGCATGACCTCGGGGCGGAGCTGGCCGTCGTCACCGCGGGCACCTCACCGGCGGTCGTCCGCGGTGCCTGCGATGCGGAGGCGGCGCCGCCGCGGGTCGAGCTCGTCAGCCCGCTCGGCGCGGGCGACGCGTTCATGGGGACGCTGGCCGCGGGCCTTCACCGGGCGGGCTTCGATCTCGCCCGCGCCGCGGACGCCCTCGAGGCCGCGGTGGAGCAGGGGGCCCTCGCGTGCAGGCACCTGGGAGCGTTCCGGTCGTGAGCGGCGGCGGCGAGCGCGGCTACGCGAGGCGGGAGGGGGGTGCGGGGCCCGGGGGGAGCGGCATCGACCTCGATCGGCGGCCGCGGTTCCCGGTCCCCAAGGGGTGGAAGCGGCCGTCGCGCCGGCGCGTCCGCGCGATCCGCGACCGCCTGCGCGAGCTCTACGGCTCCCGCCGGAACGACCCCCACGGCGACCCCGTCCACGAGCTCGTGCTGACGATCCTCTCCCAGAACACGAACGACAACAACCGCGACGTCGCCTACCGCCGCCTCCGCGACCGGCTCGGGAGCTGGGACGCGATCCGCGACGCGCCGACCGATGAGGTGATCGAGGCGATCCGTCCCGGCGGCCTGGCCAACATCAAGGGCCCCAGGATCCAGCAGGTGCTGCACGAGCTCGGCCCCGAAGCGGACCTCGAGTGGCTGCGTGAGGCACCGCGCAAGGAGGCCGTGGATTATCTGACCTCCCTCCCGGGGGTCGGGCGCAAGACCGCGGCCTGCGTGATGATCTTCGCCCTCGATCGCCCCGAGGTCCCGGTCGACACGCACGTCCACCGGGTCGGGGGCAGGCTCGGCCTGTTCCCGCCGGGGATCTCGCTCGAGGGGGCCCACGACGAGATGCTCGCGATCACCGACCGCGAGGACGCTTACGAGCTCCACATGAACCTGATCGAGCACGGGCGACGGATCTGCAGGCCGCGCCCGCGATGCGGCGAGTGCGCTCTCGCCCGGATGTGCGTCGCCAGGCGAGCCGGGCTGGTGAGCCCCGTCGGCGGGGCATCTGGCCGGGTCCCCAGTGGGTAGTATCCGCGCCCGGAAGCGACGTCCCGCCTCCCCTCCGAGCACTGAATGAACAAGCGCGCCTTCATCTACTTCGGCCTCGTCGCCCTGCTGCTGGTGATCGTCATCCCGCTCTGGGCGTTCAACAAGGACGGCTCCGAGTCATCCTCGCCCGAGAAGGTCGCAGCCTCCGACGAGGCGGCGCGCCAGCTCTTCGTCACCAACTGCGGCACCTGCCACACGCTGGACCGGGCCGGCACCCACGGCGTCGTCGGGCCGAACCTCGACGACCGCCTCGCGGCGGCCGGCCCCGCCACCGACCAGGCCGCCGTCGACGCGACTCAGCAGCGGGTCATGACCGCGATCCAGCAGGGCGTCGGCAACGGCGCGATGCCCGCCGGCATCCTCGAGGGCTCGAACGCCCAGACGGTCGCCAACTTCGTGGCCCGGGTGGCCGGCCAGTAGGCCGGGCCCTTCGGCGCGCAGAGGTCGCGACGGCGCCCGGTTCGAGGCTGCCGTTCTCCCCCGCCGGAAAGCCCTCGATGGCGGGAATCGACGATCGGTTCGACGCTTCTTGCCACCGGGGCCATATCGGATGCAGAAACCGACCACGTCGTGGTCGAGATCGGCTTCCGAGTCGAGGCCGGGGACGGGGCGGACCGCACGGCCCGCCCCGTCCTGCGCCCTCTACTTCTTGAGCCGCAGCTTGCTGACGAGCCCGCCGTGGTCGGATGCGACCACGCCACCGGGACCGGTGACGGTCGGGTCGTCCCCGGTCACGTAGGCGTCCAGCTGCTTCAGCTTCGGCTTCGACATGACGTGATCGACCGTGTGATCGAAGCGGTAGTCACCGATCACCGACTCGAAGACGTCGGCGTAGCAGCAGGTCTGCCGCGTGCCGAGGTTGAACAGGCCGGCGTCGTCGACGAGCGCGTTGTAGGCGCCCTCGTCGCCCGGCGTGGTGTAACCCGGGCCGATCTTGTCCTTCGGCCCGCCGGAGTTGATGTCGCCGACGAAGACGACCTGGTCCTTGGTCTTGAGCGGTCCGCCCTTGGCGAACAGCTCGCGGGCCTGCGCCTCGCGGATGGCCGGATCGCCGAACGCCTCGAGGTGGGTGTTGACGAAGCGGAACTTGGCGCTCCTGGTCTTCTTGCCGCCCTTGATCTTGGCCTCGACGGACTCCCAGCCGCGATCGACGGGGACGACGATCCCGCCGACCTCCGGCTCGTAGCGGGTCTCGAAGTTGCCGCTCTTCGGCTTGGACGTCTTCACCTTGCCGTCCTTGCGGACGAGGATCGCGTCCTGCATGGTCAGGCTGCCGTCCATGTCCGCCCCGAGCGGGCCGGTGGCGTCGTTGCCGTCGGTGTTGGCCGGCAGCTCGGCGCTGAACTCCGTCTGCAGCGACGCGACCTTGTACTTGGCGCCCCTGTCCTTGAGCTCGTCCTGCAGCAACTTCAGGAAGTCGTAGCGGACGTTCGTCGCCGGGGTTCCGACGCCGAGCGGCGGCGCGCCGAGGTCGGAGGGAGTCTGGTCCTTCCAGATCGCCGCCTCCTGGATGCCGAGCAGGTCCGGCTTCGCCTTCGCGATCTCCTTCGCGAGCAGCTTGGCGCGCGCCGGGAAGTCCGTGGCATCGACCGAGTTGAGGATCTCGCCGGCCGCATCGAACGCCGACGGCAGATCGGGGGCGCTGATCGCGGGCCCGAGGTCGGCGCCGAGGTAGAGGTTGCGGGTCATCACGGTGACCTTCGGGTCCTTCTTCTTGCCCTTCTTCGCGGCCGTGCCCGTGGCCGGTGCGAGCAGCGCGACGGCGGCGAGGCCGAGCAGCGCGACGGTGAGAACGCGGGAGCGCATCTGAATCTTCTCCTTGGTGGGTTGCGTGCGCCGGCTCCTGCACCGGCGCTTCGGCTTTCACAACACTAACCGCCTTCGAAGGATGCGCTCGCGGGTAGCCGCTTGGAACCCTGCGCCATATCTGCTAGTTTGGCACTTAGATTTTCACCAAGCACACACATCAATGAGCTTCACGAAAGGAAACTGACCCATGGGCAAGACCATCGGTATCGACCTCGGCACGACGAACTCGTGCTTCGCGGTCATGGAGGGCGGCGAGCCGACCGTCCTCGAGAACAGCGAGGGCGGTCGCACGACTCCCTCGGTCGTCGCGTTCACCGACAGCGACGAGCGCCTCGTCGGCACCGTCGCCAAGCGGCAGGCCGTCGTCAACCCGGAGCGGACGATCTTCTCGATCAAGCGCTTCATGGGGCGCAAGGAGGCCGAGGTGAAGGAGGAGGAGACGATGGTCCCCTACTCCGTCTCCGCCGGCCCCAACGGCGACGTCCGGATCGACATCGGCGACAAGCAGTTCCCGCCGCCCGAGATCTCGGCGATGATCCTGCAGAAGATCAAGGCCGACGCCGAGGCGAAGCTCGGCGAGACGGTCGATTCGGCCGTGATCACGGTCCCGGCCTACTTCAACGACGATCAGCGCCAGGCGACCAAGGACGCCGGCAAGATCGCCGGCCTCGACGTCAAGCGGATCATCAACGAGCCGACCGCTGCGTCGCTCGCCTACGGCCTCGACAAGGAGGCCAGCGACCAGACGATCCTGGTCTTCGACCTCGGCGGCGGCACGTTCGACGTGTCCGTGCTCGAGATCGGCGACGGCGTCTTCGAGGTGAAGTCCACGGCCGGTGACAACCACCTCGGTGGCGACAACTGGGACAAGGCGATCGTCGACTGGCTGGTCGCCGAGTTCAAGAAGGACCAGGGTGTCGACCTCTCGGCCGACAAGAACTCGCTGCAGCGCCTCTACGAGAGCGCGGAGAAGGCGAAGATCGAGCTCTCCTCCACCCAGGAGACGCAGATCAACATCCCGTTCATCACGGCGGTCGAGGGGCAGCCGAAGCACCTCGACATGAAGCTGACCCGGTCGAAGCTGAACGAGCTGACCGGCGATCTGCTCGAGCGCGTCGTGGCTCCCGTCAAGCAGGCGCTCGCCGACGCCGGCTCCGACATCGACCACGTCGTGATGGTCGGTGGGATGACCCGGATGCCGTCCGTGCAGGAGAAGGTCAAGGAGCTGACCGGGAAGGACCCGCACAAGGGCGTCAACCCGGACGAGGTCGTCGCCGTCGGCGCCGCGATCCAGGCCGGCGTGCTGGCCGGCGACGTCAAGGACGTGCTGCTGCTCGACGTGACGCCGCTGACCCTCGGCATCGAGACCAAGGGCGGCGTGATGACGAAGCTCATCGAGCGCAACACGACGATCCCGTCGAAGCGCTCGGAGACGTTCTCCACCGCCGACGACAACCAGACCCAGGTCGAGGTGCACGTGCTCCAGGGCGAGCGCGAGATGGCCTCCGGCAACAAGTCGCTCGGCAAGTTCCAGCTCACCGGGATCCCGCCGGCGCCGCGGGGCATGCCGCAGATCGAGGTCACGTTCGACATCGACGCCAACGGCATCCTCAACGTGTCGGCGAAGGACCTCGGCACCGGCAAGGAGCAGACGATCGAGATCAAGGGCGGTTCGGGGCTCTCCGACGAGGAGGTCCAGCAGATGGTCTCCGACGCCGAGTCCCACGCCGACGAGGACCGCCGGGCGAAGGAGCTGGCCGAGGCCCGCAACGTCGCCGAGCAGGCCGTCTACCAGGGCGACAAGCAGCTCGCCGACCTGGGCGAGCAGATCGACGAGTCGGCGAAGGCCGACGTGACCACGGCGCTCGACGATCTCCGCTCGGTGCTCGAATCGACGGACGTCGACGACATCAAGGCGAAGACCGCCGCGCTCGAGGCCGCGTTCCACAAGGTCTCCGAGCAGGTCTACGCGAACGCGCAGGCCCAGCAGGGCAGCGCAGGCGGCGACGCCGGCGGCGGCGGCAACGGCGGCGATCCCGAGGAGGAGATCGTCGACGCCGAGGTCGTCGAGGACGAGTCCTAGGCCCCGGCTCCGAGGCGAGGAACACCATGGACGATCGAGCCAGAGACGAGCAGCGCGCCGGGGCGGGTCAGCCCGCCCCGGCCTCCGACGGTGAGGCTGAGGTCGTGATCGACGCCGAGGTCGTCGAGGAGGACGAGCAGGCTGCGGCCGAGGTCGAGACCGACCTCGACGCGCTGCTCGCCGAACGGACGCGCGAGCGCGACGAGCATCTCGAGCTCGCGCAGCGCGCCCGCGCGGACTTCGACAACTACCGGCGCCGGGTCAAGGCCGAGCTCGCGGAGGCGGAGCAGCGGGGGCGGGCCGGGCTCGCGCGTGGCGTGCTGCCCGCGCTCGACAACCTCGAGCGGGCCCTGGCCGCGGCCGGGGTCGACCCGGCCGAGCGCCCCGATCCCGGCGGTGAGGCGCCGAGCGAGGAGGTCTCGGCGCGCGACGCGCTGGCCGAGGGTGTGGCCCTGGTCTATCGCGAGCTCGGCCTGGCGCTCGAGCGATCGGGCGTGGTCGCCTTCGATCCCGTCGGCGAGCGGTTCGACCCGGCCGAGCACGAGGCCGTGGCGACCGGTGAGGCCGACGGCGTCGCCAGCGGCACGGTGCTCGAGACCCTCGCGCGCGGCTATCGCGTCGACTCGCAGGTGATCCGCCCCGCCCGCGTGGTCGTCAGCGGCTAGGAGGGGCGATGGCGCGCGATCACTACGAGGTGCTCGGGGTCGACAAGAAGGCCGGCGACGAGGAGATCAAGCGGGCGTATCGCAAGCTCGCCCGCGACTACCACCCGGACCGCAACCCCGGCGATCCGAAGGCCGAGGAGCGCTTCAAGGAGATCGGCGCGGCCTACGACGTGCTCAAGGACCCCGAGAAGCGCAAGGAGTACGACTCGGGCGGCATCTTCGGCGGCTTCGGCCGCGGCGGGGCCGGCGGCGGGCCGGCCGGGTTCGGCGGCGGCGCCAACGTCGGCGACATCTTCTCGACGATCTTCGGGCGCGGCGGGCGTGGCGGTCCCGAGCCGATGCGCGGGCGCGACCTCGAGACCGAGATCAGGCTGACCTTCGAGCAGGCGATGGAGGGCGCGCAGATCCCGGTGACGGTTCCCAAGCAGGCGACCTGCCAGACCTGCCACGGCAGCGGTGCCGCGCCCGGCACCAGGCCGACGGTCTGCCCGCGCTGCGAGGGCCGCGGGGTCGACGCCCAGAGCCAGGGATTCTTCTCGATCAGCCAGCCGTGCCCGCAATGCGGCGGGCGCGGTGAGATCATCGAGAACCCCTGTCCCGACTGCCACGGCACCGGTCTCACCCTGCAGCGGAAGCGCTACCGGGTGAACGTCCCGGCCGGCGTCAAGGACGGCACGAGGATCCGGCTCGCGGGCAAGGGCGAGGATGGGCCGCTCGGCGGGCCGGCCGGCGACCTCTTCGTCACCACCCGGGTCGCCGAGTCGCCGGTCTTCAAGCGCCGCGCCGACGGCAACGTCGAGGTCGAGGTCCCGATCACGCTCGCGGAGGCGATCGGCGGGGCCAACATCGAGGTGCCGACCCTGCGGGGCACGAAGCGGATCCGGGTGGCGCCGGGGACCCAGCACGGGACCGTCCAGCGGCTCCGGGGAGAGGGGCCGCCGAAGCCGAACTCCCGCGACCGCGGGGACATCCACTACCGACTCGCCGTCGAGATCCCCAAGGACCTCGACGATCGTCAGCGTGAGGCCCTCGAGGAGCTCTCGCGCGCCGGCGACGGGGTCGATCCGCGCGAGCGGATCCTCGCCGCGGCCCGCCGCACGGGCGAGGCCGATCGGTCCGACCGGTCGGGCAAGGTGGGCGCAGCGTGAGCGGTGCTGCGAAAGAGGGCGGCGGGGAGAGCCGGAGGGCGCCGGCGGGGTCGCGCATCGACCGCGATCGCGGCGTCTTCATGATCTCGGTCGCCGCCGAGCTCGCCGACATGCATCCGCAGACCCTGAGGATGTACGAGGCTCGCGGCCTGATCCAGCCGCAGCGCTCGCCGAAGAACACGCGCCTCTACTCACAGGAGGACGTCGAACGCCTGCGCCGGATCCAGGCCATGACGGCCGAGCAGGGGCTCAACCTCGCCGGCGTCGAGACGGTGCTCGAGCTCGAGGAGCGCCTCGAGGAGATGCGGGTCGAGCTGCGCCGGATGCGGGAGCGCGCCGCCGAGATGGAGCAGCGGATGACCGCCGAGATCGCGCGCGCGCGCCGGTCGCTCGGCTCCGAGATCGTCCCCTACGGCGCCTACGAGGCGAAGCTCTCGCGGCAGGGCCCGGTCCGGATTCCCGTCGGCCGGCGTCGGCCGCCCGCCGGCTGAGCCGGCGCCTCAGTACCTGGCGAAGCCCTTGAGCTCGACGGTTCCGTTCTGGCCGTCGAGGGTGTTGTGGTCGTGGGCCTTCAGGTTCCTCGCCTTGATCCCCTTGTAGGCGCCCTTGCCGCCGGTGATGTCGGCGGTGCCGTTGAAGTCGATCTCGCCGCCGGCGATGACGAACGCCATCTCGAATGTCCCGAGGGCGGTGCCGCGCCCGTCGCGGATGCGGAACGTCCCCGTGGCCGTCGCCGTCGGGATGTCGAAGTGGACGACGAGCTTGATCTTGCCGCCGTTGAACGGCTTGCCGCTGGTAGTGCCGCGGTCGACGACGTCGCCGTGGGCGTTGGTGCCGGTCGTCGCCGTGACCGCGGCGACGTCGATGCGATGACGCTCCCGCTCGGGCTTGGCGGCGGCGGCCGCGGGGAACGCCGGCAGGAGGGCAGCGGCCGCGAGCGCGGCCAGAACGCGGATTCCGGAGGCACGAGTCACGGCCGGGAACGTACAGGGAACGGCGCCCGCCGGTCGCAGTCCCGCGCGGAGAGCCGTCTCAGCGGCCGCGCAGGACCCGCCCGGTGATGCCCTCGATCGTCTCGATGCCGTAGGCCATCGACGGCTGAGCGTCGGTCAGGACCGCGATCGCCCGGCGTTCGCCGCCGCGCCTCAGCTCGGCGGCCTGATTGACGACGAAGCCGCCGGGGTCGGGGCGCCAGCCGCCCTTGAAGCGCACGCTCCAGCCGCGCTCACCGGCGACCTCCGGGATGCCCCATGCCTGCTCGGAGACGATCGAGCCCAGGAGCCCGAGGCCGAACTTCTCGTAGCGCTCGGGGAACACGCGGCCGAGCCGGCCGAACATCGCCGCCATGTCGGCGGCGCTGATCGCGCTGGCGCCCCAGACGTCGGAGGCGCGGAAGTCCCTCATGCCGGCGCGATGGGCGATCGCCTCGACCCCCTCGGGGCCGACGCGGGCGAAGACCGCGGAGGCGGCGTCGTTGTCGGAGACCGTGATCATGCGCCGCAGCTCGGCCGCGGCGTCCGGATCGAGCCGTCCCCCGGCATCCGCCACCCGCTGCAGCTCGGCCGCGAGGATCAGCGCCTTGACGGCGCTTGCGGATTGGAAGAGCTCGTGCTCGTTGCGGCCGTGGATCTCCTCACCGGGGCCGGCGACGGCGAAGGCCACGTGGCCGTCGCGGCCCTCCGCGTACTCGCCGGCACGCGCGACCCGCTCACGCCGCCGCACTGCGGCGCGATGGCGGCGTCGCGGACTCGCCCGCGGCCGCTCACGGGCCGGCGCCGCTGCAGCCGGCCCGGTTGCAGCCGCTGCGGCCGGCCCTCGGGACGGGGGTCCCGTGGCCGCAGCCGGCTCGGACGGGGATCCGGTCGAGAGCGCGGCCACGGCGGCGACGGCGATGACCGCGATCACCGCCGCCAGGAGGCCGATCAACGCACGATTGCCGATCAGGTAGCTTCGCACCGATGAGCTTCTCCGAGAGCGCCGGCGCGGATCGCGACCACCCCGACGACCTGGCACGGCTCGGAGCGATCGCGATAGCGCTCGGGCGGATCGCGATCGGCGTCGGTGCGGCCGGTCTGACGCGGCCCGCGCTGCGCGCTCTCGGGTTCACCGATCCGGACGGAGCGACGGTCGCGCTGGCTCGCCTCGCCGGCGGCCGCGATATCGCGCTCGGCCTCCACGGGCTCGCCGTCCGCGACGACCCTCCCGAGTTGCGCAGGTCGGTGTTGCTGGGCGCGGCGGTCGATGCCGGCGACGCTGCCGCTTTCGCGGTGGCCCTGATCCGCGGCGACGGGATCGATCGGACGGCGGCGATGAACATCCCGATCGCGGGCTCGGCCGTGATCGCCGGGGCGTGGGTGGCGT
The DNA here is from genome assembly GCA_020438445.1 of Solirubrobacterales bacterium. Lineage (GTDB taxonomy): Bacteria > Actinomycetota > Thermoleophilia > Solirubrobacterales > 70-9 > RHKX01. Next base: position 15,528 of record JAGQUO010000002.1, read on the forward strand.
CGCGGCTGAGCCGCCCCGGCTAGCGCCTCTCGCCGCCGCTGGTCTCCTGCTCGGCGGTCGGCGTCGGCAGGTCGTAGGCGTCGGGCTTGCCGTCGAGATCGCTGTCGCGGACGGCCTCGAGGACGTCGCTGGCGAGCTTCGCCCCGTCGGCCGGGTTGAGCGGGACGGCGAGGATCGTCACGGTGACCTCGTCCCCGTGCAGCTCCTCGAGCCGAACCTGCGGCTTGTTGCGGAGCGGGATCGTCACCGCCTTCTCGATCATCCGTTGGAGCCGGTGCGGGGTGACGTCGGCGCTGAACCGCGCCTTCAGCTCGACCCGCTCGGGCTCCGAGATCGGGATCACCGCGAGCATCATGATCACGTTGTTGGGGATCATCGTGCGGTCCCCGCCGCTGACCAGGGTCGTGTAGAAGAGCCCCATCTCGCTGACGATCCCCTCGACCTCACCCGCCATCGATCCGCCCTTGAGCTTGACCCGCTGACCGACGACGAAGGGCCGCGTGGTCAGCAGCACCATGCCGGCGAACACGTGGGCGAGGGTCTGCTGGGCGGCGAGGCCGAGCACGACCGCTGTGAAGGCGCCGCCGACCGCGAGCGTCTCCGGCTTGACGCCGGCGACCCGGAGGGCGGCGATGACGACGACCACGATCGTGCCGAGCCTGATCAGGAATCCGACCGTGCCTGCCGTCCCGGGCTCCAGCCGCCGGAAGAGAGCGGGCTGGAAGCTCTGGGCGAGCGTCCGCGCCAGGAGCCAGCCGAGCAGGGCGATCAGCGCCGCCGTGATGTAGCGAAGCTCCTTGCCGGCGTCGGGAAGGAGCGTCTGCCGGTTCGCGAAGACGATGATGACGCCGACGATCAGGACCAGCAGGACGATCGCCTCGCGGCGGGCCTTGCGGGCGTCGCCGCGGCTGATCTGCGAACCGAGCCCGACCTCGCGCCAGACCTCGGTCCGGGACTCGAACATCCCACCGGTGCGGGACCGGTCGCGGAACGGTCGCTGGAGCCGCTTCATGCGGCCATTGTTGCGTCCCTCCGGGGGCGCCCGCATCCCGCCCCGAGCCCGGGCGGGCGCGGTCCTGCGGCGGTCAGTCGGCGAGCATCGACGACATCGCCTTGATCCCGACGTCCATCGCCTGCCACGCCTTGCCGGCGTGGAACGGCTCGCCGGCGTGGAACCGCATCGGCACCGAGAAGCCGAGCATCTTCTTGCCGATCCGCCAGACCGGGGAGGTGCCGACCTTGTAGTCGCCGTCGGCGTCCGCCCGGACCCGGACGGGCCGGTCGGGGTCGCCCGTCAGCTCGACCGGGACCTGGGCAAAGGTCGCCTTGTCGAACATCTCCATGATGCACATGCTCACCGAGTCGAAGGGCTTGTCGAACTCGGCTCCCCGGAGCTCGGCGTCGATGTGGTTGGCGACCGCGTCGGCCTGGAGGAACGCGAGGAACGCCTGCTTGATCGGGAAGTCGCCGGCGTCGCCCGGAACGTAGACGTCGTCGCGGCCGGTCGCCAGGCGGGTCTCGAGATCCGTCGCGACGAAGCCGCGGTCGTCGGATTCGAGCCCCGGATAGCGGTTGGCGGCGACATAGGGCGGGAACGCGATCAGATGGTCGAAGCGCCGGCTGCTGCCGTCGGCGTAGCGAACCTCGTCCGCGGTCACCTCGGTCGCGACCTCCTCGAGGTGTCCCTCGATGCCGCGATCGGCGAACTCGGCGGTCACGAGATCGTCCAGCCGCGGCCCGAAGGCCTGGATGAAGCCGTGCTCGAACGTCGACCAGGTGATATCGACGTGGTCGCGGGCATCGTTCTTGCGCAGCCAGGTCTCGAGCATGAAGACGATCTCGTACAGCGGTCCCGAGCACTTGTTGTTCGGCGGCACGAGGAAGAGGACGCTCTGCCTCTCGCCCGCCTTCGACCGGTCGCGGATCTCCTCGAAATGGCGTCGCACGCCCAGCATCGAATCCGTCGTCCAGATCGTCGCGCCGTGCTCCTCGAGCCCCGGGATCTCGGCGGCGTTGGTGTCCGCGCCCGTCGCGATCACGAGCTTGTCGTAGGAGAAGCGCTCGCCGTCGTCGAGGCTGACCAGCCGGTTGTCGGGATCGACCTCGGTCACGCTGCCGCGCTCGAACTCGATGTTGCGGCGATGCAGCGGCTTGTTGAGATCGACGAGCAGCGACTCGGGGTCGGCGCCGAACGGCACGTAGATGCTGTTCGGGCGGAACAGGAACTGGTCGCGGTCGGAGACGAGGCGGATGTCGACGTCGTCGTGGTGACGCATTCGCAGCAGGAACGCCGTCTCCAGCGCGGCGAATCCGCCGCCGAGTACCAGGACCTTCTGCTTTGCCGCCATCGCCGTTCTCCTCCGGTCTTCGTTGCGCTCGGTCGCACCGATGGTCCACCCGGCGCGGCACCGCCACATCGGTGAAAACCACCGAGAGCGGTCCGGTGCGGCAACCGGATGACCGGGCGCCGTCCCGCTCCTACCCTGACTGCATGGAGAGCGATGGCTGATCAGCTGACCGCGCTGGACGCGACCTTCCTCGAGCTCGAGGAGGCCGATCTCTCGGCCCACATGCACATCGGGGCCGTGATGATCTTCGAGTCGAGCGATGCACCCACGCCGGCGGAGGTCGCCGCCGACCTCGAGGAGCGGCTCGACGCCCTGCCCCGCTATCGCAAGCGCCTCTCCGCCCAGCGGACCGGCGGGCTCAGCTGGCCGAACTGGGAGGATCCGCCGGCCTTCGACCTCCGCTCGCACGTCCGCCGCGCCGGGCTGCCGGCGCCGGGTGGGCGGGAAGAGCTCCGCCGCTGGGCGAGCGAGTACTTCGGCGAGCGCCTCGACCGCTCGCGACCGCTCTGGGAGCTCGTCGTCGTCGAGGGTCTCGAGGGAGGCCGCTGGGCCCTGGTGAGCAAGACCCACCACTGCATGGTCGATGGCGTCGGCTCGGTCGACGCGAGCACCACCCTCTTCGACACCGAGCCGCACCGGCGTCATCCGGAGGCAGCGGAGCCGGTATCGCCGATCCCGCCGCCGCAGTTGCCCGAGGAGGGACGTTCGCCGCTCGAGACGGTCACCGGCGGGATCGCGGGCGTCGCGCGACTTCCGATCGCGGCCGGGCGAGCGGGCATCGGCGCGGTCGGCGCCGGGCTCGGCATGGTCCGTCATCCCGGCCGCGGAATCGATGCGCTGAAGCGCTCGCGGGCGCTGGCGGAGCTGATCGTCAAGGACGAGATCAACGCCGCGCCGCACACGAGCATCAACGTCCCGATCGGCGCCCACCGGGAGATCGCCGTCGTGACGGTCCCGATCGACGATCTCAAGGGGATCAAGAACTCGCTCGGGGGCAAGCTCAACGACGTCGTCCTCAGCGCCTCCGCCGGAGGCCTGCGGGAGCTCATGCTGAGCCGCGGCGAGACGCCGCCCGAATCCGGGCTGCGGGCGATGGTCCCCGTCAACGTCCGCAGCGACAGCGAACACCTCGCGCTCGGCAACAAGATCAGCTCCCTGTTCGTCGAGCTGCCCGTGGCCGAGGCTGACCCACTGCGGCGCTACCAGCTCCAGACGGCGGCCAGCCGGCGCCACAAGCGCACCGGCCAGGCGACGGGATCGGCGGCGATGATCGACTTCAGCTCGCACGCGCCGCCGGTCGTCCACAGCCTGCTGGCCCGCTCCATGTACGCGACGCGCCTCTTCAACCTGACGATCACGAACGTGCCGGGACCGCCGAGCGAGCTCTACGCCTTCGGCGCCCGCGTCGACGAGGTCTGGCCCCTCGTGCCCCTCGCCGCCGAGCACGCGATCGGGATCGCGATCCTCAGCTACGCCGGCAAGGTCTGCATCTGCCTCAACGTCGACCCCGACGCCGTGCCCGATCTCGAGGTCCTCCGCTCCGGCATCGAGGACGCGATCGGCGAGCTCAAGGATCTGGCAGCGGTGTAGGCGCCGGGCGGTTCGGCTCGCGCCGAGCCGCCCGGCGGGGCGAACACGATCAGGGCTGGGGAGGATGAACGCGCGCAGCCCGGCCGGCGACTGTCCGGGTCCAGCGATCGGGATTTTGCCGGAATATGGGCAATATCCCGATCAGTGGCGCCCCGGGGATTAGCGGCAATATCTAAGTCTCTTTCCATCAGATTTCTTGACTCTGCGCCAACAACCGCGTAGACTGGCCCCATGCACTCCGACCGATTCACCACGATGGGCCGCGATGCGGTCGCCGCCGCGATGCGGATCGCTTCGCAGCGCCGCAACACGGAGGCGGCGCCCGCGCATCTGCTGCTCGCGATCCTTCAGCAGGACGACGGTTTCGCGCCGCCGATCCTCCGCAAGATCGGCGCCGACGTCGTCTCGATCGAGAACGCGGCTTCGGAGCGGATCGACGGGCTGCCGACGGTCTCCGGCGGCGAGGCTCCCGACGTCCGCCCCTCCCAGGGCCTCGTCAAGGTCCTGCAGCGGGCCGAGCGTGAGATGGAGGCGCTCGGCGACGAGTACATCGCCACGAATCATTTTCTCCTTGCGCTGGCCGAGAAGTCGTCGGGCGTCAGCGACCTGCTTCCCGACCGCGACGAGATCGCGAAGGCCTCGGCCGAGGTCTACTCGCAGCGGATCACCTCGCCGGACCCCGAGTCGACGCTCGAGTCGCTCGAGAAGTTCGGACAGGACCTGACCGCGGACGCCGAGGCCGGCAAGCTCGACCCGGTCATCGGCCGCGACGAGGAGATCCGCCGGGTGATCCAGGTGCTCTCGCGCCGGACCAAGAACAACCCGGTGCTGATCGGCGACCCCGGCGTCGGCAAGACCGCCATCGTCGAGGGTCTCGCCCAGCGGATCGTCGACGGCGACGTCCCGGATTCGCTCAAGGGCCGCCGCCTGATCGCTCTCGACGTCGGCGCGCTCCTCGCCGGCGCCAAGTTCCGCGGCGAGTTCGAGGAGCGGCTCAAGGCCGTCCTCAAGGAGGTCCAGGACGCGGAGGGCCAGATCGTCCTCTTCATCGACGAACTCCACACGATCGTCGGGGCCGGCGCCGCCGAGGGTGCGGTCGATGCCGCCAACCTGCTGAAGCCGATGCTGGCGCGCGGCGAGCTGCGGACGATCGGAGCGACGACGCTCGACGAGTTCCGCAAGCACATCGAGAAGGACGCGGCCCTCGAGCGCCGCTTCCAGCCGGTCTACGTCGGCGAGCCCGACCTCACCGACACGATTGCGATCCTGCGCGGGCTCAAGGAGCGCTACGAGAACCACCACGGCGTCGACATCACCGACCCGGCGATCGTCGCCGCTGCCACCCTGTCCGACCGTTACATCGCCGACCGCTTCCTCCCCGACAAGGCGATCGACCTGATCGACGAGGCCGCCTCGCGGCTGAAGATGGAGATCGAGTCCTCGCCGGTCGAGATCGACGAGATCGACCGCCGCATCACCCAGCTCGAGATCGAGCGGCAGGCGCTGCAGAACGAGAGCGACGATGCCTCCATCTCCCGGCTCGAGTCGCTGGAGGAGGAGCTCGCGAACCTGAAGGAGTCCGCGGCGGAGCTGAAGGCCCGATGGCAGACCGAGAAGGGCGCGATCGAGGCGATCAACGAGGCGCGGGCCGAGCTCGAGGAGGCCAACCGCGAGGTCGAGCGCGCCGAGCGCAACGCCGACCTCGAGAAGGCCGCGGAGCTGAAGTACGGCCGGATCCCCGAGCTCGAGCGCCGGATGGCCGAGGAGGAGGCGAAGCTGACCGAGCTCCAGGCCGCGGGCGGGTCGATGCTCGACGACAAGGTCACCGAGCAGGACGTCGCCGAGGTCGTCGGCAAGTGGACGGGGATCCCGGTCAGCCGGCTGATGGAGGGCGAGGTCGAGAAGCTCATCCACATGGAGGAGCGCCTCCACGAGCGCGTCATCGGCCAGGACGAGGCCGTGGTCGCGGTGGCCAACGCACTGCGGCGCTCCCGCGCGGGGCTGTCGGACCCGAACCGGCCGATCGGGAGCTTCCTGTTCCTGGGGCCGACCGGCGTCGGCAAGACCGAGCTCGCGCGGGCGCTCGCCGAGTTCATGTTCGACTCCGAGGGCGCGATCACGCGCATCGACATGTCCGAGTACATGGAGAAGCACGCCGTCGCCCGGCTGATCGGGGCTCCCCCCGGCTACGTCGGCTACGACGAGGGCGGGCAGCTGACCGAGGCGGTGCGCCGCCGCCCCTACGCGGTCGTGCTCCTCGACGAGATCGAGAAGGCCCATCCCGACGCCTTCAACGTGCTGCTGCAGATCATGGACGACGGGCGGCTGACCGACGGCAAGGGCCGGACGGTCGACTTCACCAACACGGTCCTGATCATGACCTCGAACGTCGGCTCCCAGGAGATCGCCGGCGAGCAGATCGACGAGAACATCCGCGAGAAGATCGACTCCGTCCTGACGACGACGTTCAAGCCCGAGTTCCTGAACCGGATCGACGAGACCGTCATCTTCCATCGCCTCAGCCGTGAGGACATCACGAGGATCGTCGAGATCCAGGTCGCGATGCTGACCGAGCGCGTCCACGAGCGCGGGATCGAGATCGAGCTGACCGACGACGCGCGGACGCTGCTGGGCAACCTCGGCTACGACCCCGTCTACGGCGCCCGGCCGCTGAAGCGGGTGATCCAGAGCCGCCTCGTCGACCCGCTGGCGCTGAAGCTGCTCGAGGGCGAGTTCAGCGAGGGCGACACGGTGCGGATCGAGGCGCGCGAAGGCGAGCTCGCCTTCGAGAAGGCCGCCGCGGCCGCCGCCGCGGCCTGAACGGGCCCGTCCGGCTCAGGCCTCGCCGCCCTCGACGACGATCCGGCGAAGCGGCCGGTCGAGGCGGCGCTCGAGCTCGGCGATCGGGCGCTCGAACTCGCGGGCGCGGGCGACCACCACGACCTCGGTCGCCGCGTAGGACCGCAGGACGTCCTCCGCCGCCTGGACGACGTCGCCGTCCCCGACCCTGCCCTCGGCTTCGACGCCGGCGGCCGCCATCGTCGCCATCGAGACGGTCAGGACGCGCTGGCTCTCGTAGCGGGCGGACTCGAGGTCGTCGGTCCAGCGGTCGATCGCCCGGCTCCGGGCCGGAGCGAGCAGGAGCAGGCCCCGGTCCCCGGCCTCGGGACGGCTCGGATCGCCGATCGCGGCGAGCACGCCCGCGGTTCGCGGGTCCTCGATCGGCGCGAGGACGATCACGAGCACGCCGCCGGGCACCCCGGCGCCCGGCGTGGCCACCTCGAAGGCGCCGTCGTCGCGGTCGGCGACCGCGACCGCGATGATCGCGGCCAGGGTGAGCCCGGCGACGAGGACGGCCGCCTCGGTGCCGAAGAGGATGAAGGCGGCGAACATCGGCACGATCGAGAGCGCCGGGACCAGCGGGCGCCAGCGTGGCGGGATCCGGCTCAAGCGCGCTCGATGCCGGCGGCGGCGACGCCGCGCTCGAACTCGGCGAGACCATATGCCGACGCCGGCCCGAGCGCGCCCGCGCCGTCGACCCCTGCGGCGGCGGCGCGGACGGCGGCCCAGGCGAGGAACCGGGCCGTGAACGTGTAGCCGTCGACGCCGGCGAGCCGGACCTCGGAGAGGGCCTCGCCGTCGCCTCCGAGGACCCTCGCGACGATGTAGGAGCCGCCGGTGGCGCGCTCCGCCTCGCTCGGCCCGCCGGTCGAGCCCTTCACGAAGCGGCCGGTGAGCCCGGCGAGCCCACGCTTGAGCGGTCCGATCCGGCCGATCGCCGCCAGGCCGAACGAGCCGACCTGCATCGGGCGCGAGAGTGAGCCGAACCAGCCGAGGTAGACCTCGACGTCGGTCAGCCCCGGACTCAGCGGCGGCAGCGTGAAGTGCTCGGAGGAGCCCACCGAGACGGCCTGGCGGCTCCGTCCGCCGACGTCGAAGCTCTTGACGTGGCGCCCGGGGATCTCGCCGACGACACGGCCGCCGCGGAAGGCGAACCCCTCCTCGAGCATGACCCCGGCGGTGGACGCGCGGGTGCCACCGCTCATCCCGCCCATGCCGCCGCCCGTGAGGAAGTACCCGATCTCGACCCGTCGCGCTGCCGCGCCCGCCTCGTCGAGGGCGAGGGCTCCAGCCAGGTTCCCCGGCGCCCAGTCGTAGCCGAGGGCGGTCAGAAGCGGCACGCCGGCTGCCTCGGCGCGCGGGCCCCACTCGTCGAACACGCGGCGGATGAACGGGGGCTCCCCGGTCGAGTCCATGTAGGCGGCGGAACCTGCATCGATCGCGGCATCGACGGCCGGGGCACCCCAGCGCGCAAAGGGCCCGACCGTGCTGATCAGGACCTCGCCGCCGGCGAGCAGGGCGCGCACGGAATCCGGGTCTGCGACGTCGGCCACCCGCGTCTCGAACCTGCCGCCGAGCTCCTCGGCGAGCACCTCGAGCGCGGTCCCGTTCCGGCCCGCGAGCACCGGCTCGGCTCCCGCTTCGCGGAGGGCGGCAGCGGTCAGACGACCGGTGTAGCCGGTGGCACCGAAGAGGACGATCCGCGATGGCACCTTCCCGACGATAGCCGCCGGACGGTGGCATCGCAGCGCGCGTGCCCGGCGGCCGTCACTTCAGCATCCGCGCGACGGCGACGGTCGCCCTCGCATGGCGGCGGACCTCGCCGCCGTGGAGGCGCCCGCCCGGCAGCTCGACGACGAAGGCGACCGTGCCGAACCGGTGCCGCTGCCACGAGATCGCGCTGCCGGGGGCGTAGACGTCGCACTCCCGGCTCGGCTTCAGGCGGGAGACCCGGGCGTAGCGGCGGGCGTAGCGGCTCGAGGAATCGCAGGGGACGAGCGTCTCCCCCCACGGCTGGTGGTACCAGACGGCGAGATCGAAGCGGACCCGCTTCGTCAGCCGCTTGACCGCCCGCGACTCGGGCTCGGAGAACGGGTGCGGACCCGAGTTGTAGCCGCCGCTCAGCGTCGGGTCGAAGCCGTGCGAGAAGTTCCGGTTGAGGTCGACGCCGTGAGCGTTGCGGCGCTCGCCGGCGGCGACGCCGTCCGGGTTGACGGTCGTGATCGTCCAGAAGTCGGCGCCGCGGATCCGCTCCCCGTACCGTCCCCGGAGCCGACGGACGACTCGGTGGCCCTGGGTCTCGTCACCGTGGATCGAGCCGACGACCAGGACCTTGAGCGGAGCCCTCGGGTCGCCGACCCTGCGGACTTCGATCGGCCGGCCCCGGACCGACTCGCCGATGACGCTGTGAGGCCGCGAACGGGGATGATCCGGTCCTGCCCCGGCCACCGCGGCGACGGAGACGAGGAGGACGGCGGCGAGCGCGAGCGCCGCCGGGAACCGGCGGATCGTCATCACTGGAACAGCAGGAAGTCGACCTCGGGCTCGAGACCGAGGACCGATCGCGGCCCCATCACCTTCGTGTCGAGCGTGTAGAAGATCGAGAAGCCGTTGAAGAGCGCCCGCCGGCTCAGCGCCCGGTAGCCGGCCTTCTTCGCCGCCGGGCTGCCGATGCCGTCGAAGTTCAGGGTCACGTCCACGTCGCGGCGCTGGACGATGTCCCGGGGCCTGCGAACCGAGCCGCTGTGGAACTGGTGGATGACGAGCGCCTTCGGCGGAAGGTCGTTGCGGTCGATGGTGCGCTGCAGTCGCCGCGAGACCCGGTTGATCTCCTTCGCCTTGATCTTCCCCATCGTCCGCCCGGGAACGCCGCGGGGGCCGACGGCCCACTCCGGGTCGATCGAGACGTCGACGTCGGGCTCGTCGATCCACTGCTCCAGCGCCTCGATCTCGTCGCTCACCCTGGCCCGGCCCGGCTGGATGTCGAGCACGAGCCGGCCGCCGATCGAACGCGCCTCGCGCAGGTAGGTGCGGATCAGCCGGTTCGGCTGACGGGTCCGGTACTCGCCGTCGGGTCCCGGCGTCGAGTTCGCGACGACCGCGATCAGGTCGAAGCCGGGGATCACCCGGCGATCTCCGGCCCGCGCGTACGGCCGTGCCTGCTTGACCGCCTTGCGGGCGGCCGCGCCCGGGCCGAGCCTGCCCAGGATCGTGCTCCCGAGCTGAGGTGCCCCGTACATCGTCAGAAGCCGCTTGCGCGGAAAGAGCTCTCCGCCCGCGGCGCCCCCGGCGACGGGCCCGGTGCCGACGCCGCCGCTGCGCGCCGCTGCCGGGCCGTCGAGGGTGCCCGCCCGGAGGAGGTCGCGCGTCGCGCGCTCGAAGGCGGCGGCCGACGGCGGGCCGGGCCGGGCCGACGCCACGGCGGTCGCTGGCAGGAGCAGGCCGACCACGAGCAGCGCGGCCACGAGCAGCATCCTTTTCCGCGAGATCGGCATAGGTGCGCCTTCGTTCCCCAGGTTCGCATCCCTGCCGCCCGGCCGAGCCGGTTGCGGTCGTGCAACTGTTCGCGGCGATGCGGATCGGGATCGTCGCCTACTGGTTCAACCGCGGCCAGGCCGTCGTCGCGCGGCAGATCCGCGCGACCCTCGACGGGCTCGGACACGAGACCTTCGTGCTCGCCCGCCCGACGCGCAAGACCAACATCAGGCCCGGCTGGGTCGACACCGAGGGGATCTGGGCGCAGGAGCGGGTCACGGCCGCGAGCGACTACCTGATCCCGGCCGACGAGTACCTCGCCTGGGCGGACGAGGTCGAGCCCGGCCTCGTCCTCTTCGACCAGAACTACCAGTTCGACGAGATCGCGCGTCTGCGGGACTCCGGCGTACGGACGATCGGCCGCTTCGTCTGGGAGCACTTCGCGGCCGAGCACGTGGAGCCGGCGGTCCGCGCGTTCGATCGCGTCTATTCGCTGACCGCCTGCGAGCAGGAGCGCTACCGCGAGCTCGGCATCGAGACGCCGAGGGTCCGCTGGGGCTGCTTTCCCGACCTCGTGGCGATGGCGGAGGAGCGGGAGAGGGCCGGGGCCGGCGGAGCCGCCCACGAAGCGGAGGACTCCGCCGGAGGCGACTGGGGCGAGGCCGGGAACGTCACCCTCCTCTTCCCCGGCGGCTTTATGTCCAAGCGCAAGCCGCTGGCGGAGACGATCACCGCGTTCCGGGCGACCCGGGACGAACGCCTCCGCCTCGTGCTGAAGGCCCAGGTCGAGCGGCAGCGCAAGCAGGTCGGGCGGATGATCCGCGGCGGGTCACGGGTCGGCCGGCGGGACCGGCGGATCGATGTGATCACCGCGGACCTGCCGACGGACGAGTACCTGCGGATGTTCGCCGCCGCCGACGCCTGCCTGGCTCCGAGCCGCTGGGAGGGCCTCGGGTTGCATCTGTTCGAGGCGACCGCGCTCGGCCTGCCCGTGGTGACCAACGACAATCCGCCGATGAACGAGGTCGTTCTCGACGGCGTCAACGGCCTGCTCGTCCCGGGCATCCCCGACGGGCACGCTCCCCGGTCGGGCATCCCGGCCTTCGCCCCCGACGTCGCCGCGCTGACGGCGGCGATCGAGCGGATCGCCGACGACGGAGTCAGGGCCGAGCTGGCCGCGGGCGCGCGGCGGCGGCGGGAGGAGCTGAGCTGGGAGCGGACGGCCGCCGACCTGCGCTCGCTGATCGACGCGGGGGCGGACGGTTGAGGGAGCGGGTCCTCCGCCGCGAGCAGATCCTCGACGCCGGGGTCGAGCAGGCGTTCGAGTTCTTCTCGCGGGCGGAGAACCTGGAGGCGATCACACCGCCCCTGCTGCGGTTCCGGATCACCGGCGAGACCCCGGCCGAGATCCGCAAGGGAACGTTGATCCGGTACCGGCTGCGCCTGCACGGCGTCCCGGTCAGCTGGCTCACCCGGATCGAGGAGTGGGACCCGCCGCACGGGTTCGTCGACCGCCAGATCCACGGGCCGTATGCGCTCTGGCACCACACCCACACGTTCGAGCCGCTCGGCGACGAGCGGACGAGGATGGTGGACCTCGTCCGCTACGGTCATCGCCTCGGGCCGCTCGGCACGCTCGCCGAGCACCTGCTGGTCAACCGCGACCTGACGCGGATCTTCGACTACCGGCGGGACTCGATCCCGCCGCTTCTGGAGGCTGTCTGATGGGAATCGCACGCAGTGCCTACGACGCCACCTGGGGCCGGCTGTTCGCCTCGATGTACGACCGCGCGCTTGCGGGCAGCGAGGACGCCGGCATGCGCGATCGCCGCCGCGACCTCGTCGCCGCCGCGAGCGGGCGGACGATCGAGCTCGGGGCCGGAACCGGGCTCAACTTCGAGCACTATCCCGGTGCAGTCGAGGAGCTGCTGCTGACCGAGCCGTTCCCGCCGATGGCGAACCGCCTGCGCGAGCGCACTGGAGGGGCGGCCACGGTGATCGAGGCGCCGGCCGAGAGCCTGCCGATTCCCGACGCGTCCGCCGACACGGTGGTGGCGACGCTCGTCCTCTGCACGGTCGATGACCTGCCCGCGACGCTGGCGGAGGTCGCGAGGGTCCTCAAGCCGGGGGGCAGGCTGCTGTTCGCCGAGCACGTGCGCTCCGACGATCCATCGCTCGCCCGCTGGCAGGACCGGCTCGAGCGGCCGTGGAAGTTCGTCGCGCACGGCTGCCGCTGCAACCGCGACACGCTCGCGGCGATCGAAGCCTCTCCCCTCGAGATCGAGGCCGTCGAGCGCGGGCGGATCCCGAAGGCGGCGGCGATCGTCGAGCCGCTCGTCGTCGGCAGCGCGGTTCGCCCCCTCTGAGCCGGGCCCGCCGGGGGGTCGGCTTGCAGCGGAACCGCGGACGTGAGAGAAATGCCGCGAGGGATCCCACCGACCGCTACCGACGAGGAGAGGAACATGGCTCACTTCATCCTGCTGACCAAGCTGACCAGCGACGGCGTCAAGACGATCAAGAACAACCCCGACCGGATCGCCGAGGTCAACCACGAGATGGAGCAGATCGGGCTCAAGGTCCACCACCAGTGGGCGACGCTCGGTCGCTACGACTTCGTCAGCGTCGTCGAGGCGGACACGGCGGAGGCGATGGCGAAGGCATCGATCGAGCTCGGTTCGCGCGGAACCACCGTGAACGAGACCCTCGCCGCGATCCCGAGCGAGGACTTCGCCGGATCCCTGTGAGCGGTACCACGGAGGAAGGGACGCGGGGATGAGGGTCCTCGTCGTCGGCGGGGGCGGCCGGGAGCACGCGATCGTCCGCGCGCTCGCCCGCTCGGGCCATGCCCCCGAGCTCTTCTGCACGCCCGGCAACGCCGGCATCGCCGCCGACGCCGGGATCGTCGCGGCGGACGACGGGGTCGTCCCAGCCGCGCGGCGGCTCGGCGCCGACCTGGTGGTGGTGGGGCCCGAGGTCCCGCTGGTGGCCGGCCTCGTCGACGAGCTCGAGGAGGCGGGGATCGCGGCCTTCGGCCCGAGCGCCGCGGCCGCCCGGCTCGAGGGCTCGAAGCTCTACGCGAAGGAGGCGATGCGGGAGGCGGGCGTGCCCACGGCCGGCCACGAGCTCGCCGCGTCGCGCGAGCAGGCGCTCGCTCATCTCTCGGGCTGTTCGTACCCCGTCGTCCTCAAGGCCGACGGGCTGGCGGCGGGCAAGGGCGTGATCATCGCCGCCGATCGCGACGAGGCGAGCGCCGCCGTCGAGGCGTTCTTCACCGAGCAGCGGTTCGGCGCCACCCAGGTCCTGATCGAGGAGTTCCTCGAGGGCGAGGAGCTCTCGATGCTCGCGGTCTGCGACGGCACCAACGTCGTGCCGCTGGCGCCCGCCCAGGACTACAAGCGGATCTTCGACGGCGACCGTGGGCCCAACACGGGCGGGATGGGCAGCTACTCGCCGGTTGCGGGGGTCGACGCGGCGATGGTCGCGCGGACCGTGGCCGAGGTCCACGAGCCGATCGTCGGCCTGATGGCCGAGCGCGGGACCCCGTTCCGCGGCGTCCTCTACGCGGGGCTCATGCTGACCGCCGCCGGGCCGAAGGTGCTGGAGTTCAACTGCCGCTTCGGCGACCCCGAGACGCAGGCGGTGCTGCCGCGGCTGCGCTCCGACCTCCTCGACCTCTGCCTCGCCTCGCGCGAGCCCGGCGGCCTCGCCGGGGTCGAGACCGAGTTCACCCCCGACTGGGCGGTGACCCTCGTCCTCGCCTCGCGGGGCTACCCGGAGAGCTCGTCGAAGGGCGACGTGATCGAGGGGGTCGAGGCCGCCGCCGCAACCGGCGCGGAGATCACCCACGCGGGCACCGCGCACGAGGACGGCAAGCTCGTCACGGCGGGCGGCAGGGTCCTCAACGTGACCGCGCTGGGACCGGACGCGGCGGCTGCGCGGGAGCGCGCATACGATGCCGCTGAGCTGATCACCTTCGGCGGCAGGCAGATCCGGACGGACATCGCCGCACGAGCCGTCGAGAGAACAACCCAGGAGGCCTGATGACCGAAGCCGAATCCCCCACGCCGGCAACCGGAACCGACGTCCCGACCGAGGCGCCGCCGGAGGCGATGCCCGACGTCGAGTCCGCGTTCGAAGAGATCGAGGTCGACTCGCCGCTGGTCGGGATCATCATGGGCTCGGCCAACGACAAGCCGAAGATGCAGCCGGCCGGGAAGGCGCTCGAGGAGGCCGGCATCCGCTACGAGGTGCGCGTGATGAGCGCTCACCGGACGCCCGACCTCGTCGTCGAGTACTGCAAGGCGGCGCAGATGCGCGGCCTCAAGGCGATCATCGCCGGCGCCGGCATGAGCGCGGCGCTGCCCGGCGTCGCCGCCGCCCACACGAGCCTGCCGGTCATCGGCGTCCCGATCTCCGGCAAGAACCTCGGCGGCATGGATGCGCTGCTCGCGATCGCGCAGATGCCTCCGGGCGTCCCGGTGGCGTGCATGGCGGTTGATGGAGCGAAGAACGCCGGCCTCTACGCGGCCCGGATAATCGGGCTTTGATTCCTCGCTACACCCGCGAGGAGATCGGCGCCGTCTGGACGCAACGGCGCAAGATGGAGGGGTGGCTGGAGGTCGAGCTCGCGGTCACCGAGGCGCTCGCCGATGCCGGGATCGTCCCCGCCGCCGACGCCCTCGCCTGTCGCGAGCGTGCCGCCTTCACGGTCGAGGAGGTGGAGGAGCGGGAGCGGACGACGAACCACGACGTGGCGGCGTTCGTCGACGTCGTATCGGGATCGATCGGGCCCGAGGGCAGATGGATCCACTACGGGCTGACGTCGAGCGACGTCCTCGACACCGCGCTGGCGATCCAGATCGCCGCCGCCGGCGAGATCGTCGTCGCGGGAGCGAAGCGCTACCGGGACGCGCTCGTCGGGCGGGCGCTCGAGCATCGTGAGACGGTCTGCGTCGGCCGCACCCACGGCATCCACGCCGAGCCGACGAGCTTCGGGCTGCGCCTCGCGGGCTTCGCGTTCGAGGCCGACCGCAACGCCGCCCGCCTCGAGCGGGCCTTCGCGGGCGCCCGGTTCGGAAAGCTCTCGGGGGCGGTCGGCACGTACGCGTCGCTGCCCCCCGACGTCGAGGCGGCGGTGATGGACCGGCTCGGGATCGGCGTCGAGGACGCCTCGACGCAGATCATCCCCCGGGACCGCCACGCGGATCTCCTCTCGGCGATCGCGCTGGCCGCCGCCGGCCTCGAGCGCTTCGCGACCGAGGTCCGGAACCTGCAGCGGACGGAGGTCCGCGAGGTCGAGGAGCCGTTCGGGAAGGGTCAGAAGGGCTCCTCCGCGATGCCGCACAAGCGCAATCCGATCACCACCGAGCGGATCACCGGCCTCGCCCGCGTCCTCCGCGGCTACGCGCAGGCGGGGCTGGAGAACGTCGCGCTCTGGCACGAGCGGGACATCTCCCACTCCGGCGCCGAGCGGGTGATCCTGCCCGACGCAACGATCGGCCTCGACTACATGCAGCACCTGGCGACGAGGGTCGCGAGCGACATGACGGTCCACGCCGAGCGGATGCGCGAGAACCTGGAGCTGACCCACGGCGCCATCTACAGCCAGCGGGCGCTGACCGCGCTCATCGATGCCGGCCTGGTCCGCGACGACGCCTACCGCCTCGTGCAGGAGAACGCGCAGCGCGCCTGGGACACGCGGACGCCGTTCCGCGACCTGCTGGCCGAGGCGCTCAGCGGGAGCGACATCGAGATCGACCTCGATTCCGTGTTCGACCCCGGCGCGTACCTGACGCACACCGGCGAGGTCTTCGGCCGGCTCGAGGCGCTGCGCGGGAGCTAGGCGCCGCTCACGGCCCGGGGCGCGGAACCGGGCGCTCGGGCCTGTGGGCCGGCGGCGTCCACACCCGCTGACGGCCGTGGACCTCCTCGAGCGTGTACCGACCGCCGAGGAGCTGGGTCATCGTCTTCAGCTCGTAGCCGCGCGACTCGTAGCTCTCGATGATCGCGGGTAGCGCGCTCACGGTCTGGCTGCGGTTGCCGCCCCCGTCGTGCATGAGGACGATCGACCCGCGGCCGCCCGAGCGAGCCACGTGGAGGATCGAGCTGCTGCCGGGAGTGGTCCAGTCGCGGGTGTCGACGTCCCAGACGACGCTGACCATCCCGAGCGCCGACGCGGCGGATGCGGTCGCCGCGGGCAGATATCCGCCCGGTGGCCTGAACGTGCAGGGGCGAAATCCGGTCGCATGCTCGATGACGTCGCTCGTGCGCCGGAGGTCGGCCTTGCCCGGCCCCATCGCGTGATGCCAGGAGTGATTTCCGATCTCGTTGCCGTGGGCGAGGATCTTCCGGTCGAGGGCCGCATAGGCCGGGACCTGCTCGCCGATCTGGAAGAACGTCGCGTGGACGTCGTGGTGATCGAGGATCCGCAGGATGTCGTCGGTGTAGGGGCTCGGGCCGTCGTCGAAGGTGAGCGCCACCCACCTGTGGGTGATCGGGCCCCGGTGGACGGTGCCGTGTCCGACTCCCCTGCAGCCGGTCCGGCGAAGCGGATGGACGCGGGTCTTCACCGCTCCCCTCGCCGGGGCGCGGTCGACGCAGACCGCCGGCCCGCGCCGGTGCCCGGGGACGCACGCGGGCCCGTACCAGCTGCTCGACGCCGAGTACCCGAGCCGTCCCGGCTCGATGCCGAGTCGCGCCAGGCCGAGCCGAAGGACCACTCCCCGCTTCGAGCGCTCGATCCGCGCCCGGATCGAGCCCTTGCCGCGGATCGCCCGCTTGCCGACGACCGAGACGCCGACGTCGATGCGGCCGTGGTGGGCGTGCCCCGCGGGACAGTAGAGACGCCGTCCGATCGAGTGGGCGGCCAGGTTGAGGCACAGGTAGCGCTCGGCCTTCCGCTTCTCGAATGCCGGGTGAAGCCGGAGCTCGGCGGTCCGCGGAAGCGGGCTGCTGACTGCGATCCGGGCCACCAGCGAGGCGTCGTCCTGTCCGACCTTGACCGCGACGAGATCGAGGGGGCCGGGGCTGTCGGGGGGATCATGAGCCGTCGCGGCGCCTGCCGCCGCGGGCAGCGCGAGAGCGGCGAGCGCGACCGTGGCGAGCGCGGTCCGCCTCACCCGAGGCGCCTCCGCGGGGGTGGGATCTCGTCGGCGAGCGGAGCGAGGCGGGCCGAAGCGGGGGTGCGATGCCGCCGGAGCGCCCGCGGGTCGCCCCGCCGGCTCCAGGCGATGCGCTCCGGCTCGGCGGCGAGCAGGAGCGTCCAGGTCCCGCCGTCGATGTCGCCGCTCGCCTCGACTCCCGCACGCCGCTGCAACGCCTTGACTGCGCGCTGGGTGCGTCGGTTGAAGCGGCCGTTGACGGGCGCGTCGAGCCCGGCGCCGCGGAGGTGCTCCTGGGCCCAGAGGACGCGATCGCCGCGGGCGCCGCGGGCGAGCGCGGCGTACTCCCGGCGGGGGCGTGGGCCGGGAACGCCACCCCGCAGCCGGCCGCTGAGCCGCGGCCACATCTTCCTCCCCGTCTCCTGCCAGGACCACCAGCTCACCCCGCTCGATCCGTACGCCGCTGCGAGCCGGCGGAAGTCGAGCACCTGCCCCTTCGGCGGATCCATCCACGTCTGCCCGACCGGGAACAGGCGGCGGTCGTAGGGGCGGTTGAACGCGTACGTATGCCGGAACGCTGCCGCCACCGGGTCCCCGATCGCATACCAGTACAGCTGCGGCAGGTTCGCCTGGGCGCCGCCGGGGCCGAGGAAGACCGAGTAGGGGAACGCCGGGTGGTAGTCGACGTAGGGGAAGCTGCTGAGGCCGAGCGGGTAGTCGTCGCCGACCCGGCGGCGGAGACTGCGGACATAGGCGTCGGCTGCGGCGTAGCGGCCCTCGTAGTCGCTCTCGGCGTCGATGATCAGGCAGTCGGCGCCGTCGGCTGCGGCGCCGGCGCCGACCTTGGCCTCCCGGCCGGGATCCCTGCCGTAGACGAACTGCCAGCCGCAGACCCGCAGGCCGCGAGCGTGGGCGGCGCGCACCAGGTGCCGGTCGAACTGGCTCCAGTAGTCGCCGCCGTCGCCGCTCTTGACGTAGATCGCGTCGAGGCCGCGGCGGTCGGCCTTGCGCGCCAGCTTCTCGGCGCTCCCCCCGGAAGCGCTGACGTACCAG
This sequence comes from Solirubrobacterales bacterium, assembly GCA_020438445.1. Taxonomy (GTDB): domain Bacteria; phylum Actinomycetota; class Thermoleophilia; order Solirubrobacterales; family 70-9; genus RHKX01. Next base: position 33,934 of record JAGQUO010000002.1, read on the forward strand.
ACCCACATCGCATCGCCGCGGAACGGCGACGCAGCGTCGGCGCCGGCGGGGGCGAGGCCCACGGCGGCGATCACGGCACAGGCGCAGGCGAGGACGAGTGCGCGACTCGATCTTCCCCTGCCGGGGCTCTTCCGCTGGACCGACACCGGCGATCAGGATAGAACCGGTGGCCGGGAGCGAAGCCGGTTCCGGCCGTTCTCGGCGCCGGTGCGCCTCTCCCGCTCAGCCCAGCGAAGCCGTCCGGGGAGCTTCGGCGAACGAGGCGAGCACCTGGTGGCCGCCGACCGGCACCGGCGGCCCGTGGGCCAGCAGCAGCACGTCGAACTCGAGCCCGAGCAGCCCGCGCAGCGACGAGAGGATCCCGGCCTTCGTCCGCCCGGGGTCGTCCATGAGCGAGTCGGGGACGAAGCCGAGACCCTGCTCGTCGGCGACCACCGCATCGGCGAACGCCAGGGCACCGGCACCGATGGCGATGTGAAGCGCGCCGTCGTCGGGAGCGATGGCACCGACCACGTGTGCGGTGACGCCGTCGGCCAGCTCCTCGCCCCAGCCGTAGCCGATCACCGTCGGCTCGTCGGGGCCCTCGAACTCGTGCAGCCCCGGGCGGGGGCAGCGCAGCGCCGCGCCGAAGGCCTCGACGATCTCCTCGGAGCCCCGGAGGTGGTGGCGATTCGTGAGCAGCACCTGCTCGACGCCGCCCGCATCCTCCAGCGCCGGGACGAGCCCGTCGATCCCGATCGGGTCGACGGCGATCCGCTGCTCGGTCAGGAAGTGGGAGTGGACGATCGCCCCGTGGTTCGGGTGAGGGCCGCTCCAGTGCAGGATCCCCGGCACGACCTCCGACAGCGAGTCGTCGGTTTCGCTCCATCCGCTCATGTCCACTGCCTACCCGGTCGCAGTGGGGTCACACATCGCTGGTAGCCTCGCGTCATGGCGAGCACTCTGAGCGAGCTCGAGCTTCATTCGAGCGGCAAGGTACGGGAGATCTACGAGGACGGCGACGAGCTGGTCATGGTCGCCTCCGACCGGATCTCGGCTTTCGACGTCGTCCTGCCGGAGCCGATACCGGACAAGGGCCGGGTGCTGACGCAGATGTCGATCTTCTGGTTCGAGACCACGGGCCAGATCGTCCCCAACCACCTGATCAGCGAGGACGTGCCCGACGAGGTCGCCGGCCGCGCGATCAGGGTCAGGAAGCTCGAGATGTACCCGGTCGAATGCGTCGTGCGGGGCTATCTCTCGGGTTCCGGTTGGAAGGAGTACAAGGAGTCGCGATCGGTCTGCGGGATCGAGCTTCCGGACGGCCTGCAGGAGTCCGACCAGCTGCCGGAGCCGATCTTCACCCCCGCCACGAAGGCCGAGATCGGCGAGCACGACGAGAACATCGACTTCGATCGCGCCTGCGAGATCGTCGGCTCACGGCCGCTGATGGAGGAGCTCCGCAGGGTGTCGATCGAGCTCTACGAGCACGCCCGGATGCACGCTCTCGAGCGCGGGATCATCCTCGCCGACACGAAGTTCGAGTTCGGCTCGGCGCCCGGTGCCGAGGTCGTGCTCGGCGACGAGGTGCTGACTCCGGACTCGTCCCGCTTCTGGCCGGCCGACGACTACGAGCCCGGTCGCGGACAGGCCTCCTTCGACAAGCAGTTCGTCCGCGACTACCTGAACGAGCAGGGCTGGGACCACTCGCCCCCGGCGCCGCCGCTGCCGCCGGAGGTCATCGCCGCCACGACCGCGAAGTACCGCGAGGCCTACGAGCGCATCACCGGCCGCTCGCTCGACTGAGGCCGTGGAGGAGGGCTTCGCCCGCACGCGGCTCGACCCGGGGACGGGCGAGAGGTTCGTGCCGCTGCGCCGGCAGCTCGGAGTCAGTTCGTTCGGCCTCAACCAGATCGTTCTGCAACCCCGCCAGCGGGGGCGGATCCACCGTCACGAGCGGCAGGAGGAGGTCTACCTGGTGCTCTCGGGAACCCTCACCGTCGTGATCGACGGAGAGGAGCACGAGCTCGCCGAGGAGGAGGCGATCCGGGTGGCGCCGGCGCTCCGGCGTCAGCTCGTGAACGCCGGCGCGGAGCCGGTCGTCCTGCTCGCGCTCGGCGGCGAAGGAGAGCACCGGGGCCGGGACGGCGAGGCGTTCACCGCCTGGGGCCAGCAGACCGGCGCGCCGCCGCAGGAGACGCCGCTCCCCGAGGACCTGCCGGCGGACTGAGGCCGCGCCCGTCCCGTACCCTGCCCGGCGCGATGGCGCAGGCGATCCTCATGCAGGGAATGCGGCGGTCGGGGACGACGATCCTCTACGACGCGCTGCTCGAGGATCCCGAGCTGCACTGCTTCTACGAGCCGCTGCGCGAGGACACCGAGACGCCGGGAGGCGGGAGCGGCGCCCGCGAGACCGATCCGTTCGCCGAGACTCGCCGGCTCCGGCTCGAATACCGCGATCGCGAGTGGCCGGGCCTCGACATCGCCGAGTTCAACCTCGGCGGCCCGGGCAATCCCGAAGCCGAGATCGGGCCCGAGCTTCCCGAGCACTGCGCCGGATTCCTGCGGACCCTCCTGTCGCGCGACGAGCAGGTGATGATCAAGGAGACCCGCTTCTACGACAAGCTGGCCGCGATCCGCGGGATCGCTCCCGGGGAGACGGTCCTGATCCACGTCGTCCGCGACCCGCGCGCCGTCGCCGCCTCGATGATGATGGGCAAGAACCGCAGCCGCGCCTACGGGTCCGCGGACGAGTTCTTCGCCGAGCGCGAGAAGCGCAAGCTGTGGTCGAGCCGCCAGCTCTCGCGGATCCTCCTGCAGCGGCCCGAGTACAGCCGGGTTAGGCGGCCCGCCAACTTCGAGCGGATCCTGCTCGTCTGGAAGCACACGTTCGAGAGCACCTGGCGCGACGGGCGGGAGCTCTTCGGAGATCGCTACGTCCTGCTCCGAAACGAGGAGCTCCGTGCCGACCCCGTCGCGGCGATCGCCCGCGTCTACGAGGCGGCCGGGCGGCCGACCCCGCCGGAGGTGGCGCAGTGGGCCCGCGGCAAGGTCAAGGATCCCGAGGTCCCGTTCGCGGCCACCGACCCGCGCTGGAGCGAGGCGTTCGCGAAGCTCGGCATGGCGCCGGCGCTGCGGGAGGCGGGCTACCCGCAGCTCGCCGAGTCCGCGGGAGACCCCCCGGCCCGCGGCATCGGCAGGCTGCTCGGGCGCGGGCGCTCTTCCCGCAACCCGGTCGTCTAACTTTGGCCCCGTGATCGCCAGGGTCCTGATCAAGCCCAAGGACGGAATCCTCGACCCGCAGGGCAAGGCGGTCGAGCGGGCGCTCCCGACCCTCGGGGTCGAGCGGGTGAGCGACGTCCGCGTCGGCCGGATGGTCGAGCTGCGCTACGAGGACCGCGAGGAGCTCGAGGGCCTCTGCGAGAAGTTGCTCGTCAACCCCCTGATCGAGGACTACGAGATCGAGGAGCTCGGTTGAGGTTCGGGGTCCTGCGGTTCCCCGGGTCCTGCGACGAGGTCGACGCGCTGACGGCGTGCGAGCGGGTCGCCGACGCGCGCATCATCTGGCACGGCGACACCGACCTCGCCGGGGTCGACGCGGTCGTCGTCCCCGGCGGCTTCTCCTACGGCGACTACCTTCGGGTCGGCTCGATCGCGCGCTTCGCGCCGGCGATGGAGCGGGTGCTCGAGTTCGCTGCCGCGGGCGGGCCTGTCCTCGGGATCTGCAACGGCTTCCAGGTCCTCTGCGAGGCGGGCCTGCTGCCCGGCGCGCTGCTCCCCAACGTCGGCCTCCGCTTCCTCTGCAGGCAGGTCGGGATCGAGGTGGCCGACGCCGAGACCGAGTGGACGCGGGCCTGCGACCGCGGCGACGTCCTCTCGATCCCGGTCAAGCACACGACCGGGCGCTGGTTCGCACCTCCCGACCTGCTCGACGCGGTCGAATCGAACGGGCAGGTCGTCTTCCGCTACGCCGAGGGGGAGAACCCCAACGGATCCCTCAACGACGTCGCCGGCGTCCGCAACGAGCGCGGCAACGTGGTCGGGCTGATGCCCCATCCCGAGCATGCGGTCGATCCGCTGACCGGCTCCGCCGACGGCCTGCGGCTGTTCGAGTCGGCGGTCCGCTCGCTCGCGATCGCCTGACCGCGGGCGAGCGCGCGCAGCTGCCATCCTCCCCGCCCATGCGAGTCGGGATCTGCGCCTTCTGGTTCAACCGCGGGCAGGGCGTCGTCGCCCGCCAGCTGCGCTCCGCGCTCGACGAGCTCGGGCACGAGACCTACGTGCTCGGCCGGCCGACCAAGGAGAGCTTCCCGATGCCCCAGGAGGCGCGGGAGGACGACGTCTGGGCGCAGTCGGGAGTCACCCCCGCATCCGATTTCTTCATCCCCGTCGGCGAGCTGGTCGGCTGGGCGCGGGAGACGGGGATCGAGGCCTGCTTCTTCGACCAGAACTACGAGTTCGACGCGATCGCGGCGCTGCAGGCTTCCGGCGTCCGGACGATCGGCCGCTTCGTCTGGGAGCGGTTCAGCGACGAGCACGTCGAGCCCGCCAAGGGCTCCTACGACCTGATCTACGCCCTCACCCGGGCCGAGCAGGAGCGCTATGCCGGGATGGGGATCGAGACGCCGTACGTCCATTACGGCATCCACCCCGAGTACTTCGAGGTGTCACCCGATCGCGACCACGAGGGCGTCAGCTTCCACTACCACGCCGGCCTGCTCGGGAAGCGGAAGCCGTTCAAGGAGGTCATCAACGCCTTCTCGGCGACCCGCGAGCCCGAGCTCCGGCTGATCGTCAAGGCGCAGATCGAACGGCGGATGAAGTTCCTCGAGCGGGCGGTCAAGCGGGACCCGCGGGTCGAGCTCGTCCTCGAGGACCTCCCGACGGACGTGCACCTGCAGATGTTCGCCGACGCCGACGTCTGCATGGCGCCGGCCCGCTGGGAGGGTCTCGGCCTGCACCTGTACGAGGCGATCGCCTTCGGCCAGCCGATCGTCTGCAACGACGACCCGCCGATGAACGAGCTCGTCGCCGACGGCGTCAACGGCATCCTCGTCCCCTCGCACGAGGACGGCTTCGCCAACTCCGGCATCCCCGCGAAGACCGTCGACGTCGATGCCCTGACCGATGCGATCTCCCGCCTCGCCGATCCGGAGCTCCGCGCCGAGCTCTCCGCCGGGGCGCTGAGGATGCGCGAGGAGCGGAGCTGGGACCGGACGATCGAGGACTTCGCGAACCTGCTCGGCTGACGGAGCAGCGGGCCGCCACCGGAGCAGCCCGCCCGGCGCCACTCGCCTACGCTTCCCACATGGCTCTCTTCTCGAGGAAGTCCAGGGAACCCGCGCGGCCTCCGGTGCCGTTCATCGTCGGCGTCGGCCGCTCCGGGACGACGATGCTGCGGCTGATGCTGGACGCGCATCCGGACCTCGCGATCCCGCCCGAGACCCATTTCGTCCCCGAGCTGATCGACGCGATCGAGGCCGGGGCTACGCCCGAGCAGGCCGTCGAGACGATGACCGCGGTCCGCCAGTGGGGAGATCTCGACACCGACCCGGCCGACGTCGTCGCCCGCTGGAAGCAGCTCGACGAGTTCGCACCCGGGCCGGCGCTCCGCTCCTTCTACGAGATGTACGCCGAGCGGCAGGGCAAGCCCCGGTACGGCGAGAAGACGCCCGCCTACGTCAAGAACATGATCAAGATCGAGGCCGCGATGCCGGAGGCGCGGTTCATCCACGTGATCCGTGACGGGCGCGACGTCGCCCTGTCGCGTTGGAAGCGGACGCTCGGGGACAAGGACCCCGCGCCCGCCGGCCAGGTCGCCGAGACCTGGCAGCGGCGGATCCGGCGCGCCCAGCGCCACGGCCGCAAGGTCTCCCACTACCTCGAGCTCCGCTACGAGGACCTGGTCACCGACACCGAGCCGAACCTGCACCGGATCGCCGATTTCCTCGAGCTGCCCTGGGATCCGGTGATGCTGCGTTACTACGAGCACGCGGCCGAGCGGATGGCGGAGATGGCACGCGACCTGCCGGCGACCGACGGCAAGCCCACCCGGCCCGGTGAGGAGCGGATGCAGGCACACGCGATGACTCAGAAGCCGCCGGATCCGAGCGCGATGTACCGGTGGAAGGAGAAGATGTCGCCCGAGGACGTCGCCGCCTTCGACGCCGCCGCGGGCGAGCTGCTCTCAGACCTCGGCTACGAGGTCGGGACCGGGACCGCGGCGACCGGCGCGTGAGCGATCCGAAGTTCATAGCGCTGACGCCGGAGCTGCACGAGTACGTCGTCCGCCACGGCGCCCGCGAGGATGGGGCGCTGGCAGCCGTGCGCGAGAGCACGGCGGCGCTGGGCGACGTGGCGGTGATGCAGATCTCACCCGACCAGGGCGCGCTCATGACCATGCTCGCGCGGCTCTCGGGGGCATCCCGCGCGATCGAGCTCGGCACCTTCACCGGGTACTCGGCGATCTGCATCGCCCGGGGGCTCGCCGACGGCGGGCTGCTCACGGCCTGCGAGCTCGACCCCGAGCGGGCGGAGACCGCCCGGGCGAACTTCGAGGCGGCGGACGTCGCCGACCGGATCGACGTCGTCGTCGGGCCGGCCGCCGAGACGCTCGCCGGGCTGACCGAGACCGGGCCCGGGACGTTTGACCTCGCCTTCATCGATGCCGACAAGACCGGCTACCCCGGCTACTACGAGGCATGCCTGACGCTGCTGCGGCCGGGCGGGCTGATCGTCCTCGACAACGTGCTTCGCGACGGCACCGTGCTCGACCCGCCCGCCGACGACGAGGGCGGCCGTGCGATCGCGGCGCTGAACGAGTCGATCGCGGAGGACGATCGGGTCGACGTCGCGATGCTCGGGATCGCCGACGGGATCACGCTCGCCCGCAAGCGCTGAGATGCGGATCGGGATCGTCAGCAAGTGGTCTGCGAGCGGCCAGGCCGTCGTCTCCCGCCAGATCCGCTCCGCGCTCGACGAGCTCGGTCACGAGACGTCCGTGCTCGCCCGGCCCGGGTCGGGGCCGCGCGCACGGCAGGCGTCCGAGGGCGAGCGCGACCCCGTCTGGGATCAGCCCGGCGTGACCGCTGCCTCGGCGCACGACGTCCCCCTGGCCGAGTACGAGGACTGGGCCCGCGCCAACTCGCTCGAGGCGATCCTCTTCGACGAGAACTACCAGTGGGACGAGGTCGCCGCCCTGCGCGGAGCCGGCATCCGCACGATCGGCCGCTTCGTCTGGGAGTACTTCGCCGCCGAGCACCTGGATCCGGCGCGCGAGGCCTACGACACGATCTACTCGCTGACCCGCTGCGAGCGCGACCGCTACGCGGAGATGGGCCTCGAGACCCCCTACGTCCAGTGGGGCATCCACCCGGAGTTGATCGCCGCCGTTCCCGATCGTGGAACGCATATGGCGGGCGGGCCGCAGGCCCGGAGCACACATGCGCAGGTATACCCAGCGGAGGATTCCACCGGAGTCATCTCCTTCTACTTCCCCGGCTCCTTTCTCGGGCGCCGCAAGCCCATCCGCAAGGTCATCAAGGGATTCGGCAGGGCCGAGGGCGAGCACCTACGGCTGTTGATCAACGCGCAGGTGCCGCGGAACGACGCGGCCCTGCGTGAGGCCGCCGCGGCCGATCCGCGGATCGAGCTGATGCTCGAGGACGAGCCCGAAGCAGAGCACCGTGCCCGCTTCGCCGCCTGCGACGTCTGCCTCGCCCCGTCGCGATGGGAGGGCCTGGGTCTGCCGCTGTTCGAGGCGACCGCCTTCGGGATCCCGATCATCACCAACGACAAGCCGCCGATGTCGGAGATGGTCCTCGACGGGCGCAGCGGGATCCTCGTGCCCTCGATCCAGAACGGCACCGCGCGCTCCGGGATCCCCGCCTGGGACCCCGACGTGCCGGCCCTCGCCGCCGCGATCGAGCGGCTCGGCGACGGCGCCGAGCTCGAGCGGATGCGGGCGGGGGTCGCCGAGCTCGCCGCCGAGCGATCGTGGTCGCGGACCGTGAGCGACCTCGGCGCCCTGATCGGGACCTGACCGCGGCCCGCAGGGCGGCTACCCTCCGCGCTCGCGATGAGCGACAGCGACAACATCAGCGAGCCCGCCGGCGAGGAGCCCGCGGCGGCCGGCAAGGCGAGCCGATGGGAGCAGTTCCGGCTGCCGGTCGAGCTCTCCGGCCGTTCCTTCCTCGACGTCGGCTGCTGGGAGGGCGCCCACTGCGCCGACGCGGCCCGCCGCGGAGCCGAGCCCGTCGTCGGCATCGACATCTGCACCGGCGAGGACCTCCGCGCGAACGTCGACCGCTACGGCTTCGAGTTCCTGCAGATGGACGTCTTCGGCGAGCTCTGGCACGGGCTCGGCAGCTTCGACGTGGTCCTCTGCTCCGGCCTGATCTACAGCGTCCCGAGCCCGATGGCACTGCTGTTCCGCCTCGCGAAGGTGACCGGGGAGCTGCTCGTGATCGAGTCGGCGTCGACGACGAAGGGCGGCGAGGAGCCGATCATGCTCTTCCGCGGCGAGGAGGACGGCAACCCGTCGAACTGGTGGATCCCCAACGTCGCCTGCCTCGAGCAGATGCTCCACGTCGCCGGGTTCGCCGGCGTCTCGACCGTCTGGGAGGAGCCCCGCGAGGAGCACTGGACCCGCGTCTGCCTCCACGCCGTGCCTCGTGACGGGGTCGACCGTGAGCGGCTGCTCCCGCGCAAGCCACGGCTGATGAGCGTCCGCGGCGGCGATCGCGGCCGCGGCCGCCGCGAAACGGGCTGAACCGGGGCGGACGGTGAACGTCGGCATCGTCAGCAAGTGGTTCAACCGCGGCCAGCCGGTCGTCGGCCGCCACCTCCGCTCCGCCGTCGACGAGCTCGGCCATCGCAGCTTCGTCCTCGCCAAGCCGCGCCGGGAGAAGGGGCCGATGGCGGGCGCGCTCGAGCGGACCGGCGTCTGGGACCAGCCCGGCGTCACCGCGGCCTCGAGCTTCGAGACGCCGCTCGAGGAGTACGAGGCCTGGGTGGAGGCCAACTCGCTCGACGTCATCCTCTGCGACCAGAACTACCAGTTCGAGGAGCTCGCGGAGCTCCGTCGCTCCGGCGTCCGCACGATCGGCCGGTTCGTCTGGGAGCACTTCACCCGCGAGCACGTCGAGCCGGCCCTCGCCGCCTACGACGTCGTCTACTCGGTCACCCGGTGCGAGCGGGAGCGCTACGCCGGCTGGGGCCTTCGGACTCCGCGGGTGCCCTGGGGCATCCATCCCGAGCTGCTCGCGGTGCCGGCTCACCACAGCACCGACGGCCTCGTCCGCTTCGTCTTCCCCGGCGGCTTCCTCGGCCACCGCAAGCCCGCCGAGCCGGTCGTCGAGGCATTCGCCGCGGCCCGCGGCGAGCACCTGCGCCTGCTCGTCAAGGCACAGGTCGAGCGCTCTCGCCTCGAGGCGCTGACGCCGATGATCGAGGCGGACCCGCGGATCGAGCTGCGCCTCGCCGACGAGCCCTGGCACGAGCACCTCGCCGCGATCGCCGCCAACGACGTATCGATCTCACCGTCCCGCTGGGAGGGCCTGGGGCTGCCGCTGTACGAGGCGGTCGCCTTCGGGATGCCGACGATCGCCAACGACGACCCGCCGATGAACGAGGTCGTGGTCGACGACGTCAACGGCGTCCTCGTCCCCTCCCACCCCGACGGGACCGCGCGGTCCGGGATCCCGGCCCGCCGCCCGGACATCGGCGCGATGACGGCCGCGATCGAGCACGTGGCCGATCCGACGGTGCTGGAGCGCCTGCGGCGCGGCGCCGAGGCCTCCCGCGCCGACCACCGCTGGGAGTCGACGGTCGCCGCGCTCGGCGAGCTGATCGTCACCTAGGAATCGTGAATCCGCCTGAGCTCCTCGAGATCGATCTCGTCCCGATCGCGGCCGCCGGCTGACTTCATCGCGACCAGGTCCTCGTAGGAGCAGATCAGGAGCTCGAGGTCGCCGAGGCTCGCGCCGACGGCAGCCGCTGGGAGATCCGGTGGCTCACCGGGCAGCCCGGCGGACGCCGGCTCGCAGCTCGGCAGCGAGGCCGCTGAGCTCCAGGGCCGCCTCGATCCGCTCCGACATCGTCGTCTCACGGAATCGGCGCCGGCGCTCGGCCAGCGCGATCGCATCGAGCTCGCGCATCGCGGCGGCATCGGTCGGGTTCCTCTTCACGGCCATTGCAGCTTGAAGTTAGCCCGCCCGCGACTCGAATGCGTGCGCCGGAGAGTCGTCCTACAATGCGGCGTTCGCCCGGCGCCCCTGAGACGACGCGTCGCCGGGATCGTCCCGGAGTCCCGCCCGACGCCCGCGGACGGTGGGAACCCTCTGCAATCGATGCCACTACCGAGCCCACAGAAAGCCTGGCGTCAGTCCAGGAGCCGCCGCGCCTCCGCGCGGGGAGCCGAGCGAACCCCGGCGCCGTTCGTCGTCGGCGTCAACCGGTCGGGGACGACCCTGCTGCGGATGATGCTCGACGCGCATCCGCAGCTCACCGTTCCGCCAGAGACCCACTTCGTCCCGGAGCTGATCGAGGCCGCCGAGTCGAGGGACCCGACCCCCGAGTCGCTGCTGGCGACGATCACCAGGCAACGCGAGTGGGGTGACTTCGGGCTGTCCGAGGAGGAGCTCCTCGAGCGGTTCCGGGCGATCGAGCCGCTCAACGCCGGCGACGCCCTCCGCGCCTTCTACGGCGCCTACGCCGAGCGCGTCGGCAAGCCGCGCTGGGGCGAGAAGACCCCGATCTACGTCAAGAGCATGCGCAAGATCGAGCGGGCGCTGCCGGAGGCGCGGTTCGTCCACGTCATCCGCGATGGCCGTGACGTCGCGCTCTCGATCCGCGACCGCGCCGTCAAGGAGCACCCGATCGACCGGATCGCCGAGCGCTGGGTGCGGCGGATCACCCGCGCCCGCGAGCAGGCGCAGCGGCTCGCCCACTACGAGGAGATCCGCTACGAGAACCTGATCCTCGACACCCGGCCGACCCTGGAGACGGTCTGCGAGTTCTTCGAGCTGCCCTGGGACGACGCGCTGCTCGACTACCACCGGCGATCGGCCGAGCGGCTCGAGGAGATGAAGCGCGAGCTGCCCGACGACGGCAAGCGGACGACGCTGAGCGTCGAGCGCCGGATGGCGACTCACGCGCGGACGACCGAGAAGCCGGACCCGAAGCGCGTCAGCCGCTGGCGCGAGAGCATGAACCGCTCCGACCGCGAGCTGTTCGAGTCGATCGCGGGCCCCCTCCTGGTCGAGCTCGGCTACCAGATCGGCGACGGGCCCGGAACCGAGCCGCGCGGTGACGAGGACAGTTGATCGCCCGCCGACAGTCCAGCTGGCGGCATCCCGTCTTCACCCTCTCACGGCTGCTGAGCCGCCGCCGCGAGCAGCAACGGGACCCGGCGCCGTTCGTCGTCGGCGTCAACCGGTCGGGGACGACCCTGCTGCGGATGATGCTCGACGCGCATCCCGAGCTGACGATCCCGCCGGAGACACACTTCATCCCCGAGGTCATCCGCCGCGCCAACCACGAGAACACCAGGCGGCGGCTGATCCGCTCGATCACCAAGCACCCGCGCTGGGGTGACTTCGGCCTCGACGAGGACGAGTTCCGGGCCCGCGCCAAGCGGGTCAAGCCGCTGACGGCGGCGGGCGCGATCCGCTGCTTCTACGAGCTCTACGCGGAGAAGCAGGGCAAGCCGCGCTGGGGCGACAAGACGCCGCGGTACATGCGGGCGATGCCGCGGATCGCCCGTGCCCTCCCGGAGGCCCGCTTCATCCACCTGATCCGTGACGGCCGCGACGTCGCGCTCTCCCAGCGCGAGCGGGTGATCGGCGGGCAGGACGTTGCGATGGCCGCGATGGCCGAGCGCTGGCAGCGGCGGATCGTCGCCGCCCGCGAGGGCGCCGCCGAGATCCGGTCCGGCGCCTACCTCGAGATCCGCTACGAGGACCTCGTCACCGACACCGAGTCGACGCTGCGGACCGTCTGCGACTTCATCGGCATCCGCTTCGACGCGGGCATGCTCGACTACCACCGGCGGGCCGAGGAGCGGCTCGCGGAGATGAACCGGGACCTGGACAACTCCGACAGCGGCGTCGTCAGGACCGCCGACAACCGGCTCGCGGCGCACGCGCTGACGACCGAGCCGCCGACGACGAACCGCTGCGGGCGCTGGCGGAGCGAGATGACCGGCGATGAGGTCGCGGAGTTCGAGCGCGGCGCCGGCGCCCTGCTGTCCGAGCTCGGCTACGAGCTCGGGAGCGAGCGCGCCGCCGCACCGGAGGGAGTCGAATGAGGCTGCCGCTGCGACGCAAGGGATCGACCGGGCCGCCGGTCCCGTTCATCGTCGGCGTGACGCGCTCCGGGACGACGCTGCTCCGGCTGATGCTGGACGCCCATCCCGACCTCGCGATCCCGCCCGAGACCCACTTCGTGCCGGCGCTGATCAAGGCGACCCGCAAGCGCGGCGTCACCTGCGAGGAGGCGCACGGGATCGTCACCGGGCACCGTCAGTGGGGCGATTTCAACCTCGACTCGGCCGCGCTGCTGGACCGCTACTGCGAGCTCGACCGGATCGACCCCGAGACGACCATCCGCGCGTTCTTCGAGCTCTACGCCGAGGGCCAGGGCAAGCCGCGGTGGGGAGACAAGACGCCGAACTACGTCAAGCGGATGAAGCAGATCGAGCGCTGGATTCCCGAGGCGAGGTTCGTGCACATGATCCGCGACGGCCGCGACGCCGCGCTCTCCCGGTTCAAGCGCCTGCTCAAGGACCCGCCGCCGATGGAGGTCGTGGCGGAGCGCTGGGTCCGCAAGATCGAGGGCGCGCGCGCCGACGGTGCCGGCCTCGACTACATCGAGGTCCAGTACGAGTCGCTGGTCCGCGACACCGAGACCGAGCTGCGCCGGGTCTCCGAGTTCCTCGAGCTCCCCTGGGACGACTCGATGCTCCACTACTACGAGCGCGCCGAGGAGAGGCTGGCCGAGATGCACCGCGACCTGCCGTCCGCCGAGGGCAAGCCGCTGCGGCCCGCCGATCACCGCAAGGAGGCCCACGTGCTGACCTCGAAGCCGCCGGACCCGAGCCGGCTCGCGCGCTGGAAGCACGACATGTCACCCGAGGACATCGCCGCCTTCGAGAGCGTCGCCGCGCCGCTCCTGCGCGAGCTCGACTACGAGGTGATCAGCGACGGCGCGACCCCGGCTCCCGCGAGCGAGGGGGAGGCCGCGTCATGACGCCCTCGCCGCTGAGCCGGATCCGCCGCGACGGCGACGCCCTCGACGAGGCGCGCCCGCCGGCGCCGTTCGTGGTCGGGCTGACCCGCTCCGGCACGACGCTGCTGCGGATGATGCTCGACGCCCACCCGGAGCTGGCGGTCCCGCCCGAGACCCATTTCGTTCCCGACCTGATCAAGGCCGCGCGAGCCGAGCAGGGCGCCGACGCGATGCTCGAGGCGATGACCTCGAACCGGACCTGGAGCGACTTCGGGATCGGCGAGGAGGAGATGCGCGAGCGGCTGGCGGTGGTTCCCTCGGGCGACGCGGCCGGCGCCGTCCGGGCGTTCTTCGAGGCATACGCGGAGAAGCAGGGCAAGCCGCGGTGGGGCGACAAGACGCCCGCCTACATGCTCTCGGTCCAGCGGATCGGCCGGACCCTGCCGGAATCGCGGTTCATCCACCTGATCCGCGACGGCCGCGATGTCGCGCTGTCGCAGACCGCGCGGGCACTGAACGAGCAGCCGCCACCCGCCGAGCAGGCGGCACGCTGGGTCAAGCGGATCCGGAAGTCGCGCGACCAGGCCGCGACGCTGAAGGGACCCCGCTACGTCGAGGCCCGCTACGAGGACCTCGTCCGCGACCCCGAGACGACGCTGCGGCGAATCTGCGAGTTCGTCGACCTGCCCTGGGAAGAGGAGATGCTGCGCTACCACGAGCGCGCCGCCGAGCGCCTGGCCGAGATGGCGGGGAGCCTGCGCGCCGAAGGCACCCATGCCGAGCAGGAGGCGGGATACCGGATCGCCAACCATGCGCCGACGACGAAGCCGCCCGATCCGGCGAAGCTCGACAAGTGGCGCCGCGAGATGAGCCCGGGCGACCTCGCCGCCTACGACGCGGTCGCGGGCGAGTTGCTGAGCGAGCTGGGTTATGAGGTGACGTCGTGACCGCCCGCCGGCTCATCGGCGGCGCACCGTCCCCGGCACCCCCGCAGGGCGGAGCCCGAGGAGGTGGCCGTGATCTCGGCGCCGCCGCGGTCCGACAGCGAGCGCATATGCCCGGACGCGAAGCGGAGGACATATGCGTATAGGTCTGGTCACCAAGTGGTTCAACCGCGGGCAGGCGTTCGTCTCCCGCTACATCCGCGACGCGCTCGATGCCCGCGGGCACGAGACCTTCATCCTCGCCCGGCCGACCCGCGACAAGGGGCCGATGGCCGCGCACGTCGACCGCAGCGGCGTCTGGGACCAGCCCGGGGTCACCGAGGCCTCCGACTGGGAGGTCCCGTTCGAGGAGTACGAGCGGTGGATCGCCGACAACCGGATCGAGGCCGTCCACTGGGACAACTGCTACCAGCACGAGGAGATCGCCCGGATCCGCGAGTCGGGTGTGCTCACCGTCGGTCGCTTCGTCTGGGAGATGTTCTCGCCCGAGGACGCCGAGCCCGCCGCCCGCGCCTACGACGTCCTCTACTCGCTGACCCGCTGCGAGCAGCGCCGCTACGCCGAGCTCGGGATCGAATCCCCCTACGTCCGGTGGGGACTGCATCCCGAGTTGCTGCAGGCTGCGGACGCCGCGAAGGCGGCGGGCCCGCATCCGCTCGCCGGCGATGACGAGACCGTGACCTTCTACTTCCCCGGGGCCCTGCTCGGGCCCCGAAAGCCGCACAAGGAGGTCGTCGAGGCGTTCTCGGCGGCTCGCGGCGACAACCTCCGGCTGATCTTCAAGGCCCAGCTCGAGCGGCGGATGAACTACCTCGAGAAGGCCGCGGCGGCGGATCCAAGGATCGAGCTCGTGATCGACGACATGCCGACCGACGAGCACCTGCGGCTGTTCGCCTCCTGCGACGTCTGCCTCGGCCCGAGCCGCTGGGAGGGCCTGGGGCTGTTCCTCTACGAGGCCATCGCCTTCGGGATGGCGCAGATCACCAACGACAGCCCGCCGATGAACGAGGTCGTCGTCGACGGGGTCAACGGGCTGCTGGTCGGGGATCGCCGGGACGGCGCCGCCTCCTCCGGGATTCCATCGATGAAGCCGGAGGTCGGCGATCTGACCGCGGCGATCGAGCGCATCGCCGACCCCGGACTCCGAGCCGAGCTCGCGGCCGGTGCGCGGGCGAGCCGCGAGGAGTACGCCTGGGAGAAGACCGTCGACGGATACGCCGAGCTGTTCGCCGGGGTGAGGGCGTGAAGGCCCGGCGCGAGATCCTCCGCTCGATCCACGGATGGCGCACCCGTCGCTCGGCCGTCCGCCGCGGCGCGTCCGGTCCGCCGCCGGCGCCGTTCGTCGTCGGCGCGACCCGGTCGGGAACGACGCTGCTGCGCCTGATGCTCGACGCGCACCCGCAGATCGCGATCCCATCCGAGACCCATTTCATCCCCGAGCTGGTCTCCGCCCGCGACAAGCACGGCGCCACGCGGGAGCAGATGCTCGAGCTCCTGGCCTCGCACCGCCGCTGGGGCGACTTCACGATCGAGCCGGCGGAGCTGGCCGAGCGCTGGGCGGCGATCGAGCCGCTGACCGGCGCCGACGCCGTGCGCGCGTTCTTCGCCCTCTACGCCGACAAGCACGGCAAGCACGGCGCCCGCTGGGGCGACAAGACGCCCGGATACGTCAAGTCGATGCGGGAGATCCAGGGCTACCTGCCCGAGGCGCGCTTCATCCACCTGATCCGCGACGGCCGCGACGTCGCGCTCTCCGTCCTCAAGCAGACCTGGGGCCCGCAGTCGGTCGAAGCGGCGGCCGAGAAGTGGCGCAGCCGGGTCAACCGCGGGCGCTCGCAGGCTCCGTACCTCGGCTACTACCTGGAGGTCAAGTTCGAGGACCTGATCCTCCAGACCGAGCGCGAGCTGCGGCGGATCTGCGAGTTCATCGAGCTCGACTTCGACGAGGACATGCTCGGCTATCACCTGACGGCCGAGCAGCGCCTGCAGGAGAAGGCGCGGGCGCTGCCCCGGGCGCACGGCGAGGCCCAGTCGGCCGAGAAGCGGCTGATGAGCCACGCCAAGACCTTCGAGCCTCCGAACCCGGACATGATCGGGACCTGGAGGGAGCGGATGAGCCCGGCCGACCGCGCCGCCTACGAGGCGCTCGCGGGCGACCTCCTCGACGAGCTCGGATACGAGGTCGACGGCGCTCGGGGTTCCGGCGAGGTCCACACTCCGCGGCGCGGACCGCGGCTCCCGCGCCCGCTCCGCCGGGCGGTCGCGGTCGCCAAGCACGCGACCGGCGTCAGCGACCCGGCCGAGCCGCGGACTCCGGCTCCGTTCCTGATCGGTGCCGCCCGCTCGGGGACCGACCTG
Organism: Solirubrobacterales bacterium; assembly: GCA_020438445.1. Classification (GTDB taxonomy): domain Bacteria; phylum Actinomycetota; class Thermoleophilia; order Solirubrobacterales; family 70-9; genus RHKX01. The sequence goes on from JAGQUO010000002.1 coordinate 50,442, forward strand.
CTCGGCGCGATGATGGGCGCCCACTCCGAGCTCGCGATGCTGCACGAGACCGGGTTCGTCCCGCGGCTCGCCGAGATGATCCGCTCCGAGCCGATGACCGTCGAGCGGGTGATCAGGGTGATGGCCGCCGCCGGACCGCTCGAGGCCCACGGCCTCAGCGAGGAGGAGATGCGGGCGCGGCTCGGAGCGCTCGAAGATCTCAAGGCCGCCGCCGTGCTCCGCTGCTTCTACGAGGCGGCCGCCGAGAGCGGCGGCGCCTCCCGGTGGGGCGACGACACCCCCTCCTACCTGAAGCGGATGCGCCGGATCCAACGGGCGCTGACCGAGGCGCGCTTCATCCACGTCGTCCGCGACGGGCGGGACACCCTCGCCGCCCGGCCGGCCGAGATCAACGCCGGCGCGGCGATCGCGACCGGGCAGCGCTGGAACAAGAAGGTCCGGTCGGTCCAGGTCCAGGCGCACCTGATGAACCACCTGCTGGAGGTCCGCTACGAGGACCTGATCGCGGACCCCGAGCGGGAGCTCCGGCGCGTCTGCGAGTTCATCGAGCTGCCGTTCGAGGCCGGGATGGCCTCGCCGCCGGACCGCTCCCGGATCGAGGCCGCGCTCGGCCCGGTCGGAAGCTGGCGCGAGCGGCTCGAGCCGGATCAGCTGGAGGCCTTCGAGGAGGTCGCGGGGCCGATGCTGGACGAGCTCGGCTACCGCGAGGGAGCGGCGAGCGCCGTCCGCTGAGGCGCCGCGACGCCGGCCCCCACCGCCGTCGCTGACGCCCGTCTCCCACCGCTGGTTGAATGGCCGGGCGATGGACGTCTCCGCAGCCAAGCACCGCGAGCTCGGCCTGACCGACGAGGAGTTCGGGCTGATCGTCGACGGCCTGGGCCGCGAGCCGAACGCCGTCGAGCTGGCGATGTTCTCGCTGCTCTGGTCCGAGCACTGCGCCTACAAGCACTCGAAGAAGCTGCTTCGCCGACTGCCCACCGAGGGGCCGCGGGTCGTGATGGGGCCGGGCGAGAATGCCGGTGCGGTCGACATCGGCGACGGCTGGTCGGTCGCCTTCAAGGTCGAGTCGCACAACCACCCGAGCGCGGTCGAGCCGTTCCAGGGCGCCGCGACCGGGGTCGGCGGGATCATGCGCGACATCTTCGCGCTCGGGGCGCGGCCGATCGCGGTCCTCGACTCGCTCCGCTTCGGCGAGCTCGACTCGCCGCGCTCCCGCTACCTGTTCGACCACGTCGTCGCCGGGATCGGCCATTACGGCAACTCGATCGGGGTGCCGACGGTCGGCGGCGAGGTCCACTTCGAAGCTCCCTACGAGCAGAACTGCCTCGTCAACGCGATGTGCGTCGGTCTCGCCCGGACCGACGAGATGGTCCGGGCCGCCGCCGCCGGCGTCGGCAACGTGATCGTGCTGATGGGGGCCACGACCGGGCGCGACGGGATCGGCGGCGCGTCGGTGCTGGCGTCGGCCGAGCTCGAGGAGGCCGGCGACAAGCGCCCGACCGTCCAGATCGGCGACCCGTTCGAGGAGAAGAAGGTCATGGAGTGCTGCCTCGAGCTGCTCGCCTCCGACCTGCTCGTCTCGCTCCAGGACCTCGGCGCCGCCGGGCTGACGTCCTCGGCCTGCGAGATGGCCTCGGCCGGCGGTGTCGGGATCGACGTCGACGTCGCGAAGGTGCCGCTCCGAAACCCCGACCTCGAGCCGTTCGAGGTGATGGTTTCGGAGTCGCAGGAGCGGATGCTCGCGGTCGTCGAGCCCGGCAAGGTCGACGACGTCCTCGCGATCTGCCGCAAGTGGGAGACCGGCGGTACGGCGATCGGGGAGGTCACCACGGGCGACCGGATCAGGATCTTCGACGGCGACGAGGTCGTCGGCGACATGCCCGTCACCCTGCTCGTCGACGACTGCCCCCTCTACGACCTCGAGCCGGCCGAGCCGGAGGCGTGGATCTACGGCAACGGCGAGCCCCGGATCGCCGTCGGCTCCGATCCCTCCGACACGCTTCTGACCCTGCTCGCGACGCCGACGATCGCCAGCAAGCGCTGGGCGTTCGAGCAGTACGACTCGATCGTCCAGTCGCGGACCGTGCGGCGGCCCGAGCAGGCCGACGCCGCCGTCCTGCAGATCCCGGACGCCGGCACCGCGATCGCGGTCTCGATCGACGGCAGCGGCCGCCGGGTCGGCTGCGATCCCTATGCCGGCACGGTCGAAGCCGTGCTCGAGTGCGCCGCCAACCTGGCCTGCGTCGGCGCCGAGCCCCTCGGCCTCACCAACTGCCTCAACTTCGGCAACCCCGAGAAGCCGACGGTCGCCTGGCAGCTCGACCGCTCGACCCGGGGGCTCGCCGACGCCTGCGAGGAGCTCGGCGTGCCGGTCGTCGGCGGCAACGTCTCGCTCTACAACGAGACCGACCGGGGGCCGATCTATCCGACGCCGGTCGTCGGCATGGTCGGCGAGCTGCCCTCGGCGGAGGGCCTGCCGACGGGCGCGCTGAGAGCCGGCGACGCGATCGCCTTCGCCGGGGCCTTTCGCCCGTCACTCGCGGGCTCACAGCTCGCGAAGCTGCGCGGCGAGCTCGACCACGGCCTCGGCTCCTTCGAGCTCGGCGCCGTCATCGCGGCGATCGCCGAGGTTCGCGACGCCGTCCGGACCGGACGCCTGCGCACCGTCCACGACGTCAGCGACGGCGGGCTCGCCTGCGCCCTGGCCGAGTGCGCCATCGACGGCGACACCGGACTGCAGGTCGACGTCGGGAGCCTGGCCGGCGACGACCATGAGGCGTGGCTGTTCGGGGAGGGTCCGGGGGGCTTCGTCGTCGCCGGCGAGCCGACCGCGATCGCGACCCTCGTCGAGGCGGGCACAGCCACCCTGATCGGGGTCGCATCGGGAGAGGCGATCGAGATCGCCGCCGGCCCGCAGACCGTCTCGGTCCCGGTCGCGGACGCCGCCGCGGCCTGGCGCTCGCTCGGCGAGCTGATGGAGGCGACGCCCGCCTGACCGGCGCACCGGGGCCGGGTGGCGACGTTGCTAGTCTGCGGCTGCAGGTTGACTCCTGCGTTGTCCTGATCAGACGACGAACCTGGAAGGCCTTCCCCCCTTTGACCGAGCGGCTCTTCGACGACCGCGACGGACCGCGCGATGAGTGCGGCGTCTTCGGCGTGTACGCGCCCGGCCACGACGTCGCGCGCCTGACCTACTTCGGGCTCTACGCGCTCCAGCACCGGGGTCAGGAATCCGCCGGCATCGCGACCTGCGAGGGCGGGATGATCATGACCCTCCGCGACCTCGGGCTCGTCTCGCAGGTCTTCGACGAGGAGAAGCTCCAGGGCCTGGCGGGGACGATGGCGATCGGCCACGTCCGCTACTCGACGACGGGCGGCGGCGCCTGGGAGAACACGCAGCCGGTCTGGCGGGACGACGGCCGCGAGGTCGCGCTCGCCCACAACGGCAACCTGACCAACGCCGTCGAGCTCTACGCCGAGCTGCGGGACCGCGGGATCTCGTTCCGCGGGACCTCCGACTCGGAGATCATCGCCGCGCTGCTCTCCTCCTCTCCCGAGAAGCGGATCGAGGACGCGGTCGTCGAGACGATGCCGCGGCTCGAGGGCGCCTACTCGACGGTCGTGATGACGAAGAGCGGGATCTGCGCGTTCCGCGACCCCAGCGGGGTGCGGCCGCTCGCACTCGGCAAGCTCGGCGGTGACTTCCTCGTCGCCTCCGAGAGCTGCGCGTTCGACATCGTCGGCGCCGAGCTGCTGCGCGAGGTGAATCCGGGCGAGATGGTCTCGCTCAGCGAGCGCGGGCTCGAGGTGCGTCAGGCGGTGAAGCCGAAGCGGAAGTCGTTCTGCGTCTTCGAGCACATCTACTTCTCCCGCCCCGACACGCGCCTCGAGGGCCGGGTGCTGCAGCAGGTTCGCGGGCGGATGGGCGAGATCCTCTGGCGCGAGGCGCCGGTCGACGCCGATCTCGTGATCTCGGTGCCGGACTCGGGCAATCCGGCGGCCTCCGGGTTCTCGCGGGCCTCGGGGCTGCCGAAGGACGACGGGCTGATCAAGAACCGCTACGTCGCCCGCACCTTCATCCAGCCGGGACAGGAGCTGCGTAAGCACGGCCTGCGGATGAAGTTCAACCCGCTGCCGGAGATCGTCGCCGGCAAGCGGCTGGTCGTCGTCGACGACTCGATCGTCCGCGGCAACACGACCCGGCAGATCGTCGGCATGCTCCGCGACGCCGGCGCACTCGAGGTGCACCTGCGGATCTCGGCGCCGCCGATCCGCTTCCCCTGTCACTACGGCGTCGACATGTCGAGCCGGGAGGAGATGGTCGCCCACGAGCGGACGATCGACGAGATCGCCGAGCACGTCGGCGCGGACTCGCTCGCGTACCTGTCGCTCGACGGCGTCTACGAGGCGGTCGGGACTCCCGCCGAGGACCACTGCGACGCCTGCTTCACCGGTCGCTACCCGCTCGGGGAGAACGCGAACGGCAAGTTCGCGCTCGAGCAGCTGACCACGGTCCCGGCCGGCACCCGCTGAGTTGAGCGATCCCGAACGGCCGTTGCGGATCGCCGTCCTGGCCTCGGGCTCGGGCACGAACCTGCAGGCCATCCTCGACCGGCTCCACGGCCGCGGCAAGGTCGAGGTCGTCGGCGTCGGCTCCGACAGGCCGGATGCGCGGGCGCTCGCGCGGGCGGCGGGGGCGGGCGTGCCGACGGCGGTCTTCCCCGTCTCGGAGTTCGCCGGTCGCGACGAGCGCGACGCGGCGATCGGGGATTGGCTCGAGTCGATCGCCTGCGAGCTCGTCGTCCTCGCCGGCTACATGCAGCTGCTCAGCGACGCCTTCGTCCGCCGCTTCGCGGGCCGGATCATCAACGTCCACCCGGCGCTGCTCCCGTCGTTCCCGGGCCTCGACGCGATCGGCCAGGCGTTCGCCCACGGCGTCCGGGTGACCGGGGTGACGGTCCACTTCGTCGACGAGGGGGTCGACACCGGTCCGATCCTCCTGCAGCGCCCGATCGAGCTCACATACACTCGCCCCGTGCACGAGGTGACCGAGGAGATCCACGCCGTCGAGCACGAAATCCTGCCGCGCGCGATCGAGCTGATCGCCGACGGCTCCGTCCGGATCGACCCCGACAACCCCAGACTCGTGAGGATCGAGGAGCGATGAGCAGCAAGCCGACGATCGCCGCCAACCCGGCCAACGAGGCCGAGCCGCAGCCGCTGCCCGTCCGGCGGGCGCTGATCTCGGTCTCCGACAAGAGCGGCGTCGTCGAGTTCGCCCAGGGGCTGCAGTCGCTCGGCGTGGAGATCGTCTCGACCGGCGGCACCGCCGCCGCCCTCGCCGAGGGGGGAATCGCCGTCCGCACGGTCGAGGAGCTGACCGGGGCCCCCGAGATCCTCGGCGGCAGGGTCAAGACGCTGCACCCGCGGCTGCACGGGGCGCTGCTGGCGGTCCGCGACGATCCCGAGCACGCGGCGACCCTCGCGGACGAGGGCATCGAGGAGATCGACCTCGTCTGCACCAACCTCTATCCGTTCGAGCGGGCGATGGCGCGGCGCGAGGCGAGCGATGCCGAGGTGATCGAGAACATCGACATCGGCGGGCCGGCGATGATCCGCGCGGCCGCGAAGAACCACCGCTACGTCGCGGTCGTCGTCCGTCCCGAGAGCTACGACGCCGTGCTCGCCGAGCTCGAGGAGGGCGACGGGACGATCTCCGCCGCGACCCGGCACTGGCTCGCGAACGAGGCGTTCGCCGTCACGGCCCGCTACGACGCCGCGATCAGCGGCTGGTTCGGCGAGCGCTACGAGGACCTCCCGACGCACCGGACGATCTCGATGGAGAAGTTCCTCGACCTCTCCTACGGCGAGAACCCGCATCAGCGCGGCGCCCTCTACACGGAGGTCGGTGCGCGCTCGCACGTGCTCAGCCGGGTCTCGCAGGAGCACGGCAGGGATCTCTCGTTCAACAACGTGCTCGACCTCGACTCGGCGCGGAACCTGCTCGGCGACCTCGATGGACCTGCCTGCGTGATCGTCAAGCACAACAACCCGTGCGGAGCCGCCGAGGGCGAGACGGCGCTCGACGCCTACGAGAAGGCGCTGGCGTGCGATCCGGTCTCGGCGTACGGCGGCGTGATCGCGCTGAACCGGCCGATCGACGAGGAGCTGGCCGAGCGTCTGCACCAGAACTTCGTCGAGGTGCTGATCGCGCCCGGCTACGAGGGTGATGCGATGGCGATCCTCCAGCAGAAGCAGGCGATCAGGATCCTCGAGGACACCGAGCAGAGGACGCGGCGCGCCGACGCCGACATGAAGCGGGTCCGCGGCGGGATGCTCGTGCAGGAGCTCGACACGGTCACCGGCGACCGGGAGGGGATGAGCGTGAAGACGGGAGGCGAGCCGAGCGAGCTCGAGTGGCTCGACATCGCCTTCGCCTGGAAGGTCTGCAAGCACGTCCGCTCGAACGCGATCGTCCTCGTCAGGGACCGGCAGACGATCGGCATCGGCGCCGGGCAGATGAGCCGCGTCGACTCGGTCCGGCTGGCGATCGAGAAGTGCCGCGCCGCCTACGGCGAGGAGGCCGACGCGAGGCTGAACGGATGCGTGGTCGCCTCCGACGCCTTCTTCCCGTTCGCCGACGGTCCCCAGGCGGCGGTCGATGCGGGTGCGCGCACCGTCGTCCAGCCCGGCGGCTCGAAGCGGGACGACGAGGTGATCGCAGCCTGCGAGCAGGCGGGCGTGACGATGGTCTTCACCGGCCGCCGGCACTTCCGGCACTGAGGCGCGGGATGACGGTTCCCGGCGGCACTGTCCACGAGTTGCCCGACGACCTGCTCGTCGGGCTGCGCGGCAGCGACGCCGCCTTGGCGGCCTGGCTGGACATCACGCCGCTCGCCCGCAACGAGTTCATCTGCTGGGTCGAGGACGCGAAGCGGGACTCGACCCGGGAGCGGCGGATCCGCAGGACCCGGGAGGAGCTCGAGGAGGGCATGCGCAGGCCCTGCTGCTGGCCCGGCTGCAGCCACCGGGAGCGCAACGGGAAGGCGTGAGTGGCGGGCGGGCCGCCGGAGATCGAGGTGAGGGTGCCGCGGGTGTTCTGCGGCCCCGGCGGGTCCCACGGCAACCCGCTCGGCGTCGTCCTCGACGGTCCCTCGGTCCCGGCGGACGATCGCCAGGCGCTCGCACGGCATCTCGCCTATTCGGAGACGGTCTTCGTCGACGACGCCGCCCGCGGCAGGATCGCCATCTACACCCCCGAGGTCGAGCTCCCCTTCGCGGGCCATCCGAGCGTCGGGACCGCCTGGATCCTCCACCGCGAGGGGTACGAGATCGATGTCCTCCGGCCGCCTGCGGGCGACGTACCGGTCCGTCGCGACGGCGAGACGACGTGGGTCGCCGCGAAGCCCGAGTGGTGCCCGGACTGGGAGTTCCGGCAGTTCGGCTCGCCCGCGGAGGTCGACGAGCTGCCGGTCGCCGCCGACGGATTCCGTTACTGCTGGGCCTGGATCGACGAGAACGCGGGCCTGGTCCGGGCCCGCAGCTTCGTCGCCGAGGTCGGAGTCGGCGAGGACGAGGCGACCGGCTCCGCCGCGCTGCCCCTCGCCGCTCGACTCGG
>JAGQUO010000038.1 GCA_020438445.1 Solirubrobacterales bacterium
CTCGATCAGGTCGGCCGGCCCACCGGCGGCGACGGCGACGACGGGGAGGCCGCTGGCCTGAGCCTCGACCACGACCTGGCCGTAGGTGTCGGTCTCGGAGGCGAAGAGGAAGGCGTCGGCGTCGGCGTAGGCACGGGCGAGCTCGTCACCCTCGAGCCAGCCGAGGTGAACGGCGCTCGCCCCGAGCCGCTCGCGGATCGCATCCGCCTCGGGTCCGTCGCCGGCGAGGACGAGCCGGAGCCGCGGCTCGTGGCGGCGGGCCAGCTCGAAGGACTCGGCGAGGAGCTCGATGCCCTTCTCGCGGGTGAGCCGGCCCGCGTAGAGGACGTCGAAGCCGGCCGTCGCGAACGGCCGCGTCCGCCGATCGGGAGAGAAGCGACTCGTGTCGACGCCCCGGACCCAGCGCGCAACGCTCCGGGGCGGGACCCCGAGCCGCTCCAGCGAGGCATCGGCCGACGCGCTCGGGGAGAGCACGATCTCGCACTCGCGGTACAGCAGGCTCATCGCCAGGCCCATCGTCGCGGCGAGCGCCTCGTTGCCGGTCCGCATCCGCGCGTAGTCCACGAACTCGGTGTGGTGACTGGCGACGAGCGGGATCCGGGCGATCCGGGCGGTCATCGCCGCGGCGACGCCGGCGGGGCCCGGCGTGGCGACGTGGATCAGGTCGTATCCGCCGCCGGCCAGCGTCTCGACGAGGCCCGGCAGCGAGGGGATGCCGAGCTCCATCCCCTCGTAGTAGGGCATCGGGATCTCGGCGACGGCCGGGAGGCGGCGATCCACCTCGCGATCGGTGCCGACGACCTCGACCTCGAACCCGGGAACGGCGAGCTCGCGGATCCGCTCGACCGTGTGAGCGACGCCGTGGGGCGCGTCGATCGCCTCGACGACGAGAGCGACGCGAGGGGGGCCGCCGGTGTCCTGGTCGAGGCGAGCGCGCTCGCCGGCGAGGAAAGCGATCGCCGGCACATAGGGGACGACGGGAAGGCAGGCCGCGAACAGGTCCGGGAGAGCAGCGCCGGCGTTGCCCGTCTCCGCGATCGCGGTCGTGATGGAGGACGCCGCCGCCCGCAAGCGCGAGTCGTGGACGCTGCGGGCGCGGCGGAACAGGTCGCGGTGGCGATACCCGTCACGTTGCATCAGCTCGATCAGCTCGGGGCCGGTCGCGATCCCGAGCGCGTCGAGCCAGGCCCCGAGCAGCGCCCGGGCGTCGTCGGGGCTGAACTCGCCGCCGTCGGCGCCCTCGCGGGCCCGGCCCTCCCCGACGATCCGCTCGAGCAGGGAGAACACGGCGCCGGGGGCCGGGGCGGCATCGGGGGGCTCGTCCCCGAGGAAGCTGCGGGCCGCGATCGCGATCGCGGCGTGCGCCCACTTCTCGGCGCTTCCCTCCTCCCCTCCGGGCTCGGTCGATCCCGCTCGAAGGTGGTCGAGGAACTGATCGACGCCGGCGGCCGGCGGCGTCGTCGTGAACGTGCGCCCGATGTCGACCCCGGCATGGTCGTCGGACCCGCCGACGGCGGCGAGGCCCTGGGTCTCGGCGAACACCGCGGCGGGACGGTTGAGCTCATGGGCCCGCGAGCCGTTCCTGGTCTCCCAGGTCCCGAACAGCTCCGCGAGCCGGCGCCGGTGACGGGGCTCGAGCGCCGCCCGGACGGCGTAGAAGGGGTGGGCGAGCGCGCACGCGATCTGGTTGCCGCGCAGGTACTCGGCGCATTCCTCGAGGTTCCCGGCGTGGCTCTGCAGCCACTCGTGGTCCTCGGGCGTGATTCCGAAGCAGAGCACGTGAACGGCCTGCGGCTCGCCGGGGAAGGAGACGGTCAGCTCCTCCGAGATGAAGACGTCGGGTCGATCGGCGATCGCCATCACGCCGTCGATCGTGTCGTGGTCGGTGATCGTGACGAAGTCCATGCCGCGCCGCTTGGCGAGCTCGTAGACCTCATCGGGCGGGGTCGCGCACTCCGGGAGACCGGCGCGGCGCTGAACGCCGAGACGGGACTCCTGCGAGGCGGTCGAGTGGCAGTGGAGGTCGGCGCGGCTGCCGGTGCCGTGGTCGGGGGTCATCGCTGCTCCCTCTTTCGCTTCACCCATTTCATGAGGGAGGTTCGCCCCCGGAGGGCGGGCCCGCGTTAAATCCCTGCAACGCTGGGGTTAATTGGCTGTGAATCGCGGTCGGCGAGGCTGACTGCGGCCGCGAACGGCGAATCGAACGCTGAAGTGAGGAGGCGGACGTCGAGCCGCGTCCTAGCTGACGTCGGCCTCCGCCTCGGCCAGCTCGGTCGCCGCCCGTTGCTCGCGCTCGGCCGCCTCGCGCCGCACCCGCTCGGCCTCCTCGAGGGCGAGCCGGGCGCGCTCGGCGCGCTCGGCTGCGCGCCGCATCTCCGCAGCTCGGGCGATCTCGCCGTCGGCCGCCGCGGTGAGGCGGCGCCAGACGCCGCGCTCCTCGGAGTCGTGCCAGAGCTCGGTGAAGCGGTCGAACAGGACCTTGCGGCGGGCGCGAAGGTAGACCTCGAGGACGTCGAGCCCGCGATAGGAGGTCCGGTGGGGAGCGCGGGCGGCCAGCTTGGGGTCGAGGTCGGGGTCCGTCCCGGCCCGTTCGTAGACGGCGTCTGCGTCGGCGCGGCGGAGTGCTCGCCGGTGCTCGGCGACCCGCGGCAGCATCACGTCGCAGTCGTGGATCTCGCCGAGCAGGTCCTGGAGGTCCTTGGTTCGCCTGCGCGCGCTCGTGGCCGCGCGGCCGAAGCAGAATCCCGTCGCCTCGAGCACGTAACGGAGGCGCTTGGCCGCGATCCGCATCGCGTGCTGGGTCGCCGACGCGTCCGGATCGAGGGCGTCGCCCGCGAACGCGCGCAGCTCGCCGACCCGGACGAGGACGATGCGGGCCGCGTTCTCGGCGAGGGTCCCGGCGGGATCGAGCTTCTTGACCTTGCGGGCCTTCATCGCGGTTCGCCCTCCCCGGCGGGCTGCTGGGGAGCCGATCCGTTCGACGACCCGCCCGCAGGCGACGACCCGCCCGCCGCGTCGCGCGCGGCGGCGGCCAGCTCGAGGACCGCCGCCTCGAGGCGCTCGAGGCGGGCGGGCTCGACCGGGCCCTCGAGCTCGTCGTTCGCCGCGAGCTGCTCGGCCTCGAACTCCTCGATCAGGGAAGCGATCCCGCGACGGTCGGGATGCGGCATCGCCGCCGCGAAGGACCCGAGCATCGCGATCGCCACGTCGCGGTCACGGCGCTCGCCGAGGGCGTCGGCCAGCCCCTTGACCTCGCTCAGCACCGCCTTCGCACCCTTCTTCGGGAAGCAGGGCCAGAAGACCTCGATCGCGGCCCGGAGGCGGCGCGATGCCACGCGCATGTCGTGTACGCCCTCGATGTGCGTGACGTCGAGGACGTTCGCGGAGTGGTCCATCAGCTCCCTGCACCGGACCTCGAGCACCCGGGCCGCAACCTCGCCGTAGGCGAGATCGGTGCTCAAGCCGGGGATCTCCCGCGCCTTCGCCATCGCCCAACTCTAATGGCTGAAAGCGCCGATCAGTTCAGGCGGCGCGAGCCGCCTCACCGGTGGTGCCGTCGCTGAGCATCTCGAGGATCACGCCCTCCCGCAGCCCGCCCTTGCCGATCTGCAGGGGCTGGCCGAGCATCTGCGAGAACTGCTCGAGCAGCAGGACACCGGCGGCGAGGACCTCGACCCGGCGCGGGTCGAGCTCGAACATCTTCGCGACCTCGACGGCCGGATCGCTCGTCAGCACGCGGACCCCCCGCTCGAGGGTCTCGTACTCGAGGACGGCGCCGACCAGCCGCCGCAACGAGGTCGCGCTGCCACCGACCGCGACCGCCTGATCCGGGTGCTCGAGCTCGACGCCGGCGAAGAAGTCCTCGATGCGCTCGCGCAGCTTCCGGATCTCGACCGGGCCGGGCGGATCGCCGGTGATCAGGTCCTCCGAGAGGACCCCCGAGCCGATCGCGAAGGAGTGGACTTCGCTGACGCCGCCGGCGATGGTGCCGACGGTGACCTCCGAGGAGCCGCCGCCGACGTCGACGACGGCGATCTCGCCCTCGACCGGATGCCCGAGGGCCTTGGTCGCACCGATGAAGGCGAGGCGGCCCTCCTCGTGATCGCTGAGCACGTCGACCGGCACCCCGGCGGCCCGCTCGATCTCGGTCGCGACCTCCTCGCCGTTGGCGGCCTTGCGGATCGCCGCGGTCGCGACGATCCGGATGGCCTCGGCTCCGAGCTCCTGGGCGAGCCGCACCTGGGTGCAGACGACGTCGGCGACCTCGTGGAGCTTCTCCTCGGAGATCTCGCCGCCGCCCCTGGTGACGTCCTTGCCGATCCGGGTGTACGCGCGCTGCTCCATGACCTTCCGGAGCTGTCCCTCCTCCGGCTCTGCGACGAGGACCCGGGTCGTGTTGGAGCCGATGTCGATCGCCGCGCAGAGCATTCGCCTGCGGCTGATCTTGTCAGAGGTTCGATGCCGGGCACGCGCGGGACGACCGACCTCGCGCAGAAGGGTTACCCGGGACATGCGCGGATGATCCTGAGGGCGACGGCGGAACTGGTTAACCAGAGGTGAAGAACGCCGGAGAAAGTTGCGCTTAGCAGGGTTTTCACCGTGGTTTCACAAACGTTTCACCGGCTTCGAGGCGACCCGCGGGATCCTCGGCCCATGCGCAACGGAGATCGGCTCGGCAACCGGCTTGGCCTGAACGTCCCTTACGAGTGGTGGCCCGGGAGCGACCTCCTGGCCGAGGTCGAAACAGCGGGCTTCGGCTGGGTCCAGCTCCCGGCGCCACCGATCACGGTCCTGTCGGACACGCGGAGCTCCATCCGCCACGCCCGGGCCGTCGCCGCCGCGCTCGACGGCACCGGCCTGCGGGCCGTCCTGCACGCCCCGGGCGATCTGTCGGCAGGGACTCCGACGGCCGACCGGGCGCTCGCCGGCGCCCTCTCCTACGCCGCCGAGTGCGGTGCCGAGCAGGTCGTGTACCACGCCCAGATGGTCGTCGACGGGCGCTCGGCCCAGGACCGCCTGCTGGCGGAGACGCGGTCGCTGGCGATCCTCTGTCGCACGGCCGAGCGGATCGGTGTGCGGCTGGCGCTCGAGAATCTCGCACCGGTCTACCCGGGCCCCGAGACGGTGTCCGCGAATCCGCTCGCGGTCCGCGCGCTCGTGCGCCGGCTCGACTCCCCCGCGGCGGGGATGTGCCTCGACGTCGGGCACGCCAACATCGTCGCCGGCCTGCGGCGCACGTCGCTGCACCGGATGATCGCCCCGGTGCTCGACGTCGTCAGCCTCTTCCACGTCCACGACAACCTCGGCGCTCGCTGGCGGGCGGCGGACCAGCGTCCCGGGATCGACCCCCTCCGCCTCGACCTCCACCTCGCGCCGGGCGACGGCACGATCGACTGGGTGCGGGCCGGCCGGACCGTCCGCGAGCACGCGGCGCCGCTCCTGCTCGAGATCCACCCGCCGAGGTCGTCCCCGGCCGAGCTCTCGCGGCGGGCCCGCGCCGAGCTAGGTGTGCTTGACGACGATGCTCTCGATGCTGTTGCCGGCGGTCCGGCAGCGGTCGATTCCCTCCTCTAGCGCGCCGTAGATGTCCTTCCAGCGGAGGACGAACATCGGATCGATGGCGTTGTCGAAGAGCGAGGCGAGCGCGCCCCGGTAGATCCGATCGCCCTCGCGCTCGAGATCGCGGATCTCGGCGAGGCGGTCGTCCACCCCCTCGAGCCGCTCGAGGCCATCGAGAGCTGCCGCCAGGGCCCGGCCGCTGTCGCGCAGCACGCCCGCCAACTGCTGCGCCTGCTCCATCGGCGCCTCGACGTGCTTGATCGCGAGCTGCTCGGACACCTCCTCGACATCGTCGACTACATCGTCGATCGCCCCCGCGAGCGCGTGGATGTCCTCCCGGTCGAGCGGCGCCAGCTTGCTCGTCCGCAGCCGGTTGACGAGCTTGTGGGTCAGGCGGTCGCCCTCGTGCTCGAGCCGGGTGATCTCCGCCCGGAGCCCGCGCTCCTCGGGCCAGCTTCCGAGCAGCTCGTCGAGGGCGGCGACCGCGGCCGCGAGGTTGTGGCCCGAGTTGCGCAGGAGGGCGAACATCTCCACCTGCGGGGGCTTGGCCCCGAAAGCGCTCCAGTGGCGCCTAGCCGACTGCAGGTCCTGGATGTGACGCATCCTCGAACTCGCGGAAGAGCCCGGTGACTACAAACGCGGTCTGCTCGCCGATGTCGACGGCGTTGTCGCCGATCCGCTCGAGCGCGCGGGCGACGAGCATCATCGTAATCCCCCACTCGCGCATGTCCACGTCATCGCCGATCTCGATCGCTCGCGCGAAGCACTGCCGGTTGAGGTTGTCGATGACGTCGTCCTGACGCACGAGGTCGCGTGAGAGCTCGATGTCGCGGTCGCTGAACGCCTGCTTGGCCTGACTGACAAGCGACTTCGCCTGCTGGCCCATCGTGATGATGTCGCGCATCATCTCCTCGTCGCGCGGGGGCTCGTGCCCGCTGAGCGGGATGACCTTGGCGATGTTCACGCACTGATCCCCCATGCGCTCGACCGACTTCATCACATGCAGCAGGGCCGCGATCAGCCGCAGGTCCGTTGCGACCGGGGCCTGGGTGGCGATCAGGTTGAGGATCGACTGATGGACCTCGAGGTAGCGGCCGTCGATCCGGTCGTCGTCGGCGATCACCATCTCGGCGAGCTCGACGTCGCAGTGCTGGATCGCCTCCAGTGTCCGTCCCAGGGTCTGGGTGACGAGATCGAGGCCGCTGAGCGCCCGGCTTTCGAGCTCGTCCAGCTCCTCCTGATATCCCTGGCGCGTGGTCGTCATCCGAACCGCCCGCTCACGTAGTCCTCGGTCTCCTTCTTCTCGGGGTTGGAGAAGATCTTCGTCGTCTCCCCGATCTCGATCAGCCGGCCCGGATCGCCGCTCTTCTCGAGGTTGAAGAAGGCCGTGTAGTCGCTCGCGCGGCTCGCCTGCTGCATGTTGTGGGTGACGATCGCGATCGTGAAGTTGTTCTTCAGCTCCTGGATCAGGTCCTCGATCGCCAGCGTCGCCACCGGATCGAGCGCCGAGCACGGCTCGTCCATCAGCAGCACCTCGGGCTCGACGGCGATCGCGCGCGCTATGCAGAGCCGCTGCTGCTGGCCGCCGGAGAGGCCGGACCCCGGCTTGTCGAGCCGGTCCTTGACCTCGTCCCAGAGATGGGCGCCGCGCAGCGAGCGCTCGACGACCTCGTCCTTCTCCGACTTCGACACCTTCGAGCTGTTCAGGTTCAGCCCGGCCGCCGTGTTCTCGTAGATCGACATCGTCGGAAACGGGTTCGGCGCCTGGAACACCATGCCGACCAGGCGCCGGACCTCGACCGGATCGACGTTCCGGGCGTAGATGTCCTGGCCGTCGATCTCGATCACCCCGGTCGCGTAGGCGCCCGGGGTGAGCTCGTGCATGCGGTTGATCGCCCGCAGGAACGTCGTCTTGCCGCACCCGGATGAGCCGACGAGCGCCGTCACCTTGTTCGGCGGGATCGTCATGCTCACGTCCGCGACGGCGTGGAAGTCGCCGTAGTAGAGGTCGACGCCCTTGGCCTCGACCGTCTTCGCCGTGTTGTCGAGCTTGTGCGAGCCCCAGCCCTTGCCGCTCGGCGACGGCGCCGGCGCCGGTTCGAGGCTCGGAGCGACCGGGGCGTCCGCCTCCCGCCGGGCCCTGTCCTGAGTCGAGCTTTCCATCATCTCTTTCCTTTCCTCCTCCATCGGAGCTAACGGATCTCGGTCCCGTAGCGGCGGTAGACGAACCGCGCCCCGAGATTGAGGATCATCACGATCAGGATCAGCACCAGCACCGCGGTCCACGCCCGGTCCAGCGAGGGCTCCGGAGGGACGCCCGGGTTCTTGTACTCGTTGAATGCGTAGACGGCGAGGTTCTGCATCCGCCCGTCGAACGGGTCGATGTTCATCGAGTCGGTGACCCCGGTCGTGACGAGCAGCGGCGCGGTCTCGCCGATGATCCGGGCGATCGCGAGCATGATCCCGGTGACCAGCCCGGCGAGCGCGGTGGGGAGCACGACCTTCGTGATCGTCTTCCATTTCGGCGTCCCGAGCGCGTAGGAAGCTTCGCGGAGATGGTTGGGGACGATCTTGAGGATCTCCTCCGAGGAGCGGATGACGATCGGGATCATCAGCACCATCAGCGCGACCGAGCCCATCACGCCGAGCCGGATGCCGGGGCCGAAGAAGATCTCGAACAGCGCGTAGGCGAACAGGCCGGCGACGATGGAGGGGATGCCCGTCATCACGTCGACGAAGAAGGTCAGCGCCCGCCGCAGCCAGCTGTCGCCGCCGTACTCGTTGAGATAGATCGCGGCCATCAGCCCGATCGGGACCGACAGCAGCGTCGCGATCCCGGTGATGATCACGGTCCCCCAGATCGCATGCGCCGCACCGCCGCCCTCACCGATGACCCCGCGGGCGGTCTCGGTGAAGAAGGCGACGTCGAAGCGGTTGATCCCCTTGCTGACCACGGTCCAGATCAGCGAGACCAGCGGGATCATCGCCAGCAGGAAGGCAGACGTGATCGAGACCGTGACCACGCGGTCCTTCGCATGACGCCTGTCCTCGACCGTCCGCGACCAGAAGTAGATCCCGCCCGAGGCGACGATCATCGTCCCGACCGCGAAGAACCCCCAGGCGAAGATCCCGAGCAGCAGCAGCAGTGCGGTCACCGCCACCGCTGCGGCGCCGACGGCGATCCAGGTCGCCTGCTTGGGCATGTGGCCGTCGCCCCCGATCAGGCTCCGGGCCGCCGACGGCGTGGTCGCCGGTCCGCTCATCGCGCTCCCCCGGTCACTGGATGTTCGTCCTCGCGATGATCGCCCGCGCCCCCATGTTCACCACGAGGGTGATCGCGAACAGGACGAGTCCCGACGCGATCAGGACGTTGACGTCGAGTCCCGAGGACTCGGGGAACTGGAGGGCGATGTTGGCCGCGATCGTCGACGGGTTCGACGTGCTGATCAGGTTGAAGCTGATGATCCCCGAGCCGGAGAGGATGATCGCCACCGCCATCGTCTCGCCGAGGGCGCGGCCGAGCCCGAGCATGGACCCCGAGATCAGCGCGGACTTGCCGAACGGCAGCACCGTCATCCGGATCACCTCCCAGCGCGTCGCCCCGAGCGCCCGCGCCCCCTCCTGCAGCCGCTTCGGGGTCTGGGAGAAGACCTCGCGGGCGACCGCGGAGACGATCGGCAGGATCATCAGGGCGAGGACCATCGCGACCGTGAACATCGTTCGTCCGGTCACCGACGCCGGGCCTCCGAAGAACGGGATCCAGCTGACGTGGTCCGCCAGCCATTGCGTCACCGGAACGGTCGCCGGGCCGAGGACGGCGATGCCCCAGAGCCCGTAACAGATGCTCGGGATCGCGGCGAGGAGGTCGATCAGGTAGCCGAGCGGCTGGGCCAGGCGCCGCGGTGCGATGTGGCTGATGAAGAGCGCGACCGCCGTTGCGAGCGGAACGGCGATCAGCACGGCCAGGGCAGCGGCCAGCAGCGTTCCGAACAGCAGCGGCCAGACGTAGTTGACGAGGCTCTCGCCGCCGGGCAGCTCGGAGGCCGACGCCGTGATCGCCGGCCAGGCCTGGCCGCCGAGGAAGATGGCGACGCCGGCGAGGAGCAGGAGGATCGTCAGCCCGGCGATGACCGTGAGGTTCGAGAAGATCCGGTCCCCGGCCCGCCGCCTGCCACCGCTTGCGGAGGCGAGGATCTGACCGGCGTTCGTTGTCGTGTCGAATGAGCTCAATTCGGAAGCTGCTTCCGCCCGTGACCGTTAAGTCTGTTGACCGAGAGGGCCGAGGATGTAGCCATCCTGTGAACGGGCCGGGGGGCCCCGCCAGCCGGCGAAGCCCCCCGGTTGCCCTCTCGTCGCGTCCTTGCGATCAGGAGCCGATCGCGTCGACCGCCGGCTGGATCTGCTCGCGGAGCTGATCCGTGATCGGGGCCGAGCCCGCGTTGGACGCTGCTGCGTCCTGGCCGTCGGCGCTGATCATGTAGTTGAGCAGCGCCTTGACGATGTCAGCGGTGTTGCTGTCGTCGTAGGCCGTGCACGCCATCTCGTAGGAGGCGAGGATGATCGGGTAGTTGCTCGGGTCGGTCGTCGTCCGGTTGACGTCGTACGAGAACACGTACTGGCCACCCGACGTGTCCTCCTTCGAGGCGTCGAGGTCGTTCGCGGCGCCCTCGGCGCTCGGAGCGACGAACTCGTCACCGACCTTGATCGCGGCGATCCCGAGGTCGCCGGCCTGGCTCTCGTCGGCGTAGCCGATCGTCCCGTCGCCGTTCTTGACGGCATCGACGACACCGGAGGTTCCGTTGGCGGCCTCGCCGCCCTTCACCGGCCAGGCGTCGTCGGAGCCGAACGTCCAGACGTCGGGCGCGGTCTGCGACATGTAGTCGGTGAAGTTGGCCGTCGTCCCCGAATCGTCGGAGCGGTTCACCGGGGTGATCGCCTTGTCCGGGAGGTCGGCATCGGGGATTGTCGGCGGCGATCTTCGGGTCGTTCCAGTTCGTGATCTCCTGGGCGAAGATCCCGGCGAGCGTCTCCGGCGAGAGCTGGAGGCTCTCGACCTCGGGGAGGTTGTAGACGACCGCGATCGGCGAGATGTAGACCGGGATCTGGATCAGCTCGCCGCTCTGGTCCTCGCAGCGCTTGTTGGCGCCGCTGAGCTCGCTGCCCTCGAAGGCCGAGTCGGACCCGCCGTAGTCGGAGCCGCCGGCGATGAACTGCTCACGGCCGCCGCCCGAGCCGATCGGGTCGTAGGAGATCGTCACGTCGGGGTTGTCGTTCTGGATGCCGGCGATCCAGGCCTCCTGGGCGGCCTCCTGGGCGCTCGAACCGGCTCCGGCGATCTCGCCTGAGAGGTCGCCGCTCGATCCGCTGCCGCCGGTGTCATCGCTGCTGTCGCTGCTGCCGCAGGCGGCAACGAAGACGGCGAGCAGTGCCGCGGCAACCAATGCAAAGAACTTGCGTGAGCTCACTGAGTGTGACTCCTTGTGTCGGTTTCTGGGATGCAATCCGGAGGGGACGGGCAGGAGCACGCCCCGGAACGGTCTCCGGGCGACTGCAGCGTCCCAGCCCTCGCGCCGCGGCTTGTTACGAGCCTGTGCCCGAGCTGTGAAAAGGGTGTTAACCGAGGCAGGAAGGCGGCAGCGCAGGCGCAACGCGCGGATCCGCCTCATCTGCGGCATCCGCATGCATCCCCATGAACCGGGGCTGCGGCTCTAAGCGTCGGTCGGTTCGAGCTCGCGCTCGACCGTGGTCGCCTCGGCGTCCTCGCCGGCGTCCACCGCGGCGGCGGACGGCGCCGCCTCGGCGGAGGGATCCACCGGCTCGGGATCGAACCGGTAGCCGATCCCGAAGTGGGTGTGGATGTAGGACCAGCTCGGGGAGAGCTGCTCGAGCTTGATCCGGAGCTTGCGGATGAAGACGTCGACGGAGCGGTCGCCATGAGCCATCTCGTAGCCCCAGACGCGCCGGTAGATCTCACCGCGCTCGATGACGCTGCCCTGCGCGTCCGCGAGCGCCTGCAGGAGCTCGAACTCGCGGCGGGTCAGATCGCCGCTCCGGCCGGAGACGAAGGCCTGGTACTGATCGGCGCGGATCTCGAGCTCGCCGACGACGAGCGGACCCCGCTCCTCGCGGCCGCCGCTCTGGCGGCGGCGCCGGCGGACGACCGCCTCGATCCGGGCCATCACCTCTTCCGGGTGGCAGGGCTTTCCGACCCAGTCGTCGGCGCCGAGCCTGAGCCCGCGCACGCGTTGGGCGACCGTCGACTCGTTCGTGCAGACGATCACCCCGAGGCCGGGCAGCATTCCGCAGACCCGCTCGAGGAACGGCCAGGCCTCCTCGGGTGGGAGCACCGACATGTCGAGGACGATCGCGTTGATCTTCATCGCGACGAGCTCCTCGACCGGTACGAGCCCGCCGAGGATGCGGTGCTGCCAGCCGGCCGCGTCGAGGCGGTTGCCGAGCACCTTGAGGAATGCCCCGTCGCGATCGATGACCGCGACGCGAAGTGTTCCGGTTGTCGAGCTCATGGTCAGACGTGCCGGCAACCCGGCCCGGCAGGACCATGGTAACGGCGGGGAACCTCGACAACGCGGTTTTCGCCGCCCGGTAACCGGATTTTCACAAGCCCGTCTCCGGATGTTCACCGGCGCCCACGGCCGGTCGGTGATTCTGCCCACCGAGCACGGGAGCGCATCCTCGTGCCGCGCGCGGCCTCCTCCTGCCCCTGGGCCGCGCGCTTTCGTTCCGGGGGAATCAACTCGTGATCGCGCCGCTTGCAGCGAGCGCGATCACGAGGATCCCGAGTGGGATCCGATAGGCGACGAACACCGCGAGCGAGTGATGCGCCAGATAGCGGAGCAGCCAGGCGATCGCGGCGTAGCCGGAGACGAAGGCGACGATCGTCGCCACCGCCGTCGGCACGAAGCCGACGCTGCCCTCACCACCGATGTCCTTGAGCTCGAACAGGCCGCTGAGCACGACCGCCGGCACCGACAGCAGGAACGAGTAGCGCGCGGCGGCGGTCCGGTCGAAGTTGCGGAAGAGGCCGGCCGAGATCGTGGCTCCGGACCGCGACACACCCGGGATCAGCGCCAGCGCCTGCCAGACGCCGATGAAGAGCCCGTCGCGGCCGTCGATCTCCTTCAGCGGCCGCTCGCGCTTCCCGAACCGCTCGGCCGCGAGCATGACGAACGAGAACGCGATCAGCATCGAGCCCACGAGGTAGAGGTTGCGGGCACCCGACTCGATCTGGTTGCGGAAGAGGAAGCCGAAGATCGAGATCGGGATCGTGCCGAGGATGATGAACCAGCCGAGGTTGGCCTCGGTGCTGCGCTGCGCGAACGGAGCCCGGAGCTCGGCGAGCCACGCGCGACCGATCCGGATCAGGTCGATCCGGAAGAAGGAGAGGACGGCCGCCATCGTCCCGAGCTGGATGACCGCGGTGAAGGCCGCTCCGGGATCGCCCCATCCCGCCATCGCCGGGACGATGAGCAGGTGCCCGCTCGAGGAGATCGGCAGGAACTCGGTCAGCCCCTGTACGAGTCCCAGCACGATTGCCTGGAAGATCGACATCGGCGGCGGATCCTAGGGGTAGCGGCCTTCGGTAGAGTGCGGCGCGTGCAAGCACCGCGTCGCAAGCGCACCGCCGTCGCCGGCCTGATCGCCGCGACCACGGTTCTCGCCCTCGTCTTCGCGCCGGCCGCGCTGGCCGCTGACGGCGTCGGTCTCGGCGGCCGCACCACCGACAAGAGCGTCACCTTCTTCTGCTTCGGCGTGATCGCCCTGTTCATGGTCCTTCCGATCGTCCTCTCGCTGATCCAGGCGAGGCTGGACGGCCGCAAGGAGCGCATGCGCGAGCAGATCGAGCGCGTCCGCCGCCCCTAGACCCTCAGGCCCTGCCGCGACGCGGCGGCCGACGTGCCCGGGCCGGCGCAACTACGATCGCGCCGTGGACCTAGTCACCTGGGAGACGCGCGGGACGACCGCGATCCTGACGATCGACCGCCCCGAGCGCCGGAACGCGGTCGACACGGCGACCGCCGGTGAGCTCCTCGCCGGCCTCCGTCGCTTCGAGGCCGACGACGAACTTCTCGTCATGGTCCTGACCGGCGCCGGCGATCAGGCGTTCTGCGCGGGCGCCGACCTCAAGGCCGTCGCGGCGGCGGGCTCGGTGCCGGGCGACGTCGTCGCCGCGGTCGCCGGGCGGCCCGAGGGACCGATGGGCTTCACCCGGCTCACGGCCGCGAAGCCGGTGATCGCGGCGATCGGGGGCTGGTGTCTCGCCGGCGGCCTCGAGCTGGCGCTCTGGTGCGATCTCCGGATCGCCTCGCGCAGCTCCCGCCTGGGCTACCCCGAACGACGCTGGGGAGTGCCGCTGATCGACGGCGGCACCCTGCGGCTACCGCGCATCGTCGGCCTCGGTCGCGCCCTCGACCTGATCCTCACGGGCCGGATCATCGACGCCGGCGAGGCGCTCGAATGGGGGCTGCTGACCGAGGTGGTCGACGACGGTGACCATCTCGAGCGAGCTCTCGAGATCGCCGAGGGCATCGCCCGCTTCCCGCAGACCACGATGCTGTCCGACCGCCGCTCGGCGATCGAGGGCTCGACGCTGCCGCTCGCCGAGAGCCTCGAGTTCGAGAAGCGGGTGGGCCTCGAGTCGGTGCAGACCGGCATCGAGGGCGCGGCCCGCTTCGCCGGCGGCGAGGGCCGCGGCGGGGAGGGCGCCGGCGTCTAGGCCTCTCTCACCGGCGCGAGCCCCGGATCGAGCAGCTGCGAAGGGCCGGGCGGCGGTGGCCGACGGCCGAACTCCGTAAGCGCCGGAGGCCGTCGGCCGCCGTCGGCCGGCCCCGTGCCCAGATGTCGCCTAGATCCGGAACTCGCGCATCAGCCGCTTCTCGGTCTCGCCCTCGACCGAGGCGATGACCTCGATGTGATCCTCC
The DNA here is from genome assembly GCA_020438445.1 of Solirubrobacterales bacterium. Taxonomy (GTDB): domain Bacteria; phylum Actinomycetota; class Thermoleophilia; order Solirubrobacterales; family 70-9; genus RHKX01. The sequence goes on from JAGQUO010000038.1 coordinate 14,499, forward strand.
AGCGGCGTCCCGCGGATCTTCGTCGCCAGCAGGTCGTCGACCTGGAAGATCCCAGCCGAGTTGTTCATGCTGATCTCGACCCGGATCGGCCGATCGGTGCCGCGCTCGATCTTGACGTCGTCGATCGCAGCGGCCGAGATCGAGTGGATGCCGATGTCCCCGCGCTCGACCGGCAGGCGCGATCGGCCCTGCGCCATGTCGAGCGCGTCGGCGACGCGGACCACGCCCGCCTCGAGCGTGTAGGGCTGGCCACGGCGCCGATGGCCGATGATGCAGTGCAGGGCCTCGGAGACCACCACCGTCAGCTCGGGCTCCTCGTAGACGCCCTCGAGGATCTCGCGGAGCTTGGGCTCGGCGAGGAAGAGGCTGTAGGCCTCGTGGTCGGTGCGGTGGATCGACATGCCGGTGTCGTGGAGCATCGCTCCGGCGGTGACGACGACCTCGGCGTCCCGCTCGCTCATCCCGTGCTCGGCGACCATCGCCGGCCGGATTCCCGACCGGTAGGCGAGCCGCAGCATCCGCAGGGCGATGTTGGCGACGATCTGGATGTGGACCCAGGAGTGGTCCGACATCCCGAGCCGCTCGGACCCGACCTGCTGCATGTGCCACCAGGCGCGGATCTGCGGGTCCGCCGCGGCTCGCTCGACGAACCGCTCGAGCCGGCGGTTGCCGCGGGTGGGAACGCCGAATCGCACCGATTCGACCCGGTCGCGCACCGACGGGGTCTCAGCGGAACCGGTTGGGCGCTCCTCAGCCATCGCCCGCAAGTGTGGCAGCGATTCAGGCGAACGGCGAGACGGCCTCGAGCGCCCGCGGCCACACGGTCACCTCGAGGATCGCGGCGAAGACCAGCATCGGCAGCGCCAGCGCCACCGTCACGAACGTGGCGGCGAGCAACTCCTCCCATTCGTCCCGCCGCGAGGCGATCAGCCACGCGGCCAGGGGCAGGAAGACCGCGGTCAGCTCGATCATCGCGTGCGGCAGGACGGTCAGGATCAGGGTGCCGCTCCCGATCCCGAGCTGTGCCGCCATCGCCGCCGCCGTCATCCCCAGCCCCAGCGCCTGGGTCAGCAGCGAGAACCCGGTGACCGCCACGACCCAGGCGATGGCGACGGGCCCGGCGCGCTCGTGGACGATCCGCGAGAGCCCGGTCTTCGTCTCCGCCACCTGCCTGATCGAGCTGCCGGCGATGAACCCGGCGACGCAGGCGGTGGCATGGAGGGCGAGCACGAGGAGGTTGCGGCCGAGGATGTGGCCGATGTCGTCGAGGCCGATCGGCTCGGTGATGCCCGGAAGGAAGACCGGGGTCGGATCGGGCGTGACGAGGCGCGAGACGACCCAGACGGCGAACAACAGCGCGGCCGCGATCGCGGCGGCCCCCGCGAACCACGGCACCAGGACGGGCGCCGGGTCGCTGCTCCAGCGCTCGAAGGTGGCACGGCTCGAGCGCAGCCCGGCGGCGATGACCGTTCCCTCGCCGGGCGGCGTTGCCGGAGGAGCCTCGCTGCTCACCCCGTTCTGATCGGCGCCGGCGGCCCGCCGCTTGAGCGACGGGCCGCCCGGCCGGAGATGCTCAGCGGCGGGCGGTCAGCCGCAGACGGGCCACGGGCTCGAGCCCGCCCGCGACATCAGCAGCGCCGCGCGGTAGTCCTGCTCGGCCTCCGGTGCCGCGGCGGGATCGCCGGAGCCGCCGACGGACGCCCATGTCTGGAGGTCGAACTGGTACTTGCCGCGGTAGGTGCCGGACGCGTCGACCGCCGCCGGGTCGCCGCCGGATTCGCATGCGGCGATCGAGTCGAGCGTCGACTGGTCGACGCCGACCGACTCCGGGGTCCCGTAATCGGGCTCGGCCCGGCGCTTCTTCTCGGCCTCGATCCGCTCCCGCAGCTCGGCGGAGCCGTCGGCGAGGGCCACCTTGCGCGTGGCCGACTTCGCCAGGTTCGACCTCGGCGCGACGCCGAGCCGATGCGCCTTCTCGTGGAGCTTGTCGTAGCGGACCCGGGCGACGCCGACGCCGAGCGAGCGCTCGAACTGGCTGTCGTGATCGAGGACCGGGACGTCCGTGGCGGGCTCGCCCGGCCCGGTCGAGGCATCGGGCGTAGCGGCGGCCAGGGCCACGCCGGCTCCGCTGAGCGCGATCGTCGCTCCGACCGCGAGGACGGCGAGGCCGTCGCGGCGGGAGCGGCCGCGGTTCTTGCGTGCAGGTTCAATCGGTTGTCTGGGCAGCATCGATCCAATCCGTGTGCGTGATCCGAACCGGGCGGGTAGGTTGCGAGCGTCGGGCAGGCAACGACCGGGTTCGGCTGACCCAACGAACGATCCCGGGATCGGGCGATTTCATGTGTGAGGCCTGTCACAGTCGCAATGTTTCCTTCACACTGCTCACAGATCGCTTGAACGAATCGGTTCCGCAACCCGTGCGGCTGCTCACCGCCTCGTTCTCCGATGACGCCTACCTGGAGACCGCCTACTCGGCTGCGCTGATGCGCCAGGTGGCCCGGACCGAGCTGCCGCCCACGATCCGGCTGAACCGGACCGGGCCGATCCTCGCCTTCGGCAAGCTCGACCGCCTCCGCCCCGGCTACCGGAGGGCGGTGGCGATCGCCCGCGAGGCCGGCTACGTTCCGGTCGAGCGGATCGCCGGGGGCCGTGCGGCCGTGTTCGGTCCCGGGACCATCTCGCTCTCTCACGCCATCCGGGCCGGTGGGGGATCCGGTTCCTACGCCGGCACCATGGATCGCTTCCGGGCGGCGGCCGAGCTGATCGCGTCGGCGATCCGCGATCTCGGCGCCGACGGCCGCGTCGGCGAGGTCCCGGGGGAATACTGCCCGGGCGAGTTCAGCGTCAACGCCCGCGGCCGGGTGAAGCTCGCGGGCGTCGGGCAGCGGGTGATCGTCGGGGGCGCCCACGTCGGCGCAGTCGTGGTCGTCCGCGGAGCCGCCGCCGTGAACGAGGTCCTGCTCCCGGTCTACGAAGCTCTCGAGCTCGACTTCGACCCGGCCGCGACGGGTTCGCTGGCCGGCGAGCTCGGCGAGGACGACGCCCCGCTGCCGCTCGGTGAGCCCGATCCGCTGATCGACCGGGCGATCGCGGCCATCCGGACCGCGCTCGAGCTCCGCTTCGAGGTCCGGGCGGCGGAGCCGGCGCCCTCGACGCTGCGATTCGCCGCCGAGCTGAAGCGGGACTTCGAGCCGCGGGGATAGCTGCGCCGGCCGGAGCTTCCGGCTTTCGGGTAGAAAAGACCCGATGCCCGGCATCGGCACGTTCATCAGCGCCGGCCGCTCGCTGTCGCAGGCGGTCGAGCGGGTCCGGCTCGCCGAGTCGCTCGGCTACGACTCGACCTTCGTGACCCACATCGCCGGTCGCGACTCGCTGACGGTGCTCGCCACCTATGCGGCACACACCGAGCGGATCCGGCTCGGAACGGGCGTGCTGCCGATCTACTCGCGAACGCCGGCGGCGACGGCACAGACCGCGGCGACGATCGACGAGGCATCGGACGGGCGCATGGTCCTCGGGGTCGGCGTCTCCCACCGGGTCACCGTCGAGGCCTGGTACGGGCAGACGATCGACAAGCCGGTGGCCGAGATGCGCGAGTACGTCGAGGCGATGCGGGCGATGTTCCACGGCGAGGACCCGCCGGCGGGCGGCAGGTGGCCGACGAAGTTCCGCTTCATGGGCTACGAGGTCCGGCCGGACCTTCCGATCTACATCGCCGCGCTGTCGCCGAACATGATCCGGCTCGCGGGCGAGATCGGCGACGGCGTCCTCCTCTGGCTCTGCGACCCGCCCTACGTCAGGGACGTGGTGGTCCCCGAGCTTCGCAGGGGCCGCGAGCGGGCCGGGAAGGACCTCGAGGGATTCGACATCGTCCCCGCGGTGCCCTCGGCCGTCACCGAGGACCGGAGCGCGACGCTCGACCGGGTCCGCGCCGACCTCGTCACCTACCTCTCGCTTCCGTTCTACCGCTCGATGCTGGAACGGTCCGGATTCAGCGACGAGATCGCCCGGTTCGACGAGGGGATGGCGGCCGGCGACGTCGACCGCGCCAAGTCGGCGATGTCGGAACCGATGCTCGACTCGCTCGGCGGCTTCGGCACCGCCGACGACGTTCGCAACGCGGTCAGCCGCTACCTCGACGCCGGCGCGACCTCCCCGGGGGTGAGCCCGGTGCCGACGGCGGACTTCGACGCAACCCTGGAGGCGGGCGCCGAGTTGATCTAGGTCACGCAGGGCGGTCGACACGGACCGAGGGGACCTATTGCAGCTGAGAATGCTGACGAGCGCGGTCCCCTCGGCCCGCGCCGACCGCCTGCTCGATACGAGGTTGGAACTCGCCCGACTCAAGCGCTCACGAGGTCGGTTGGCTGATCCGAGCGAAGAGGAGTGGCCGCCCCACCCCCACCTCTACGAGGACGGACTGCAGATCGAGCAGCTACGCCCGTCAGGAGGCCCGGTCGGGAAGGTCCGATCGGGCCGCGCTATCAAGAGTCCCAGCTGCAATAGGCCGGATCGGGCATTCCCGACCGGGCCACCCAACACCCAGCTACTCGTACTGCAGGGCCTCCATGACCTCGATCTTCGAGGCTCGCCGGGCCGGCCAGATCCCGGCGAGGACGCCGGCGATCCCGGCGAAGATGAGGACGATGACGATCCCGGCGACCGGCACCGCGAGGACGAGGCCGTCGTCCTTGAGGGCCTCGACGGCCGCGACCGCGATCGCGAGGCCGATGACGGCGCCGATCAGCGCACCGATCATCGCCGTGATCAGCGACTCGTACCGGACCATCCTCCGGATCTGCGACCGCGAGGCACCGATCGCGCGGAGCATGCCGATCTCCCGCGTCCGCTCGTAGATCGTCAGCACGAGGGTGTTGACCACGCCGAACAGGCTGACGATCACCGACAGCGCGAGCAAGACGTAGATCAGCGCCAGGAGCTGGTTGATCCCGTCCTCCTGCTCCTGCTTGAACTGCTGCTGGTCGCGGGCCTCGGCCTGCGGGAAGCGGGCGGTCAGGAGCTGGTCGACGCGATCCTTGGTCGCCTCCGCATCGGCCCCGGGAGCGAAGCCGACGAGGTCGGCGAAGTCCTGGCGCGCGTCGAAACGGTCGCGCAGCGTCCCGACCGGGAGCGCGATGCTCGAGACGAGGAGCTGGACGCGGTCGCGGATGCTCCCCTCGACCCGAACGGGGATCTCCTCGCCGGTCGCGGTCTTCAGGGTCACTGTCTCGCCGACCTCGACGCCGTTGTCCTCGGCCCACTGCGACTCGACGATCGCCTGGTCCGGGCCGAGACCCGTGAGCGTCGAATCGTTGCCGTCCACCCAGTCGAGCTTCGCGACCTTCGTCAGAGTCTGCGGGTCGAGGCCGGTGATCAGCGACTGCTTCGGGGTGTCGAGCTCGATCTCGGCGGGGGCGCCGGAGAGCGGCGAGACGGTCTCGACGCCCTCGACCCGGGACACCTGACGGGCGATGTCCGGTGAGATCGGCGAGAACCCGTCGGTGTTGGCGACGATGAGATCGCCGGCGAAGGTCTCGTCGAGCGCATCTCCCACCGACTTGGTGGCGGAGGCGGCGAAGACCGCAGCGAAGACGACGAGGGCGACACCGATCATCAAGGCCGCCGAGGTCGTGGCCGTGCGGCTCGGATTGCGCAGCGTGTTCTCGCGCGCAAGGCGCCCCGTCACGCCGCGAAGCCGCTCGATCGGCCGGCCGACGAAGGACGCGAGCGGGGTGACAAGGGTCCCCGCCAGCATCGCGATGCCGACGAAGAGCAGGATCAGCCCGAGCCCGAGCAGGGGCAGGGCGGAGCCGAAGGATGCGGTGCCGAAGAGCCCCCAGGCGATCGCGAGGATGCCCACGAGCACCAGCGCCCGGGCGGTCCGGACGCGGCGCCTCGTCGGCGCCTCGGAGCTCTTGCCGTCGTCCCGCAGCGCCTCGAGCGGCGTCACCCTCGTGGCCCGCAGCGCCGGGACGATCGAGGATGCGAGGGTCGCGCTGACGCCGACGATCAGCGGCACGACGATCGAGGCACCGGTGATCACGATTCCGCTCTGCGGCAGCTCGAAGCCCATCGCCTTGAAGGCGCCGGTCACGAGCGCGACGAACCCGAGGCCCGCGGCGATCCCCAGGGCGGAGGCGATGATCCCGAGGATCAGGGCCTCGCCGAACACCGTCGCGAGCACCTGGCGCGAGGATGCCCCGAGCGTGCGCAGCATCCCGAACTCGCGGGTGCGCTGGGCGACCGTGATCGAGAACGTGTTGAAGATCAGGAACGCGCCGACGAACACCGAGATGCCGGCGAAGACGAGCAGGAAGGTCATCAGGAAGCCGAAGCCGTCCTTGATGTCCGCGGACTGCTGGGCCGCGTCCTCGGCGCCGGTCTT
>JAGQUO010000039.1 GCA_020438445.1 Solirubrobacterales bacterium
TTCCTCGTCGTGCCCGTCCTCTTCGTCGTCTTCCTCTTCCTCTTCTTCGTCCTCGGCCGCCTCGGCGGCCGCGAGGGTCGCGGCCTCGACCTCGGCCTCGATCTCGTCGCGGAGATCGTCTGAGGTGTCGGGCTCCGAATCCGGCGTCAGGTCATGACGCCGGCGAAACTCGCGGAGCTCCGATGCGGAGATGTCGAGCTGGTGGGCGATCCACGCGTCGGTGCGACCTTCGCGCACCCAGGCGCGGATCTGGTTCAGTTGCGATCTGAGGGGCTTGCCTGCCATTGCGGCGGACGAGTCTACCCAACGGGCGCCGAGGACCCCGCTCGCCCGAAGATGGGTATGGACGCCTGAATCCCGTTTCGCTAGGGTCAGGCCACTCGCCCTGGAGCGTAGCCGTGCCCCAAAGCCGTTCCAGCCCGGTCTGAGGTCCGGGCCCCCATGCTCGTACTCACCCGGAAGACCAACCAGAGCATCACGATCGGAGACGACATCGAGATCACCGTTCTCTCCGTCTCCGGCGACAAGGTCAGGATCGGCATCGAAGCGCCGCGCGACATCAGCGTCTTCAGGCGCGAGGTCCTCGACAACGCGGAAGCCGGCACCGAGTCAAGCCGGGACGGCTCCGGGGACGAGTAGGGAGCCGGTTCAGCCGCGGGGGCGGCGGTCGATGGCAGGAACCGACGACTCGTTGGACGCTTCTTGCCATCGGGCCGGGCGGGATGCGGAAGACGACCACGCGGTGGTCGAAACATGCATCCGAGACCGATCGGCGAGGCCGAGCTTCGCCCCGGGCGATGACGCCGAGCCGCGGCCGCCGGGCCGTCAGCCGCCGACGAGCCAGGCGAGCGTCTCGAACATCACCACGACGACCACGACGACGGTCGCGGTGAGGCAGAGGGCGAGAACGCCGAAGCGGACGCGGCCGCGCTTCTCGGTCTTGACGATGTGACGGGCGCGGGAGCGGTTGGCGGCGCGACGGCGAAGCTCGACCCGTCGCTGCTCTTCGACGCGCTGCTCACGCTCGAAGGCTTCCTCGAACTGGTCGAGGCTCTGTTCCATCCGCGGAGGCGCCACTGGACTCTGGGTGGCCACGAGCGGGAATATTAGCTGTTGCTAAGACGGGTCGCCGATCGCTCACGATCAGCAGGCGCCCCAGAGCCCGACTCCGGCCTCGCCGGCCTCCTGCTCGAGCCGGGCGAGCTGCTCGGCCCGGGAGGTGTTCGGCGGGATCTCGAGGGTCCGGGCGTAGCCGTCCCGCACCAGCTCGGCGTTGACGAACAGGCCGTCCGCGTAGACGTAGGCGAGAAGCCGTCCGTAGACGTCGCGGAGCTCGCGATCGAAGACGAGGCGGACCGTCTCGCGATCGACGAGGCGATGGTTGAAAGCCGACGCCTGCGGCCCCCAGCACTGCACCGGCTCGCCCGGCTTGACCGTCTCCGGCGTGTCGACGCCGATGTAGCGGACGTCCTCGATCCGCCCGTCGAGATTGACCTCGATCGTGTCGCCGTCCACGACCCGGACCACATCGGCCACCGCGGCCGCGCGCACGGCGCCGTCCCCCCGTTGCGGTGACGGCGGCTCCTCGCCGCCCGCGACGAGCGCGTACACGAGCACGGCGAGGAGCGCCAGCGCGCCCGCCGTGCCGCCTCTGACGCCGGGGACCATGTCGGCTCCCCCTCACCCCGGCGGACGCAACCGCGCCCCTCAGGGGACGCGGTGGACGCTCGAAAGCATGATCTCCTTGATCTGGCCGATGATCTCGAGCGCCTCGTTCCACTCGCGCTGCCACACGTTGCGGCCGTAGATCACGCCGGAGCCGCCTGCCTGCATGATGCCCCGGGTCTGCTCGAGCAGCGCCGCGTCGTCGATCTTCGAGCCGCCGGAGAGCACGACGAGCGAACGGCCCGCGGACTCGACGCAGTGCGCGATCGCCTCCTCCTGGGTGAAGCCGCCCTCGTTGTAGGGGGCGGGGGAGTCCTTGTCCTTCTCGGGATCGATCTTCGGCATGTTCAGCTTGACGATGTCGGCCCCCATCTCCATCGCCATCCGGGCCGCGTAATCGATCGCGTAGAACGAGTTCTGCCCGCCCTTGGCCGCGACCGCCTCGCCGCGGGGGTAGGACCACACGACCAGCGGCATTCCGAAGCGATCGCAGTCCTCGCGCACCTGGCGGAGCTGGACGAGGTCCTCGTCCTGCCGGGGAGAGCCGACGTAGAGCGTGTAGCCGACCGCGTCGGCGCCGAGCTTGACGGCGTCCTCGACGGACGCGTTGCAGGTCGAGAGGGCCCGGTCGGAGGGCGGGATGTCGGTCTTGCCGTTGACCTTGAGGATCAGCGGCACGCTGCCGGCGTAGTCCGGGTAGTACTTCGTCGCCATCCCGATCTGGCAGGCGATCGCGGAGTAGCCGCCCTCGGCCGCGAGCCGGAACTGGTAGTCGGGGTCCTTGGAGGCGGGGTTCGGGAAGAAGTCGCGGGGCCCGTGCTCGATCCCCTGATCGATCGGCAGCAGCATGAGCGTTCCGTTCCCGGGACCGAACTCGAACAGGAGGCGATGCAGACGGGCGCGCTTGCCGGGCGCCAGCGTCTCGAGTAGCGACTTCTGCTCGGTGATGCTCTTGACCTCCACTTGGAGTTCCTCCTTGGGTTTCAGGGGCCGCTCGGGCGTCGGCAGGACGCGGCGGCGGGGGGCGGTTTCGCCAGTATATGTGCGTAGGACGCAGCTCACCGGGGTAGGATCGCCAGACCCAACGTGCTCGAGCACAGCTTCAACGGCGCACCTTTCACCGTCGGGATCGAGGAGGAGCTGATGCTCTTGGACCCCGAGACCCTCGACCTGTCCCAGGGGATCGAGGCGGTCCTGGCCTCCGTGCCGGCCGAGCACGAGATGCAGGTGAAGCCGGAGCTGTTCCAGTCCGTCCTCGAGGTCGCCACGACGCCCTGTCCGGACATCGCGACCGCGACCGAGCAGCTGGCTTCGCTGCGCCGCCTCGTCGGCTCGATCGCCGAGCGGAACGGGATGCTGGTCGGGGCGGCCGGGACCCATCCGTTCGCCCGCTGCGACGATCAGCTCATCGTCGAGCGCCCGCGCTACCGCGAGCTCGTCGCCGACCTCGGCTTCATCGCCGAGCGGGAGCTCATCTTCGGCACCCACGTCCACGTCGGGATCGACTCCGCCGACAAGGCGATCTACGTGGCCGACGGGATCCGCCGCCACCTGCCGCTGCTGCTCGCGCTCTCGTCCAACTCGCCGTTCTGGGAGGGGCGGAACACCGGGATGATGTCGGCGCGCACACCGGTCTTTCGCGCCTTCCCGCGTCAGGGAGTGCCGCCGCACTACGGCAGTTGGGAGATCTACGCCCGCCGGGTCGGCCAGATGACCGGCTCCGGCGCGATCGACGACTACACCTACCTCTGGTGGGACGTCAGGCCGCATCCCAATCTCGGCACGGTCGAGACCAGGATCTTCGATCAGGCGACCAGGCTCGAGGACACCGCGGCGTTCGCCGCCCTCACGCTCGCGCTCTCCCATCGCTTCGCGGAGCTCTTCGACGAGGGTGAGCCCCTGATCGAGGCTCCGTTCGAGCTCATCGACGACAACAAGGTGCGGGCCGCGGTTCGCGGGATGGAGGGTGAGCTCGTCGATTTCAGCCAGCGCCGCCCGGTCGCCGCCGTCGATCTCGCGAACCGGCTGATCGAGCAGGTCGAGGCGAGCGCGAGCGAGGTCGGCTGCAAGGACGAGCTGCGGCGGGCCGCCGACATAGTGGCGGCGGGCACGGGTGCGAGGCGTCAGCTCGACTTCGTCGCCGAGCACGGCGAGGACCTCCGTGAGCTCGTCGCCGCCGCAGTGGCGCTCACGGCGCGCTGATCCGAGTCCGCGGCGGGGGTATCCTCGCCATGTGGCACAGGCACCGGAGTTGAGCGTCGTCTGCCGCAGCTGCGGCTCCGAGGTGAGCCCATACGTGACCGAGTGTCCCTACTGCGGAGCCCGGATCCGCAAGCGGGCCCCGCGGCTCGAGCGCGAGGGCGACGAGATCAGGGTGCGCGAGAGCAGGCGCGACCGGCGTCGCCGACTCCGGCGGGAACGGGCCGACGAGCGTGCCGCTCGCACGGCGCTCGGAGTCCGGCCGATCGCAACCGCGTGCACGCTCGCGGCCGGAGCCGTCCTGCTCGTTCTCGGCCGCGCCGTGCCGCTGACCCTGAGCGAGCTCGGAGCCATCGTCGGCCCCGTCGGTGGCGAGGCCTGGCGCTACGTGACCGCCCCCTTCGTCTACGACGACCTCGGGGCGCTCTTCGTCCTCAGCCTGGCCATCTGGGTCTTCGGGACGGCGATCGAGCACCGGCTCGGCTCACTGGCCACCGCGACCCTGATCGTCGCAACCGGCGCGCTGGGCTCGCTCGCCGCCGGCGCCGTCTATTCCGCGGGACTCACCGACACCCTCGTGGTGGCCGGCGGTAACGCGATCGCCCTCGGCCTGCTCGGTGCCTGGCTGATGCTGTGGCGCGGCGAGGCCGGGGGGCAGTTCGGTGAGCCGCTGGAGGCGATCGCGCTGACGGTGACCGCGATCGTGCTGCTGCTTCTGCCGCTGTTCGAGGTCGGCGCCGATCCGGTCGCGGGGCTGGTCGGTGGGATCGTCGGCCTGGCGATGGGCTCGCTCGCCGCTCGCCGCGCCGGTCACGCCGGCTGACGACTTCGGCCGACCGGGCGAATGCCGGGTCCGGCGCCCGGGTATGTTCAGGCCGTGTCCGGATTCACCGAGGCCGAGCTGGAGGAGGCGGTTGGCCGCCTCGGCGACGGCGATCGCCTGCGGGCGGCGGAGGCCCGCGTGGCCGCGGCCGCGCCGGCGCTTCAGCGTGTGCTCGTGGAGGCGCTCGCGGCGGGGGGCTGGTTCGGCGAATCGCACCGGTCCGAGCTGGAGCGCGTCACTTCCATCGCCGACGAGGCCGATCGCGTGACCGCGGTCGACACCCTGCTCGCGGAGGAGACGCGGATCTCGATGATGGTCGGGGTCGCAGTCGGCTGGGCGCTGGCGGATGAACTCGGGCAACCCACACCGATCCCCGATCAACAGGAGAGTTGAAGATGGAAATCAGATGGCTTGGCCACAGCTGCTTCGAGCTCAGCGACGGTGATGCGCGGGTCGTCATCGACCCCTTCCTGAAGCCGAACAGCCCGACTGCCCCGGTCACCGCCGAGGAGGTCGATGCGACCCACATCCTGCTCTCGCACGGGCATGCCGACCACGTCGCCGACGCCGTCCCGCTTGCGACGAGGACCGGCGCTCCGTGCGTCGCGATCGTCGAGCTCGCGAAGTGGCTCGATGCGCGCGGCGTCGAGACGACCCACGATCCGAACCTGGGCGGCGTGGTCGAGTTCGACTGGGGCTGGGTCAAGCTGGTCCAGGCGTTCCATACGAACACGACGCCGGGCGAGGGGGATGAGCCGTTCAGCGCCGAGACCGGGACGTCGATCGGCGTCCCGGCGGGGCTGGTCGTGAACATCGGCGGCGTGACCGTCTACCACGCCGGGGACACCTGCCTGTTCGGGGACATGCAGCTGATCGGCGAGCGCCATTCGCCCGATCTGGCGATCGTCCCGATCGGCGGCCACTACACGATGGGGATCGACGACGCCGCCTATGCCTGCGGGCTGATCGGCGCGCCGACCGTGCTGCCGATGCACTACGGGACGTTCCCCGCGATCGAAGCGGACCCGGAGGAGTTCAAGCGCAAGGTCGAGGAGTCGTCGTCCTCGAAGGTCGTGGTGCTGGAGCCGGGAGGGCCCCACACCGCCTGAAGATGAGCCGGTCGCCGGCGCCGCCCCCGTGGGGACGGCGCCGTGCGACCGGTCAGTCCCAGTCCACCGCGGCGCCTCGCCGAGTCCAAGGGCGAGTGATCGTGCCAATCGTGCGCCGGCAGAACCGATCCGGACGGGTTTCGGCCGATCCAGCCCCGGGCAGAGGGTCGGCTGCCGCCGGCGTCCGTCTCCGGTCCGTCGGCGGGCAGGGATTCGGTCGAGCCGTCACAAGCCCCCCATCGGCAACTGGGGGCTGGACCTTAGGACCCGTGTGGGCGCTGGACGCCCGTCCGCTAGGAGCCGGGGACCAGCGGGGCCGGCGGCGCGGCGGGAGGCTCAGCCGGCGGCGTCTGCGGTGTCGTCGGAACCGTCGGAACCGTCGGTGTCTCGGGCTCGATCACCGGATCGGTCCCGTCGTCTGCGGGCGCGCTTCCGGTGTCCTGGCCGCCCTCGCCGCCGGTGGCGGGATCGACCGGGGTGCCGACCGCGGCGCTGCCGTCGTCGGGAGCCGTCTCGCCGGCGATGGGCGCCTCCGGGGCGTGCTTCGGCGCATCCGCGGGAGCGGCGTTCTCGGCCGGGGCGGGCGGTTGCTGCTGCGACGCCGGGTCGTTCTGCGGGCGGTCGTTCGCCGAGGTGGCGTTGTCGGGGTGGGCGGGCGCCCGCACGACGCTCGCCTTGACGATCTGGTCGGCCGCGTCGGCGGGCCCGGCAACCGGTGTCTGGTGCGCCACCGCGGCGACCGGGTCGGGCCGGGGCCCGGGGTTGTCGGTCTCGCCGCCGCCGATGTTGCGGACCTCGACTGCGCCTGCGGTCAGGATCGCCGCGGTCGCGAAGCCGGCGGCCGCCTTGGCGCCGATCGCGCCGCCGAGGAGCGACACGCCGCCGATGCCGCCCGATGCGGACGCGCCGCCGACTGCGCCGGCCGCACCGGTGCTCGCCGCCGATCCGCCACCGAACAGCTTCGCGAGGAAGCCGTGCTTGAGCATCGCGAGCAGGCCGACCGGGACCAGGGCCGCCATCGCCTTGCGGTCGGAGCGGAGCTGATCGCGGAAGGCGTGGCAGCTCTCGCAGTCGCGGACGTGCTTGCGGGCCGGCCCGCCGACCTTGCCGATGCCCTCGGCTGCCTCGGCGAGCTCGAGTTGCACCTCCTCGCAGGTGAGCATCCGGGCCTGGCCGGACTCGGCGAGCCCGATCCGGGCGCGGACCAGAAGCGATTTCACCGAAGGAACGGTCGTCTGCATCGTCTGCGCGATCTCCTCGTAGGAGAGCTGCTCGATCTCGCGCAGGAGCAGCGCCGTCCGCTGGGTCTCCGGGAGGGTCTCGACGTCGGCCATGAGCTGGCGCAGGTCCTCGCGCATCTGGACGTGCTCGGCCGTGGTCGTGCCGTTGGCGTGCGGCAGGACGTCCATCGAGTCCTGCCCCTCGGGCACGGGCTTGCGGAGGTGGTTGAGGCAGCGGTTGCGGGCGATCCGGTAGAGCCACGGCCTGACGTTGATCTTGCGGTCGTCTCCGAGCATCGCCGAATGGGCGTTGGTGAAGACCTCCTGCAGCACGTCCTCGGCGTCCTGACGGCTCTTCAGCATCGACTGACAGAAGCCGAGCAGGCGCCCGTTGTAGCGGTTGAAGAGGACCTCGAAGGCGCCGTCGTGACCCGACCGGATCAGCTCCACCAGCCGCTCATCGGACTCGAGGCGGAGCAGGGGCGAGCGGCGGGTGAGAAAACCGCGTGCGGGCGCGCGTCGTGTGAGTGCGGAAGCTTCCATCGGGCGAGACGTCCTCCTTACCAACACCGTAGGGGGCGAAAGTTGCGCCAACCTAAATATTGCCCCGTTTGCGGGTAAATGCCCACGGCGCTCGGTTAGCCTGACGGCCCACCGAGCCGGGGTGGCGGAACCGGTATACGCGGCCGGCTTAAACCCGGCTGCCCGCAAGGGCTTGAGGGTTCGAATCCCTCCCCCGGCATCGCACCACCGCGGGGCGTGGGCTTGCGCGTCGCCGGGTGCCGCAATGCCGGCCCGGCGTTCTCGCTAGTTTCGGGCTGCAATGGAGGTCGCAGCGCGATGACCGAGCCCCACCCCGAGACCAAGCGGCGGTTGATCGCGCGCCCGGTCGAGCCGGGACCCCGGCGCGCCGGCGGCATGGATCCGGACAAGGAGGCCGAGCCGACTCCGTTCATGGAGCGGCGGATGCCCTCCTCGCCGTTCCCGCCGATCGCCGACTACGCCTTCCTCTCCGACTGCCACACCGGGGCTCTGGTCGCCCCGGACGGCACGATCGAGTGGCTCTGCCCTCCGCGGTTCGACGCCCCGAGCGTGTTCGCGGCGCTGCTCGACCGCTCCGCCGGCGGCTGGCGCTTCGGCCCCTCCAACGTCGGGCGCCCGGTGGGACGGCGTTACGAGCCCGGAACGAACATCGTCGAGACCACCTGGATGACGCCGACGGGCTGGATGATCGTCCGCGATGCCCTGATCGTCGGTCGCTGGCGGGCCCGGGAGTCGACGAAGGCGACCGCACACACCAGGCCACCGTCGGACTTCGACTCCCATCACGTCCTCGTCCGGACCGCCCGCTGCGTCCACGGCACGGTTCACCTCGAGCAGATCTGCGAGCCGGTCTTCGGCTACGGCGCCCGCCCTGCGACCTGGAGCCGCCCGGGCCCCGAGCACGGCATCGCCGACGCGAGCGACGGCGAGAGCACGCTGAGGCTGCACTCCGACGTCAACATCGGAATCGAGGGCGGCTGTGCGAGGGCCCGGCGGCGCCTCGATGCCGGGGAGGGGTGCTTCTTCGCCCTCTCCTGGTCGTCCCGCCTCGACGGGCCCGACAGCTTCGAGGCGGCGGAGGCTGCGCTCGACACGACCTCGCGCTTCTGGCGCTCGTGGCTCGCCTCGGGCGAGTTCCCGGACCATCGCTGGAGCGATCACCTGCAGCGGTCGGCGCTGGTCCTCAAGGGCCTCACCTACCTGCCGACGGGGGCGATGGTCGCGGCGCTGACCACCTCGCTGCCGGAGACGCCCGGCGGCGAGCGCAACTGGGACTACCGCTACACCTGGATGCGCGACGCGACGTTCACCCTGCAGGGCCTGCATGCGCTCGGCCTGAGCTGGGAGGCGGACGACTTCATTCAGTTCGTCGGCGACGTCGACCGCAACGAGGACGGCGGGCTGCAGATCATGTACGGGATCGGCGGCGAGACGACGCTTCCGGAGCAGCAGCTCGAGCATCTCACCGGCTACGAGGGGGCGCGCCCGGTCCGGGTCGGCAACGACGCCTACGACCAGCGCCAGAACGACGTCTACGGCGCGGTCCTCGACTCGATCTACCTGCACCAGAAGGAATACGGCCACAACTCGCCGCGGCTGTGGCCGACGATCGAGGATCAGGCGCGCTGCGCAGCCGAGGTCTGGAGGAAGCCCGATCAGGGGATCTGGGAGTGCCGCGGCGAGCCCAGGCACTACGTGAGCAGCAAGGTCATGTGCTGGGTCGCGCTGGACCGCGCCGCCCGTCTGGCCGCGAGGCGCGGTTACGAGGGCCTCGCCGACGAGTGGCGGCTGATCGCCAACGAGATCCACAGCGACGTCCTCGCCAACGGCGTCGACTCGCGCGGCGTCTTCACCCAGCACTACGACACCGATGCTCTCGACGCTTCGAACCTGCTCGTCCCGCTGGTGCGCTTCATGCCCCAGGGAGACGAGCGGGTCCACGCGACCGTCCTCGCGATCGCCGACGAGCTGACCGAGAACGGGCTCGTCCTCCGCTACCGGACCGGCGAGACCGACGACGGCCTCGACGGCGAGGAGGGCACGTTCCTGATCTGCTCCTTCTGGCTCGTCTCCGCGCTGCTCGAGATCGGCGAGCGCAAGCGCGGCCGCGAGCTCTGCGAGCGCCTGCTCAAGGACTCGAGCCCGCTCGGCCTCTACGCGGAGGAGCTCGAGTCCGCCTCCGGCCGGCACCTCGGCAACTTCCCCCAGGCCTTCACCCACCTGGCCCTGATCAACGCGGTGACCCACGTCATCCGCGACGAGCGGGCGATGCCCAGCCTCTACGAGGACCTGCATCTGTAGGTGGGCGCCGGCGGGCCCCGGGATGAGCCGGCGTGGGAGGCACGAACGCCCTGACGGCGAACGGGGGTTGTGGCTGGGGAGGGGGAAGGTCAGCGGCTGCAGTGGCCGCAGACGGCCCGATCGAGCGGTCGATGGCAAGAACCGACGACCGAGTGGACGCTTCTTGCCATCCACCCGGCCCCGGGTGCAGAAAGCGACCACGCCGTGGTCGAAATCAGCATCCGAGCCAAGGAAGAAACGTGGCCGGCGGATCGACCTCCCTCCCCAGCCAGAACCACCTTCACCGACCAACCAACCTGCGACCCTCGGACGCCGGCCCGGCCGCCCTTCTACTTCTTGACCTCGACCTGCGGGCGGAAGCTGGTGCTGAGGAGCTCGGCATCCGCGACCAGCCGGGGTGATGCGCCCGCGCCGATCGAGGTCGCGAGGTAGTAGCGGTAGGGGCCGGCGGCCCGGAGCGTGACGCGGTAAGGGCCGGCGATGCCGCCGTCGACGGGAACGTCGGCCGCGAGGACGGCGATGGAGGTCTCGAGGGTCGGCCCCTTGACCCGGTCGACGATGCGGGCGTTGTCACCGATGCCGTCGAGGCCGGCCAGCGACTGGTCGATGAAGTCCTGGAAGCTGATCTTCGGATCGCGATCGACCCAGAGGGTCGCCTCCCCGGCTCCGTCGCTGGAGACCGCCGCGAAGCTCGCGTCCTCGGGGGGCTTGGTGCGCTTCCAGGTGTCGGGGAGAGCGATCGAGAAGCCCTTCTCCTCGACGAACTGAGGGTCGTTGATGACCGATGGAGGCGATGCCTCCGTGAGCGGCGCGACCGTCGTCTCGTCGCCGGATTCGCCGGATCCGCCCCCCGACACCAGCAGGACGACGCCGGCCACGACGACGACGAGGACCGCGGCCGCCGCGGGAAGCCCCCAGCGGCGCTGCCGCAGGGCGTCGAATGCATCGCTGATCCTGAGCCAGAGGCCCTCGATCGCGAAGGAGACTCGATCCCAGAGGTCGGAGAACACGGTTGTCTGCTTCGCGGCAGGGCCCCGGGTGCCTGCTGGATCCGCGGACGAACGTGAACGCCCGCAACCCGCTCCGGGAGGCGGGATTGCCGGATCGCCTCCGCTTCGGGACAATCCTTGCGTGCTGCACGCACCCTTCGAGTGGCTCTACGGGAAGCTCGGCCCCCGCTACCCGAGGATCTTCGTCACCCTCGAGCTCCAGGCCGGCTTCCTCGTCACGGCGGGAACCGTCGGGCTGCTGGCGGCCTACTACGACGCCTCGTTCGCCGACTTCATGTACCTGCTGGCGATCGCGCTGGCGCTGACCGGCGCTGCGCTCGGCTGGGGCCTTTACCGGATCCGCCCGCGGCTGCGCCCGATCTCCGCCTGGATCGCAGGCAGGCGCGACGAGAAGTCGACGTCCGCGGCATGGGCGGCGGCGGTCGGGCTGCCGCTGTCGCTCGTGCGGGAGGAGCTGCTCGGCCCGATCGTCTCGGTCGTGGTGCCCTCCTGCATCGCGGCGATCCTGATCCTCGATCTCTCCTGGCTCGACCTGTTCCCGCTCGTGATCGCCGGCATCGTCGCCGTCGGCTACGGCGCGATCCTTCACCACCTCACGATCGAGGCCGGGATGCGCCCGGTCCTGATCGACATCAACCGCGACGTGTCACCGCAGGTCGAGGCCGATATCGATGCCCTGCCGCTGCGCTGGCGGCTGCTGATGGCGCTGCCGATGATCAACGTCATCACCGGTGTGGTCGTCGCCGCGATCGCCGGCGCCGACAATCTCGGCGTCTCGGTCCTGGTGGCGATCGGGGTCGCGACGACGATCTCGCTCGAGTTGACGATCCTCCTCTCGAGGTCGATCCTCGGGCCGCTGGCCGACCTCAAGCGCGCGACCGACGCCGTCGGCGAGGGCGACTTCGGCGTCGCGGTGCCGATCACCACGGCGGACGAGATCGGCGACCTCTCCGCTTCGTTCAACCAGATGGTCGGAGGCCTGCGCGAGCGCGAGCGGATCCGGGCCGCCTTCGGGACCTATCTCGATCGCGACATCGCCGAGCACATCCTCAGCGACGGCTTCTCCGAGCGCGGCGAGCTCGTCGAGGTCTCGATCCTGTTCTGCGACGTCAAGGACTTCACGAGCTTCGCGGAGGCGGCGGAGGCGGAGGAGGTCGTCGCCTGCCTGAACGACCTCTTCGGCGTCGTGGTTCCGGTGATCTCGCGCTTCGGCGGCCACGTCGACAAGTTCGAGGGCGACGGCCTGATGGCCGTCTTCGGCGCGCCTGAGCTCATCCCCGACCACGCCGACCGTGCGCTCAGCGCCGCGCTCGAAGTCGACCGCCTCGTCAACGAGGAAGGTGAGGGCGGCGGCTTCCGCGTCGGCATCGGCATCAACACGGGCGAGGTCGTCGCCGGGTCGGTCGGGGGCGGCGGCAGGCTCAACTTCAGCGTCATCGGCGACGCGGTCAACGTCGCGGCGCGGGTCGAAGCCGCGACGAGGGAGACCGGCGACAGCGTCCTGCTGACCGAGGCCACCCGGGAGCGGCTCCACGGGGAGTTCGAGCTGCGCTCGCTCGGTGAACGCGACCTCAGGGGACTCGAGCGCCCGGTCCATCTCTGGGCCCCTCCCGGCGACGGGCGGAGGCTGCCGCGCGATCCGGTCGAGGCGGTCCGCTCCGTGTACGCTCGCGTCCGTGGCAACCGGGCAGACTGAGAGCAAGGGCGGGGTCGCCAACCCCGGTGCGCTTCACGGCGGCCGGCTCGCCGCCAAGGCCCTGCGGGAGCGCGGGGTGACCCACCTGTTCACGCTCTCGGGCGGGCACCTGTTCAGCCTCTACGACGGCTGCCGAGAAGAGGGCATCGAGGTCGTCGACGTTCGTCACGAACAGGCCGCGGCCTTCGCCGCCGAGGGCTGGGCGAAGGCCACCCGGACCCCCGGCGTCTGCGCGCTCACCGCCGGTCCCGGGGTCACCAACGGCGTCAGTGCGATGGCGAGCGCCGCTCAGAACGGAACGCCCATCGTCGTCCTCGGCGGGCGCGCCGCCGAGGGCCGGTGGGGCAGCGGGAGCCTGCAGGAGATCGATCATCTGCCGTTCGTCTCCCCGCTCGTCAAGTCGGCGGAGACCGTCAAGGACCCGAGCGAGATCGCGGCGGCGACCGTCCGCGCCCTCGACCTCGCCGCCGCGGCGCCCACCGGCCCCACCTTCCTCGACTACCCGCTGGACGTCGTCTTCATGGACGCCGACGCCGAGGTCCCCCCGGCGCCCGCCCGGGGCGGCGAAGCCGCCGACGGGATCGAGCGGGCCGCCGAGCTCCTCGCCGGAGCCGAGCGCCCGGCGATCATGGCCGGCACCGGCCTCTACTGGGCCGGGGCCGAGGATCAGCTCCGTGAGCTCTCCGAGCGCCACGGCATCCCGGTCTATCTCAACGGGATGGGTCGCGGCTGCATTCCCGCCGATCACCCGAACGCCTTCAGCCGGACGCGCGGCATGGGCCTCGGCGAGGCCGACGTCGCGATCGTGGTCGGCGTCCCGCTCGATTTCCGGCTCGGTTTCGGCGCTGCCGTGGGCGCCGACGCCAAGCTGATCCGCGTCGACGTCGAGCCGAACCGGCTCGAGCGCAACCGGGTGGCCGACGCCGATCTGGTCGGCGACGTCGCGGCGACCCTGGCGGCCCTCTCGGCCGCGGCCGGGCCCGCCGACCGCTCCGGATGGATCGCCCGGCTCCGCGCCGCCGAGGACGAGAAGCGCGCGGCGGAGGCCGCCGATCGCTCCGACGATCGCTCGCCGCTCCATCCGATGCGGCTTTACGAGGAGCTCGGCAGCGTGCTCGAGCGCGACGCGATCGTGATCGGCGACGGCGGCGACTTCGTCTCCTACGCCGGTCGGGTGATCGAGACCTTCGAGCCCGGCACCTGGATGGACCCGGGTCCGTTCGGCTGCCTCGGTGCGGGGCCCGGTCAGGCGATCGGCGCCGCCTGCGCCCGGCCGGGCCGCCAGGTCTGCCTGCTGCTCGGCGACGGCGCCTTCGGGTTCAGCGGTCTGGAGTTCGACACGATGGTCAGGCACGACCTCCCGATCGTCGGGGTGATGGGGAACAACGGCATCTGGGCGCTCGAGAAGAACCCGATGGAGTACCTCTACGGGTACTCGATCGCAGCCGAGCTGCAGCCCGAGACGCCCTACGAGCAGATCATCGAAGCGCTGGGAGGGCACGGCGAGCTGGTTCGGGAGCCGGCCGAGCTGCGGCCGGCGCTGGAGCGCGCCTTCGCATCCGGCAAGCCGGCGCTCGTCAACGTGCTCACCGACCCCGGCGTGATCTACCCGCGGCGGGCGGTCCTTGCCTGACGCGCGCACGCCCGGGAGATTCCGATGGGGCTGAGGGTCGGCCGCCACAACTTCGCCTACGTCACCTACGACGCATCGAGCGACGTGATCTACGCCAAGTACGACTCCACGCCGTCGGCCCGGCGCGAGCCGACCCCCGAGGAGCACGTCTGGCTGTTCGACGAGGACGGCCGCTTCCACGGCATCGCCCTGATGGAGCCGAGGGAGCGTCTCGAGCGCGAAGGCGCCGTCTACGTCTCGCTGCCGAGCGGCGAGCGCGAACGGGTCGTCGGCGTCGAGTTCACGGTCCGCGGCGCCGGCTGAGTCAGCCGGCGACCACGCCCACGGTGCCGCCGACGGCCCCGTCCGGTCCGCAGACCCAGAGCATCCCGTCCGCGCGGCGGATGGTCGCGAGCCCGTGGCCGACACCCGTCCGGAACTCGGCTTCGAGCACGATCCGGTCAGCGCTGCCCTCGGCGGGCGCCGAGGGCAGATCGAGGTACTCCTCGGCCGGCAGCCAGTACCAGAGGTTGCTGACGTGCCCGGCGAGGTCGATCGTCCACCTCCCGCACCACCACTCGAGCCGCTCGGCGTCCGCGGGCGGCTCGGGTGGATGCCGGAGCGATGTCCGCGCTCTGCGGCCGGCGGCGCTTGGGCCGTAGATCTCCTCGAACTTCGCCGGCAGTCGCACCGGCAGCCGAGATTCCGGATCGACGTGGACCCAGATCGCCTCGGCGCGGACGTCGGCCCCGAGGTCGCCGGTGATCGCCGTCGTGCGCTCGGCGACGGCCTTGGCCTTGCCGCTGCACCAGGTCGTCACCTCGAGCTCCTCGGGAAACGACGGAAGCCGCATGATCTCCAGCCGCAATCGGCGGATGATCCAGAACGCCTCCGCACCGAACCCGGAGTCGAGCCCGTCCGCGAACGCGGTCTCCTGCAGCCAGCGGGCGATCGCGAAGACGTGTACGCCGCCGTCTGCGGTCACGTCAGCCGGCCCGACCTGGTGGCGATCGGTGTAGGTCCGGCCGCTGACCGCCTCGGGCACCGTCTCAGCCGGCGGTCTCGACGTGCTGTTTGAGGCCCTCGGCGGCGCCCTTGGTCAGGAACTCCTTGACCTTGCCCTCGACCGGCCCGCGGAGGAGCATCCCGAGCACGCGCCCGGGATCGACGGCGAGGGCGAACGTCGCCCGGGTCCGCTCGGCGGCCAGCTCGATGAACTCCCAGGAGCCGTGGAGCGATTTGACGTCGCCCTTGATCTGCGTCCAGCTCATCCCGGTCGGCTCGTCGAAGCTGAATCGGAGTTGCTGCTTGGTCTTGCGGACGACTGCGTCGGAGGAGGTGTCGACCAGGGTCGATCGCCCTTCGTCGTCGGTCTCGAGCGTCTCGACCTGCTCGAGCGCCGGCTGCCAGGCGGGAGAGGCGGGCACGTCGGCGGCGACGGACCAGACGCGCTCGAGCGACGCCTCGATCTCGACCGTCCAGCTGCCGGTGATGGTTCCCACGGGCGGCCAGACTACCGGCACGGCCCCTAGAGTCCCGGTCGATGTCCGAGCCCCGTCCCGACATGCCGCCGTTCGGCGAGTCCGACCTCCGCGACGACCCGATAGCCCTGTTCGCGGAGTGGTTCGAGCGGGCGGAGTCCGAGGTGCCGCTGGCCGAGGCGGTCTGCGTGGCGACGGTGGACGAGGACGGAACCCCCGACGCCCGGATGGTGCTGCTGAAGGGTTTCGACCACCGCGGGTTCCGCTTCTTCACCAACGAACGGTCGGAGAAGGGCAGGCAGCTCGAGGCCGCTCCCTCGGCTGCACTCGTCCTCTACTGGCGTGAGCTCGATCGCCAGGTGCGGATCCGAGGGCCGGTCGAGCGGCTCGGTGCCGCCGAATCGGACGAGTACTTCGCGACGCGGCCGCGCGAGAGCCGGATCGGCGCCTGGGCGAGCCCGCAGAGCAGCCCGCTCGCCGGCCGCGGGGATCTCGAGGCCCTGGTCAGGGAGGCGGAGGAGCGCTGGGACGGGGACGAGGTCCCGAGGCCGCCCCACTGGGGGGGCTTCAGGGTGGTGCCCGACCAGATCGAGTTCTGGCAGGGCCAGGTCGGCCGGCTCCACGACCGGTTCCGCTACCAGCGCGACGCGGGCGGCTCCTGGAGCTGGTCGCGACTCGCGCCCTGAATCAGCCTGCGGCGGAGGCGGGCCGCGCCGCTGCCCGCAGCGCCGCACCGAAGAGGATGTCCCGCTCGGAGACGGTGATTCGCTGCAGCGCGAACGCGCGCATCGTCTTGATCAGGATGATCACGCCGGCGACGATCGTCGGCGCCCGGTCGGGGTCGACACCGGGGACGGCCCGGCGTTCGGCCAGTGGCAGCGAGGAGAGCCGCGACAGCAGCTTCTGGACGGTCTCGAGCTCGAGCTCGTGGCCTTCGATCCGACCGTAGTCGACCCGCTCGAGGCCGAGGTCCATCGCGGCGAGGATCGCGGGCGTGCCGGCGACGGCGACGCCCCGGTCGGCGCTCACCCCGGGATGGGCTGCGAGCTCGGCGTCGATCGTCTCGCTGACGTCCTTGGAGAGCGACTCGAGCTCGCTCGTCGCCGGAGGGTCGGTCCGCAGGTATCGCTCGGTGTGACGGACGACGCCGAGCTGGAGTGAGGTGTTGAACCCCGGCTCGCCCCCGGAGCCGACGACCAGCTCGGTCGAGCCGCCGCCGATGTCGACGATCACGGTCTCGCAGTTCTCGCACGATCCGCGGGCCCCGAGGTACGTCAGCTCCGCTTCCTCGGCGCCGGTGAGGATCTGCGCCCTCAGGTCGTAGCGCTCGCGGAGCTCGGCCATGAACGCCGCTGCGTTCGAGGCGTCGCGGGCCGCGCTGGTGGCGAAGGCGAAGATCTCCGCCGCACCGAGATCGCGGGCGAGGTCCAGGTAATCCCCGACCGCCGCGAACACACCCTCGATCGCCTCGGTCGAGAGGCTGCCGGAGATCTCGACCCCGCGGCCGAACCCGGTGACGCGGGACTCACGCCTGACCGGATCGACCATGCCGTCGCCGACGTCGGCCACGAGGAGCCGGGTCGAGTTCGTGCCCATGTCGATGGCGGCGACGCGCAAGGCCCGCGATCGTAGTCCTCCGCGGACGGCGACAGAGCGTGCCCGGAGCGGATAGGATGACTTCGTGATGAAGGTCACGAGGGGGATGCGGTCGCATCCATTGCGATCGTGGCGGCGCTGGTCCTTCTCGGGCCACGGGGGAGGCCGCCGCCCCCGCACGGCCGGCGCAGGGTGCAGGCACTTCCGTTCGCTTGCCCTGAGAGGTGACGTTGCTATCTTGTGAACACCGCCGCGGGGTGGAGCAGTCAGGTAGCTCGCCGGGCTCATAACCCGGAGGTCACAGGTTCAAATCCTGTCCCCGCTATTCGAGAAGCCCGCTGTTGAGCGGGCTTCTTGCGTCGTAGGACGAGCGTCGCATTCGGCGGAGGTAACGCAGTGCTCTCCAAATCCTGGCGACGGGAGACGTCGCGCGGCTGATCTGCTTCGCATGGCCGCCCGGCCTTGGATGTGGATGTCGGGAGTCGGCAGGCAGGAAAGATCCTGGCCGACTACAGTCACTGGTCTACTTCTTCGTTCGAGGGGAGAGCGATGCTGAAGAGGATTTCGGACCACCTGACTTACGCCAACGTCATGGCTACGGTCGCGGTCTTCATCGTTCGCGGCGGCGGAGCCTACGCGCTCACCAGCCGCGAAAAGCAGCAGATCAAGGTCATCGCGAGGAAACAGGCGTCGAAGCTCGACAAACAGGTCGAGCTTCTGCCGGGGCCCAAGGGTGATGCCGGCGAGCAGGGGCCGCCTGGTCCGTCGACCGGGCCGGCCGGCGGAGCGTTGACCGGCAACTATCCCGATCCCGGGATCGCCGACGGGTCGGTGACCGCCGCAGCAATTGCTCCGAATGCGCTTGGAGGCGATCAGATCAACGAGGCGAGCCTCAAGGGGCTGGACCGGAGCGGGCCTGCGAGCTTCAGCCCATTCGCTGCCAACCCGGGGACCACCGTGAACGCCGATATCGGAGGCAACTTGACCCTCAGTATCCGGTGCACCGGCACGACTGGAAACCTCGGCCTCGAGGTCAGCATCACGAACAACAGTGGATCCTCGATTGAAGCACTCGGCAACTCGCTCACCAACGGGGGAACCGCGCAGGTGAATCTGGTGGCCGTGGGAAACGGGGCCACGAGCAAAGTCATCGACATCCCCGAGTCGACGGCGAGCCCACACTGGGTGACGATCCTCACGCCGAGGCCTACCTATCAGCTCCACCACCTGATCGTCCGGACTAATTCGACTGCTTGCGTCGGGGAGGCGTTCAGAACGTTCAACGAGGGCGCCTTCGGATCGATCGTCCAGAACTGAGCTGAGCCTTTGCCCGCAGGGCTTGACCGATTCCGGTCGGACGCGCGATGTTCACCCGCGATCGACTCGACGGTCGTGCGTCTTACGAGAAACGATCGGGTCCTCGGTAAGGCGACACCTCGGCGGGTCGGCCGAGCTGCCTTTTTGTCCAGCTCGCTTGCATTCTCGGTCGCGAGGAATAACGTCGGAGCCGGATCCGAAACGGGAGGACGCCGATGACCACAAAGCTCAACCCGAAGCTCGTGCTTACCGCGGTCCTCGCACTCGCAATCTCCGGCCTCGCTGTTACCGCAGCGCCGGCTACCAACACGGTCAAGATCAACAGCAGGATCATCATGCGCCAGACCTTTCCCGCCTTTCACGGCAAGGTCAAGTCCTCGAACGATGCCTGCGTGCAAGACCGGGTCGTGAAGCTGTTCAAGAAGGGGCGCAACGGCGGCCGTAGGCTGCTCGGCAAGACCGATACCAACGGCGCTGGAAAGTGGAAAGTGATCGTAGACCCGCTCAAGTCCGGCGTTTATCGAGCGGTGGTCAAACGGCGAGCGGAGGGCACCGCGGGCACGATCTTCGTCTGCCGGCGGGACGGTTCCAAGCGCGCGTTCGTTGACTGAGGCCGCCGCCGGAGCCCTCGCCGTGGGTCGAACGGCAGATCTATCCACGCGCCCTGTTGCAGCAGGGGAACGGCGGAATGATGTTGCCAAAATAGCTCTGCGTACGTAGCCTCTTCGCGGGAGGTAATCGGGTATCAGGAAGATCCTTCTCGACCGCCGGCACGCTGCCGATCTCGCCGGGCTTATGGCCCTGGTTACCGTCCTCGCCGTCGTTGCGATCAACGCGCCGAAATCAAGTGCTGGCGGAAGCGGCTGTGTGATCTCCAACATCGGCACCGTCGGCAATGACATCCTCTGTGGAACCAATGCCGCCGACTCGATGAATGGCGGCGCCGGCAACGACCAGATGTTCGGGCGGGGTGGCAACGACAGCATGGTCGGCTCATCGGGGAACGACTTCATGGCGGGCGGGGACGGCAACGACACGATCACGGGGTCAACGAACCGAGACTCCGTACACGGCCAGCGCGGCGACGACATCCTGATCGGAGGCTCCGGTGCGCAGGACGTTGCAAGCGGCGGCCCCGGCAACGACCAGATCCGCTTTCGCGATGGCGAGGTGGACCAACACGCAGTTTGCAATGAGGGAGCGGACTCCGCTGATCTGGATCTCGTCGATGCCCCGGCGATCTTCTCGGCGACGGTCACCGGAGGTTGTGAGACGGTCACCGTCGGAGCCGTAAACGAGGGGCCCAACGTCTCGATCTCCACCCGCACTCCAGGTATCGCCGAATCCGGAAAGGTGCCGACGCGCCTCCATTGCCCCCGCTCTCTAACCGATTCCTGCCGGGGAGAGCTTACGGTCGGCCACGCGCTCAAAAGGCAAGGCACGAGCAACCATTACGCGATCACGCCAGGGACTTCGAAGCGCATCAAGGCCCGGCTGTCGTCTCGGGACCGCCGCAGGCTGTCACACCGCGGCAAGCTGGTGGCGATCGCGGTCTCGGTCGAGACGGGCGAGTTCGGCGACAAGACGACGGCCCAAACGCTGAGGCTGACGTCGCGCGGCTGATCTGCTTCGCATGGGCGCCCGGGTCCTGGGACGGCTTCTAGCTCGACGATCCTCGCGTCGTAGCGAGCAACGAATCGGGTCGCCGCATTTCTCGTCCCCGCTATTCGTAAAGAGGACGACGAATCTCTCATCCACTTGGGCTGGGGACAGACGTAGCGTGGCCAAGTGGAGTGGTCGTCCAGCGAGTTGACAGCCGGTTAGGCTGGCGAATCCGGTGACCCTCGGCGAAGAGAAGAAGTCCGAGCGGCGGACCCGGAGGATGCGGCGAAGGCGAGGGCGGCGGATCGAGCTCAAGCGATCGGTGCGACGGGCGACGATCCTCGCGGTCGGCGCGCTGCTCGTCGGGGCCGTAGCGGTCGTGGCTGCCCTGACCGGGGTCTTCTCCTCCGACTCGGAGACGTCGAGTCAGCCGAGCACGAGGGAGATCATCGCCGAGACCGCCCCGTCGACGGTGCGCGTCCTCGCGAAAGTCGACGGTGTCAGCGCCTCCTCCGGCACCGGCTGGGTCTACGACGCCGACCGGGGTCTGATCGTCACCAACGCCCATGTGGTCGGCGACCAGGGATCTCCCGGCCTCACCTCGTACCGGGTGGTGATCGACGGGCACCTGCGGCCGGCGACGCTCTACGCCAACTCACC
>JAGQUO010000040.1:0-18228 GCA_020438445.1 Solirubrobacterales bacterium
TGGTCTGGCCGGACTGGCCCTCCTTCTTGAGGGCCTCCAGCCGCGGGATCACCACGACCAGCAGCTGCAGGATGATCGAGGCCGTGATGTAGGGCATGATCCCGAGCGCGAACAGCGACAGTCGCGACAGGCTGCCGCCGCTGAACAGGTTCAGGAACCCGAGGATGTCGTTGCCCGCGAAGTTGTTCTGGAGGTCGCTGATCGCGCTCGCCTCGACTCCGGGCGCCGGGATGTAGGCACCGAGCCTGTAGAGCGCGAGCATCGCCGCCGTGAAGGCGATCTTCCTCCGGATCTCGGGGATCGCGAAGGCGTTTCCGAGGATCCTGAGCATCGATCAGTCGATGACTTCGGCGCTGCCGCCGGCCGCTTCGATCTTCTCGCGGGCGGTCTTGCTGAAGGCATGGGCGCGGACGGTCAGCTTCTTGCCGAGATCGCCGTTGCCGAGGATCTTCACGGGATCCCTGCGGGTGGCCAGGCCGGCGGCCTTGAGCGTCTCCGGCGTCACCTCGGCGCCGTCCTCGAAGCGCTCGTCGAGCGTCGCGAGGTTGACCGGCTGGGTATGGGTCCGGAAGGGCTCGAACGGCATCGACATCTTCTTGTTCGGGCCGCGCAGCTTCCGCATCCGCATGTGGATCGGGTTCTGGCCGCCCTCACGGGCGACGTCGCGCTTGGCGCCGGCGCGGGCCTTCTGGCCCTTGTGGCCGCGGCCGGAGGTCTTGCCGGTGCCGGAGCCGTGACCGCGGCCGACGCGCTTGCGGTCCCTGCGGGTCCCGGGCTTCGGGGTGAGGTTGTCGAGGCCCACGTCCTCGGGCTCGATCCGCGCCATCAGGACCCCTTCCCGGCCGGCTCGACCGTCACCAGGTGCTCGACGTTGCGAAGCAACCCGTGCAGGTGCACGCTGTCCTCGCGCACGACGGACTTGCCGATCCGGCCGAGGCTCAGGGTCCGCAGGGTGTCGCGCTGGCGCGGGCTCGAGCCCACCGCCGAGCGGACCTGCTTGATCAGGACTTCGGCCATCAGGAGGACTCCTCCTCACCGTCCTCGGCCTCGCCCGCGGTCGCGACCGCGACGGGCTCGACGGCGCCGGGGGCATCCTCGTCGGAGGCCTCGGAGCGCTCGGCCTCCTTCGGAACCCCGAGCACCTGCTTGATGGTCAGGCCGCGGAGCTCGGCCACGTCCTCGGGCTTGCGCAGCCCGCGGAGGCCCTCCATGGTGGCCTTGACCTGGTTGATCGGGTTGTTGGTCCCGATCGACTTGGTGAGGACGTCGCGGATCCCGCCGAGCTCGAGCACCGCACGCACACCGCCGCCGGCGATGACGCCGGTGCCTTCGCTGGCCGGGCGCAGGACGACGTGGCCGGCGCCGTAGCGCCCGACGATCCGGTGCGGCAGCGTCTGGCCGTACTTGGGCACGCGGATCAGGTCCTTGCGGGCGTTCTCGACCGCCTTCTGGATCGCGAGCGGGACCTCGCGGGCCTTGCCGTAGCCGATGCCGACGACGTCGTTCTCGTCGCCGACGGCGACGAGGGCGGTGAACGAGAAGCGCCGGCCGCCCTTGACGACCTTCGCGACGCGGTTGATCTCGATCACGCGCTCCTGCAGGTCCAGTCCCTGCGGGCTAACTCTTTCGACGTCTGTGCTCATCAGCTCTTTCTTCTCGGTTTCGGTCTCGTCGCGCCGGGCCGGTCAGAATTGCAGACCGCTCTCGCGGGCGCCTTCGGCGAGGGCGGCGATCTGCCCGTGGAAGCGGTAGCCGCCGCGGTCGAAGACGCAGGTCTCGACGCCCGCCTGCTTGGCGCGCTCGGCGAGCAGCTCTCCCGCCCGCTTCGCCCGCTCGGAGGGCTCAAGCTTACGCAGGTCGGCCTCGGTCCAGCTCACCTGGGCGACGGTGTGGCCGCGATCGTCATCGATCAGCTGCGCGAACAGGCCGCGATTCGACCGGTAGACGGCGAGCCGCGGGCGCTGCTCGCTGCCGCGGATCTTCGCCCGGACGCGGCGCCGGCGGCGGAGCCTTCTCTGTTCTGGTGTCTTGACTGCCATTGCTGTCTCCTATGCCCGCTTGCCGACCTTGCGCCGGACCTGCTCGTCCGCGTAGCGCACGCCCTTGCCCTTGTAGGGCTCCGGCGGGCGGTGGCGGCGGATCTGCGCCGCCGTCTCGCCGACCAGCTGCTTGTCGATGCCGCGGACGATGATCTCCGTCGGCTGCGGGACCTCGAAGTCGATCCCCTCGGGGGCCTTGACGCTGACCGGGTGGGAGAACCCGAGCGACAGCTCGAGGCCCTTCCCCTGCGCCTTCGCGCGGTACCCGACGCCCTGGATCTCCAGGCGCTTCTCGAAGCCGTTGGTCACGCCCTCGACCATGTTCGCGATCAGGCTGCGGGTCAGCCCGTGCAGGGCCCGGTGCTCGCCGCGATCGGTCGGCCGGGCGACCGTGAGGACGCCGTCATCCAGCTTGACCTCCATGTCGCGGCTCAGCTCCTGGCTGAGCTCGCCCTTCGGGCCGTTCACGGTGACGCGGCCCGGCGCGACGTCGACGGTGACGCCGGCGGGGATCTCGATTGGCTTGTTTCCGATTCTGCTCATATCTCGTTTCGGAGCCGGCTACCAGACGTAGGCGACCACTTCGCCGCCGACGCCCTTCTGCTTGGCCTCGTGGCCGGTCATCACACCCGCCGAGGTGGAGATGATCGCCGTGCCCATCCCGCCCTGCACGCGCGGGACGTCGGTGCTGGGAACGTAGCGACGGCGACCGGGGCGCGAGATCCGGGTCATGCCCTTGATCACCGGATCGCGGTCCTCGGTGTACTTGAGCTGGATCCGGATCGACTCGCCGACCGTGGTCGGCTCGACCTCGAACCCGGTCAGGTAGCCCTGCTCGACGAGGATCCGGGTCATCTCCTTCTTCAGGCGGGAAGCCGGGATCTCGACCTCGGGGTGGTCGGCGCGGAGCGCGTTGCGCACTCGCGTCAGGTAATCGGCGATCGGGTCGGTCAGCATGCTGCTACCAGCTCGACTTCGTCATCCCGGGCACGTAGCCCTTGTGAGCGGCCTCGCGCAGGCAGATCCGGCAGAGGCCGAACTTGCGGTACACGGCGCGGGAGCGGCCGCACTTGCGGCAGCGGTTGTAGTTGCGCGACTTGAACTTCGAGCCCGCAGCCTGCTTGACGCGTTGTGACGTCTTTGCCATCTACTCCTCTTCTTCTCCGTCGTTGCCGCCGGATTCCTCGCCCTCGCCCTCGGCGGCTTCGGGTTCCGGCTTCTCGTAAGCATCGGGGTTCTCTTCCTTGAGCTGCTCGAGGGCGGCCTGCTCGGCCTCGGCCCGAGCACGGGCCTCCTCCTTGCGCCGCTCCTCCTCCTCGGCCTCGATCTCCTCGGGGCTCTTGCCGCCGGGCCGGCCCTCCTGAGCGAAGGGGAACCCCAGGCCGAGGAGCAGCTCGAAGCCCTCCTCGTCGGTCGCGGCGGTGGTCGAGAAGGTGATGTCCAGGCCCCGGGTCTCGCTGATCGAGTCGTAGTCGATCTCGGGGAAGATCAGCTGTTCCCGGATGCCCAGCGTGTAGTTGCCGCGGCCGTCGAACGAGCGCGGGTTGAGCCCGCGGAAGTCGCGGATCCGCGGGATCGCGATCGAGACGAGGCGATCGGTGAACTCCCACATCCGCGCCTTGCGCAGCGTCACCGCGACGCCGACCGGCATCCCCTCGCGCAGCTTGAACGCGGCGATCGACTTGCGGGCGCGGCGCAGGCTCGGCCGCTGACCGGTGATCGTCGCGAGCTCGGCAACCGCGTCGTCGATGACGTTGCTGCTCCGGCTCGCCTCGCCGATCCCCATGTTCAGGGTGACCTTGACGAGGCGCGGCGCCGACATCGGCGTCGAGTAGCCGAACTTCTTCGTCAGCGCCGGCCGGATCTCGTCGTCGTAGCGCTCGCGCAGCCGCGGCGGCGGCGCCGCCTGGCTCTGCGTCTCGGATGTCTGGGTTGCAGCTTCCATCAGGTGGTTCGTTTCCTCGTCAGTCGATCGCCTTGCCGGTGCGCTTCGAGTAACGCACGCGGCCGCCGTCGTCGCCGGCGCGGACGCCGACCCGGGTCGGCTTGTTGTCGGTGGGGTCGACCAGGACGACGTTGGAGACGTCGATCGGTCCCTCCTTCTCGATGATGCCGGCCTGCCCCGTCTGGGCGTCGGTCATCGAGCGCGGCCGCTGATGGCGCTTGACGATGTTCGCGCCCTCGACGAAGACCTTGCGGCGCTTCGGGTCGACCCGCAGCACCTTGCCCGTCTTGCCCTTGTCCTTGCCGGAGACGACCTCGACGGTGTCATCGGTGCGGATTCGCATCGCCTTTGCCATCAGAGCACCTCCGGGGCGAGCGAGACGATCTTCATGAACGAGCGGTCGCGGAGCTCGCGGGCGACCGGCCCGAAGATGCGGGTCCCCCGCGGGTTGTTCTGCGGGTCGATCAGCACCGCGGCGTTCTCGTCGAACGAGATGTAGGTGCCGTCGGCGCGCCCGATCTGCTTGCGGGTCCGGACGACCACCGCCTGCACGACCTCGCCCTTGCGGACGCCGCCGCGCGGCGTCGCGTGCTTGACGGTCGCGGTGATCACGTCGCCGACGCTCGCGTAGCGGCGGTGATGGCCGCCCTTGACGCGGATGCAGAGGATCTCGCGCGCGCCCGAGTTGTCGGCGACCTTGAGTCGGCTTTCCTGCTGGATCATCCCCGGACCTACTTCGCCTTCTCGAGGATCTCGGTCAGCCGCCAGTGCTTCGTCTTCGACATCGGGCGCGTCTCGACCAGGCGGACGGTGTCGCCCTCGCCCGCCTCGTTGCGCTCGTCGTGGGCGTGGTACATCTTCGAGCTTCGGATCACCTTCTCGTAGGCGGGGTGCCGGCGGGCGCTCTCGACCCGGACGGTGATCGTCTTGTCCATCTTGTCGGAGACGACGATGCCCTGGCGGACCTTGGGGTTTCCGGGCTCGGGCTCGGCCGGCGGCGTGCCGGCGCCGGATCCCTTGCCGGCCTCCTGCGCCAGCTTGGCGCCGCGACCCTTGCGATAGCGGCTCCGCGAGGCGGCCTTGCGCCTGCGCTCCGCCTGGCGGCGCTCGGCGCGCTCCTCGGCGCTGAGCTCGGGGCCCGGCTCGCCGCTGAACGTCGACCGCCTGCGCCTGCGAATCTCCTTCGGGGAGGGCCGCTCGGCCGGCTCCTCGTCACCGCCATCGGCGGCAGGGGCGGCCGCGCCGGCATCGTCGGCGGCCTCGTCCGCCTCGGCGGTGGGCTCCTCCTCGGCGGCCTCGGGGGCGTCCTGCTCCTCGGCAGCCTCGGGCGCGGGCTGCTCCTCGGCGGCCTCGGCGGCGTCCTGCTCCTCGGCGGGCGCCTCGGTCTCCTCGTTCTGATCCTTCTCTTCTTCGGCCATCTCTCTACTTCAGTTCCTTGTCGAGGTCGATTCCGCGCTGGCGTGCGATCGTGAGCAGCCGGGCGACGTCGCGGCGGCTGACGCCCAGGCGAGCCGTGTTCTCGAGCTCGCCGGTGGCGTTGCGCAGGCGCAGGTTGAACGCCTCGCGGCGCGCTTCCTTGAGCGCTTCGACGAGCTCGGCGTCACCCATCTGATGCACCTCGGAGCCCTTCACTGGTGCTGCCCCTTGGTCACGAACTTGGTCTTGATCGGAAGCTTGGTGCCGGCGAGCTCCATCGCCTCGCGGGCGAGGTCCTCGGGAACGCCGGAGAGCTCGAACATGACCCGACCGGGCTTGACCACCGCGACCCAGCCCTCGGGGTTGCCCTTGCCCTTGCCCATCCGGGTCTCGGCCGGCTTCTTGGTGTACGGCTTGTCGGGGAAGATGTTGATCCAGACCTTGCCGCCGCGCTTGATCTTGCGGGTCATCGCGACGCGGGCAGCCTCGATCTGGCGGTTCGTGATCCAGCCCCGATCGAGGGCCTTGAGGCCGTACTCGCCGAAGGTGACCTGGGTCCCGCCCTTGGAGTAGCCGCGCATGCGGCCGCGGAACTGCTTGCGGTGCTTGACGCGCTTGGGGCTCAGCATCAGGAACGACCTCCCTGACGGCCCCCGGCGCGGGCGCCCTGAGCGGAGCCGCCGTCGCCGCCGGCGCGGCGGCTGCCGCGCTCGCTGGGACGGCGTCCGCGGCCGCCGAGCTCCTCGTTCTCGTTCGTGCCGGCGTAACCCTCCGGCATCACCTCGCCCTTGTTGATCCAGCACTTGACGCCGATGCGCCCGGTCGTGGTCCGGGCCTCGACGAAGCCGTAGTCGATATCGGCGCGGAGGGTGTGGAGCGGGACCCGCCCGTCCGAGTAGCCCTCGGTGCGGGCCATCTCCGCGCCGCCGAGGCGACCCGAGACCTGGACCTTGACGCCCTTGGCGCCGGAGCGCATGGCGGAGGTCAGCGCGCGCTTCATCGCGCGGCGGAAGGCGACGCGACCCTCGAGCTGCTCGGCGATCGACTGCGCGACGAGCTTCGCGTCGAGCTCGGGGCGCTTGATCTCGCGGATGTTGACGCGGACGGGCTTGCCGGTGATCGCGTGCAGCTCGCGACGGAGCGCATCGACCTCGGATCCGGACTTGCCGATGACGATGCCCGGGCGGGCGGTGTGGATGTCGACCGTCACCTCGCCGCGCTGCTTGCGGATCTCGATGTCGGAGAGCCCCGCGTGCGCGAGCTTGTGCTCGATGTGATTGCGGATGTTGACGTCCTCGACCAGCGCGTCGGCGAAGTTGCGCTCGTCGAACCAGTTCGACTTCCAGTCGTGGATGTAGCCGACGCGGAAGCCTTCGGGGTTGATCTTCTGTCCCATGGTGGTCCTGGTTTCCTCTAGTCGGCGTCGGGGATCGGGGTCAAGGCGATGTTGATGTGGCAGCTGCGCTTGTCGATCCGCGTCGCGCGGCCACGGGCGCGGGGGCGGTACCGGCGCATGGTGGGGCCCTCGTCGACGGAGATGCTCGCGATCCGCATCTCGTCGGGGTCGAGGTCGAAGTTGTTCTCGGCGTTGGCGGCGGCCGACTGCACGAGCTTGAGGACCGGGACCGAGGCGCCGCGCGGGGAGAAGCTCAGCAGGGCGACGGCGC
This sequence comes from Solirubrobacterales bacterium, assembly GCA_020438445.1. Lineage (GTDB taxonomy): Bacteria > Actinomycetota > Thermoleophilia > Solirubrobacterales > 70-9 > RHKX01. The sequence goes on from JAGQUO010000040.1 coordinate 7,068, forward strand.
GCTCGACGTCGAGGCCGCGCACCTGATCGGCGACGACGCGCGCCTTGCGGGGCGACAGCCGCACGTACCGCGCCTTCGCGCGGACGACGGGAGCGTCGGCGTCTGCGAGCCGGGTCGCCATCAGCGCTCCTCCTTCTTGCTGCCGGAGTGGGCGCGGAAGGTGCGCGTCGGCGCGAACTCGCCGAGCTTGTGCCCGACCATCGACTCGGAGACGAACACGGGCACGTGCTTGCGGCCGTCGTGAACGGCGATCGTATGGCCGACCATCTCCGGGAAGATCGTGGAGCGGCGCGACCAGGTCTTGATCATCTGCTTGTTGCCGGAGCTGTTCATCGCCTCGACCCGCGCCAGCAGGCGCTCCTCGACGAACGGTCCCTTCTTCGTTGATCGACCCATCGGTTACCTCTTATCTGCCCTTCTTCTTGCCGCGCCGGCGGCCGCGAACGATCATCGCGTTCGACTGCTTGTTCTTCTTCCGGGTCCGGTAGCCGAGCGTCGGCTTGCCCCACGGGGTCTTCGGGTGGCCGCCGGGGCCCTTGTGGGCCTCGCCGCCGCCGTGCGGGTGGTCGACCGGGTTCATCGCGATGCCGCGACTCTGCGGGCGCCGTCCCTTGTGGCGGCTGCGGCCGGCCTTGCCGACGGTCACGTTCTGGTGCTCGGCGTTGGAGAGGGTGCCGATCGTCGCCCGGCACTCGGCCCGGACCATCCGCATCTCCGAGGACGGCAGCCTCAGGGTGACCATCTCACCCTCCTTCGCGACCACCTGGATCGCGGTGCCTGCGGCCCGGCCCATTCGGCCGCCCTGGCCGGGCTTGAGCTCGACGTTGTGGACGACGGTGCCGGTCGGGATCTGGCCGAGCTCGAGCGCGTTGCCCGCGCGGATGTCGGAACCCGGGCCCGAGGCGACCGTGTCGCCGACCTTCAGCCCGGCCGGAGCGAGGATGTAGGACTTCGCGCCGTCGGCGTAGTGCAGCAGCGCGATGTAGGTCGTGCGGTTCGGGTCGTACTCGATCGTCGCGACCTTCGCCGGAACGCCGTCCTTGGTCCGCTTGAAGTCGATCTGGCGGTACTTGCGCTTGGCGCCGCCGCCGCGATGACGCGCGGTGACCCGGCCGTAGGCGTTGCGGCCGCCGCTGCTCTTCTTGCCGCGGGTCAGCTTCTTGTTCGGCTTCGAGGTGGTGACCTCGGAGCGGTCCTGGTAGGTCGCGAAGCGGCGCCCCGGGCTGGTCGGCTTTGTCTTGCGGATCGGCATCGTTGATTCCTTGTCCCGGCGGCTACTCCGCCGCTCCCTCGAAGAGTTCGATCTGGTTGCCCGGCGCGAGCTCGACGATGGCCTTCTTCCAGCCCCGGGTCTTGCCGGCGTGCACTCCGCGCCGCTTCGGCTTCGAGCGGACGCGCGAGGTCCGCACCGCGACGACCTCGACGTCGAAGATCTCGGCGACGGCGCTGCGGATCTGGGTCTTGTGAGCGCGGTCGTTGACGCGGAACGTGTACTTGCCCTCCGCCATCAGCGCGTAGCTCTTCTCGGAGACGACCGGCTCGATGATCACCTGGCGCGGGTCCATCAGTCGTCGCTCCCCTCTGCGCTCCCGCCGCGCTCGACGGCGCCGGCGCGAGCCTCGAGCACGGCGAGCGCCTGCTCGGAGGCGATCAGCGAACGATGGCCGACGATCTCGGCGACGCCGACCGCCTCGGCGGTGACGACGGAGACGCGGGGCAGGTTGCGGAAGCTCTTGGCGGCGGCGGCCTCGTCGCCGGAGACGACGACGAGGGCGGGCAGGTCGCCTCCCCACTTCGCCAGGCCCTCGGCGGCCTGCTTGGTAGCGGGCTCCGAGAACGTGCCGTCCGGGAGCACGGCGACGGATCCGCGGGCGGCGTGGACGCTGAGCGCAGCGCGCAGCGCCTTCCGGCGGGCCTTGCGGTTGACCTTGACCGTGTAGGTGCGGGGCTTGGTCGCGAACGCGTTGCCGCCGCCGCGGCGATGGGGGACGCTGAGGGCGCCGACCCGGGCCCGTCCGGTGCCCTTCTGGCGCCATGCCTTGGCCCCGGTCATCGCAACCTCGCCGCGGGTGAGGCTCGAGTGCGTCCCCTGCCGGCGGGCGTTGAGGTCGGCTCGGGCCGCCTCGTGGACGAGCGACTCGTTGTAGGGCTCGCTGAAGAGCGCCGCCGGGAGCTCGGACTTGGCCTGCTTGCCGATCGTCGCCGCCTTCGCTGACTGACTAGCCATCGGTGCGCACCTCCACGGTCCCGTTCTTCGGCCCCGGGACCGAGCCGCGCACCATCAGCAGGTTGCGCTCGGCGTCGACGCGGAAGACCTCGAGGCCGCGCTGGGTGACGCGCTTGCCGCCCATCCGGCCCGGCATCTTCATGCCCTTGAAGACGCGCGCGGGATCGGCGCTGGCGCCGATCGACCCGGGGGCGCGCACGTTGTGGGAGCCGTGGCTGACCGGGCCGCGGCCGAAGTTGTGGCGCTTGACCGTGCCCTGGAAGCCCTTGCCGATCGCGACCGCGGAGACCTTGACCTTCTGGCCGGCCTCGAACTCACCGACGCCGACCTCGCCGCCGAGCTCGACCTCGCCGTCGTAGTCGCGGAACTCGACCAGGTGGCGCAGCGGCGGCGCGCCGGTCTTCGCGAGGTGGCCGAGCTCGGGCCTGGTGAGCTTGCGCTCGGGCACCTCGTCGGCGCCGAGCTGGACGGCGTCGTAGCCGTCCGCCTCGCCGGTGCGGACTGCGGTGACGCGGTTCGGGGCCGCCTCGATGACGGTCACGGGCACGCTCTCGCCCTCCTCGGTGAAGAGCTGGGTCATGCCGATCTTTCTGCCGAGGATCGCGGGCATGGTCGGTGCCTAGAGGCGGATCTCCACGTCGACGCCGGCGGGCAGGTTCTCGATCCGCTGGAGCTCGTCGATCGTCTTCGGGGTCGGGTCGTTGATGTCGATCAGCCGCTTGTGGGTGCGGATCTCGAAGTGCTCGCGCGAGTCCTTGTCCTTGAACGGCGAGCGGATCACGCAGTAGACGTTCTTCGAAGTCGGCAGGGGCACGGGTCCCGAGACGGTCGCGCCGGTGCGCTGCGCCGTCTCGACGATCTCGCCGGCGGCCCGGTCGATGGCATCGTGGTCGTATGCCTTCAGCCGGATCCTGATCTTGCTTGCGGTGATCGCTGACACCTGTCGTTCCTTGCTTCCTTCTGTCTCTGCTTCTCTGATCGGGGGGCGCGATCGGGGCGCCGCGTCCATCGCCGCGACGGGGCTGTCGCGATGCGGGGGGCGGCGCCCCGGTCGTATGTCCTTTGCAGCCGGCGGGTGCCGGCGCTTTGCTTACTCGGTACGCGTACTCGTTACTCGATGATCTCGGTGACGACCCCGGAGCCGACGGTCCGGCCGCCCTCGCGGATGGCGAAGCGCAGGCCCTGGTCCATGGCGATCGGCTGGATCAGCTCGATCGACATCTCGACGTTGTCGCCGGGCATGACCATCTCCGTGCCCTCGGGCAGGTTGGCGACGCCGGTCACGTCGGTCGTCCGGAAGTAGAACTGCGGGCGGTAGCCCGAGAAGAACGGCGTGTGACGGCCACCCTCCTCCTTCTTCAGGCAGTACACCTCGGCCTTGAACTTGGTGTGCGGGGTGATCGATCCCGGCTTGCACAGCACCTGCCCGCGCTCGATCTCCTCGCGCTTGGTGCCGCGGAGCAGGGCGCCGATGTTGTCGCCGGCCTGACCCTGGTCGAGCAGCTTGTTGAACATCTCGACGCCGGTGACCGTCGTGGTGGCGATCTCCGGGTGGATGCCGACGATCTCGACCTCGTCGCCCGTGTTGACCACGCCCTGCTCGACGCGGCCGGTCGCGACCGTGCCGCGGCCGGTGATCGAGAAGATGTCCTCGATCGGCATCAGGAACGGCTTGTCGAGCTCGCGCTCGGGCTCCGGGATGTAGCTGTCGAGCGTCTCGGCGAGCTCGATGATGCTGTTGACGGCATCCTCGTCGCCCTCGAGCGCCTTCAGCGCCGAGCCGCGGATGATCGGGGTGTCGTCGCCCGGGTAGTCGTAGGCGTTGAGCAGGTCCTTGACCTCCTCCTCGACGAGCTCGATCAGGTCGTCGTCGTCGACCATGTCGACCTTGTTGAGGAAGACGACCACGTAGGGCACGTTGACCTGGTGGGCGAGCAGGATGTGCTCGCGCGTCTGCGGCATCGGGCCGTCGGCCGCCGAGACGACGAGGATCGCCCCGTCCATCTGAGCGGCGCCCGTGATCATGTTCTTGACGTAGTCGGCGTGCCCCGGGCAGTCGACGTGGGCGTAGTGCCGGTTCTCGGTCTCGTACTCGACGTGCGAGGTCGCGATCGTGATCCCGCGCTCCTTCTCCTCGGGCGCGTTGTCGATCTCTTCGAAGCTCTTCGCCTCGCCACCCATCTTCTCGGAGAGGACCTTCGTGATCGCAGCGGTCAGCGTCGTCTTGCCGTGGTCGATGTGACCGATCGTGCCGACGTTGACGTGCGGCTTGGTGCGCTCGAACTTCTCCTTGGACATCTTCTCTTCGTGTTCCTCTCTCGGGGCTGTTCCGATTCGTTTACGTCTTGGTGGCTGTTTAGGCTTGGCTTCGGGCGCAGCCGTGAACCGGGGTTCCGGCCAACCGGCCCAATATAAGTGAATTGCTCATGAGGCGGCTCCCACGGGCTCGCCGGCCTTGTGCTCGACGATCTCCTCGGCGATGTTCGCCGGAACCTCTTCGTAGCGGGCGAACTGCATCGTGTAGGAGGCGCGTCCCTGGGTGGCCGACCTGAGGTCGCCGACGTAGCCGAACATCTCGCTGAGCGGGACCGTGGCCCCGACGGCCAGCGCGTTGCCGCGCCGGTCCTGTCCCTCGACCTTGCCCCGGCGCCGGGAGAGGTCGCCGATGACGTCGCCGAGGAAGTCCTCGGGGGTGACGACCTCGACCTGCATCACGGGCTCGAGCAGCACCGGGTTGGCGCGCTTCGCCGCCTCCTGGATCGCCATCGAGCCGGCGATCTTGAACGCCATCTCGGAGGAGTCGACGTCGTGGTAGGAGCCGTCGATCAGCTCGACCTTGACGTCGACCATCGGGTAGCCGGCCTTCACGCCCGATCCGAGCGCCTCGACGATGCCCTTCTCGACCGACGGGATGAACTCCGACGGGATCGCGCCGCCCTTGATCTTCGTCTCGAACTCGAAGCCCTCGCCCGGGTTCGGCGCGACGTTGATGACGACGTCGCCGTACTGGCCCGAGCCTCCGGTCTGGCGGACGAACTTGCCCTGGACCTTGTTGGCCTCCTTGCGGATCGTCTCGCGGTAGGCGACCTGGGGCTTGCCGACGCTGGCCTCGACCTTGAACTCGCGCATCATCCGGTCGACGAGCACCTCGAGATGGAGCTCGCCCATGCCGCGGATGACCGTCTGGCCGGTCTCCTCGTCGGACTCGACCACGAACGTGGGGTCCTCCTCGGCGAGACGCTGGAGCGCCGTCGCCAGCTTCTCCTGGTCGGCCTTGGTCTTCGGCTCGATCGCCACCGCGATGACCGGCTCCGGGAACTCGATCTGCTCGAGCATGATCGGCGCATCCGGAGCGCAGAGCGTGTCGCCGGTGGAAGTCTGCTTGAGGCCGACGCCGGCGAGGATGTCGCCCGCGTAGCACTCCTCGATCTCCTCGCGCGAGTTGGCGTGCATCATCAGCAGCCGGCCGATCCGCTCGGTGCGGCCGGTGGCGCTGTTGAGGACGCGGCTGCCGGCGCTGAGCTTGCCGGAATAGACGCGGAAGTAGGTGAGCTTGCCGACGAACGGGTCGGTCATGACCTTGAAGGCGAGGGCAGCGAACGGGCCGTCGTCGTCGGCCGGGCGGGTGGCGGGGCGGCCCTCCTCCTCGCCCTTGACGGGCTCGATGCCGGCGACCGCCTCGACCTCGAGCGGCGAGGGCAGCAGCTCGATGATCGCGTCGAGCAGCGGCTGCACGCCCTTGTTCTTGAAGGCGGAACCGCAGAGGACGGGCGTGAGCGTCAGCTTCAGCGTCGCCGTCCGCAGCGCCTCGCGCAGGCGGGCCGGCGGGATGTCTGCGTCCTCGAGGTAGAGCTCCATGAGCTCGTCGTCGGCATCGGCGCAGGCCTCGACCAGGTGGTGGCGGGCCTCCTCGACGGCGTCGGCCATGTCGGCCGGAACGTCCTCGATGTCGAACTCGGTGCCGAGGTCGTCCTTGTAGACGAGCGCGCGGTTCTCGACGAGGTCGATGACGCCCTTGAGGGCGTCCTCGGAGCCGATCGGAAGCTGGATCGGAACCGGGTTGGCGCCGAGGCGCTCGCGGATGGTCCGGACGGACATGTCGAAGTCGGCGCCGACCCGGTCCATCTTGTTGATGAAGGCGATCCGGGGGACGCCGTACTTGTCGGCCTGCCTCCAGACGGTCTCCGACTGGGGCTCGACGCCGGCGACGGAGTCGAAGACCGCGATCGCACCGTCGAGGACGCGCAGCGAGCGCTCGACCTCGACCGTGAAGTCGACGTGACCCGGGGTGTCGATGATGTTGATGCGGTGGTCGTTCCACTCGCAGGCGGTCGCGGCCGAGGTGATCGTGATGCCGCGCTCCTGCTCCTGCTCCATCCAGTCCATGACGGCGGCACCGTCGTGGACCTCACCGATCTTGTGGGTGCGGCCCGTGTAGTAGAGGATGCGCTCGGTCGTCGTCGTCTTGCCGGCGTCGATGTGAGCCATGATCCCGATGTTGCGGGTCTTCTCGAGTGGGAAGTTGCGAGGCATGAGGTCTTGCTGTCCTAGGTAGGTCCCCGGCGGGCTTTGCGTGCAGATTCGGCTTTCGGTTCGAGTCCGGGCATAGAAAAGGCCCTGACGGGCCCAGACGAACTCTCTGCGTCGTGCGTGCCCGAGAGCTGTCTATGTGGACCGGGTCTCCATTGGGTGGAGCATCGCCCGCGGACAGCGCCGGCTGCATCGCGAGCGACGCGGGATGTTAGCAGAGGGTTAGAGGCTTTCAAGGGAGCCGAAAACGGCTCGAATCTGCGGTCGGGGCGGGGTCCTGGGCGACACGTCTAGAGTGTCGGGCGCGGCGTTGGAAGGACGCCGGAGACCCGTACGGGACAGGGAAGAGAGCTTGAGAGATCCAGGGCAGAGCGGAGCGCGGCCGTGAAGCGGCCCGGTTGGCTGGGCGGTGGGGACGGCGACGACGGCCCTCGCGAGCGGAAGCGGCGCACCGGCGACGGTGAAGCACGCGAGCCCGCCTCCGAGCGCTCCGAGCGCCGCCGTCGCGAGCGCGAGGAGCGCGCGGCCGAGGGGGCGGAGTCCGAGACCGGCTCCGGGCCCAAGGGGGACGACGTCCGCAAGCGGCTCGGCGACCGCGTCGGCGGGCCGGACCGCGCGGGACCGGGCGACGAGCAGCGGCGGAAGCCGCGGGCGGAGCGAAAGCGCACCGGCCGCGACCGGGGGAAGGATGCGGCCGCCGCCGAGCGGGAGCGCAAGGACGAGAGCGGAACCGACGAGCCCGCGAAGCCGAAGCTGAACCGGCCGCGGCGCCAGCCCGCCACCACCTCCGCCTCAGCCCGGAGCGAGAAGCCGGGCGCAGCCGCGAAGCCCGCGCGCGGAGAGGGCTCCGGCAAGGCCAAGCGCGAGGGCGCCGGCGATCGAGCTCGTGACCGCGAGCGGAAGGTCCGCGAGGACGAGCGGAAGGACGGCGAGCGTGAGCGGAAGGACGGCTCCGGCTCCCGATCCGAAGGGCGGCGGGACCGGGAGCGCAGCCGCCGTGACCGCAGCCGGCGACGCGGGGCCGGCAAGCGGGTGCGAGCCGGTGCCGCCGCCTCGGCCACCGCCCTCAAGCGGGGAGCGATCGAGACCGGCAGGTGGTCGGCGTCCGCCGCACCGAAGGCCGGGCGGAAGCTCCTGAGCGGCCTCGCCGCCGCCTTCGCCGTCTTCTTCGCCGTTCTCGGCTTCCTCCTCGGCCTGTTCTTCGCCGCCTGGCGGCGCATCTCGGGCCCGGTCGGCACGGCGCTGCGGGCCGCGGACCGGGCAATTCGGGCCGTGTCGCGCAGGGTCACCCCGGTGCGCGTGCTCACGGTCGTGGTGGCAGGCGCGGCGGTCCTGCTCGCGCTCTCCCAGTACGCCGACTACCGCAGCATCTCGATCGGCAACGGCGCCTACGCCGACGTCCAGAGCCTCGCCCCGGCTCCGGAGACCGGGCGGGCGCAGACCGGCGACCCCCACTCCTACGTGTTCGTCCCGGTCGCGATCGCCTGCCTGCTCCTGCTCGCGGTCGCAACGATCGGCAAGCGCTGGCGAGCCTGCCGGCTGATCGCGCTCGCCGGTTTCGCAGCGATCGTGGTCGCGCTGATCGTGGACCGGCCGGCGGGCCTCGACCCGGGCGACGCGGCGATCGCGTTCGAGGGCGCGAAGGCGAAGCTGATCGGTGGCTTCTACGCGCAGATCGCCGCCGGTGTCCTCCTCATCGGCTCCTCCTCGATGCTGGCCCGCGAGATCCGGCTCGCCACCGTGACCGGCCCGGCCCCGGTGCGGAGCCGCCGGACCGGCGAGCGGGCGGGCGGCCCGAAGCTCCGAAGCGGCACCGCGCGCAGCCGCGGACCGGCACGAGCGTGAGGGCACGGCTGAAGGCGGAGGTCGTCCTGCCGGCGACGATCGTCCTCGCCGCAATCGCACTCGGCGTCTCCGAGTTCATGACCGCCTTCGAGCTCACTCCGCCGGGAGGCGATCCGCTCAGCGACCAGCTCGCGGGCGACCGCCACGGCTTCGCGATGCTGATCCTCGCGGTCTTCGCCGTCGGCGCACTCGCGTTCGCGGTCGCGACGGGCCAGCGCTCCTGGGCCTGGGCGACCGCCGGCTTCGGCATCGCGGCGCTCCTGATCTTCCTCGTCGTCGACCTCCCCGACGTCAACCAGATCGGCGACGTCGAGGTCGCCGACGGCTTCGGCCTCGCCTCCGCGGAGGCCGTACCCCAGCCCGGTTTCTGGCTTGAGGCGGCGGCGGCGATCGTCCTCGGGCTGGCCTCGATCGCCTACGCCACCCAGCCGTCCGAGCAGCGCCGGGCCCCCCGTCGCCTGTTCGAGTCGCGCCGGGGTTCCAGGGCGAAGAAGGCGGGCACGGCGACGCGCCCGGCTGATCAGAAGCAGTAGGGGCGACCCGGCCCGCGCCCCTCCGCACCGGCCGGGCGGAAGCGGGTCAGGGCAGGGAGCGGGAGCCCCGAACCGGCCGTCGCGCGCTCGACGGCAAGAAGCGACGAATCGCTGGACGGTTCTTGCCATCGGCCGCCGGCAGCGACCGGGCGCCGTCGGATCAAGGACGCAGGAGGCGAAGCGGCCGCAGGGCCGTGAGCCGACGAGGACGCCGAGCCGGCGGCGCCCGGGCCGCCGGTTACCAGCGGTAGTGGGCGAAGGCTTTGTTGGCCTGCGCCATGCGGTAGATGTCGTCCTTGCGCTTGTAGGCGCCGCCCTGCTGGGAGGTGGCGTCCATGATCTCGCGGGCGAGGCGCTCGGACATCGACTTCTCGTTGCGGTTGCGCGCGAACTCGATCAGCCAGCGGACGGCGAGGGTGCGGGCTCGGCGCTGCGGGACTTCGACCGGGACCTGGTAGGTCGCGCCGCCGACTCGGCGGGAGCGGACCTCGAGGACCGGGGTGAGCTCGCCGATCGCCTGCTCGAGAACGTCGGTCGGATCCTGACCGGAGCGCTCGCCGACTACCGCGAGGGCGTCGTAGACGATCCGCTCGGCGGTCGACTTCTTGCCGTCCAGCATCACCTTGTTGATGATCTGCTGGACGAGGCGGCTCCGGTACTTGGCGTCGGGAGCGACGGCTCGGGTGGTGGCGCGGTTGCGTCTCATCGGATGGTGATCAGGAGGCCTTGACGCCGTACTGCGAGCGCGACTGCTTGCGCTCGGAGACGCCGGAGGCATCGAGGGTGCCGCGGACGACCTTGTAGCGGACGCCGGGAAGATCCTTGACGCGCCCGCCGCGGACGAGGACGACCGAGTGCTCCTGGAGGTTGTGTCCCTCCCCGGGGATGTAGGTCGTCACCTCCATGCCGTTGGTCAGCCGGACGCGGGCCACCTTGCGGAGGGCCGAGTTCGGCTTCTTCGGCGTCGCGGTGTAGACGCGCGTGCAGACGCCGCGCCGCTGCGGGGCGGCGGTACGGGCCTTGCGACCCTGACCGGACTTCAATCCGGGGGTCGAGACCTTCTTGCGGGGGGCCTTGCGGCCCTTGCGGATGAGCTGGTTGGTCGTCGGCACGGCGCGGAATGGTAGCGGTACGACGCGAGCGGTGGCAACCGGTCAATAATCCCCCGCTCGCGATGAGCTCGATCGAGATCCGCAGCAGGCCGATTCTCGCCGTCGACGTGGACGGCGTCATCAGCCTGTTCGGGTTCGAGGAGCCGCCGGAGCGCGCGCCCTGCCGTTTCCAGCTCATCGACGGGATGGCTCACTGCATCTCACTCGAGGCCGGCGAGCGGTTGCGCAGGCTGGCTCCGCATTACGAGATGGTCTGGGCGACCGGCTGGGAGGACCGGGCCAACGAGTACCTGCTCCAGCTGCTCGGGCTGAACATGCTCCCGGTCATCCGCTTCGGCGGGGACGCGCGGTTCGGCAGCGCCCACTGGAAGCTCGGTCCGATCTCCTCCTACGCGGCCGGCCGCCGCCTCGCCTGGATCGACGACTCCCTCGACGACGAGTGCCACGCCTGGGCCCGCGCCCGGCCCGAGCCGACGCTGCTGGTGCCCACCGATCCCGCCCGCGGGCTCGAGGACGCGCAGGTCGACCTGCTCATCGATTGGGCGCCGGGAAGCCCCGGGTAAACTACGGAGCGGACGTGGACGTAGGGCTGGAAATGATCATCTTCATGGGCTTGATCCTGAAGATCCCGGTGGCCGCCGCCTGCTGGCTGATCTGGTACGCGGTGCGCTCGACCCCCGACCCGGTCGAGGGTGCGGAGGAGACCGGCGGCGAAGAGCGGGGGCGCTTCCGGCGCCAGCCGAAGCCCAAGCGCCCGCGTGGCCCGCGCCGCGGCCCGCATGCGCCCGACGCCGCGCCGCTTCCCTGCCCCGCCGAGGGCGAGGGCATCCGCACCGTCCGCCGCCCGGCGCACGCCGCCCTCACGGGGTCGGCCGCAGAGCGCCACTGAGCGCCCGCAGCGGCCGAACGACACC
>JAGQUO010000040.1:18238-20698 GCA_020438445.1 Solirubrobacterales bacterium
GGATCCCACCCCGCCGGTGCGGGGATGAGAGAAGACCCGCGGACCACGTTGCCCGCGGGTCTCCGAGTCAGCGCCCGGGCGAACGCTACTCGTCGGTCTTGGCGGGCTCGGCGGCCGAGCCGTTGCCGCTGCCGTCGCCGGACACCTCGATGTCGGCGGCGAGCTCCTCGAGCTCGTCGGCGAAGGAGGCGCCGAAGCCCTCGACGTCCGCGCCCTGCGGCTGCTCGAGCTCGTCGGTGAGGCCGAGCTCGGCCGCCAGGGCCTCGTCGTCGAACTGCTCGTCGGGACGCTGCGGCGGCTCGACCGGATCGATCTCGACCGTCCGGTAGTGGCGCAGGCCGGTGGCCGCCGGGATCAGCTTGCCGATGATCACGTTCTCCTTGAGGCCGACCAGATGGTCCCGCTTGCCCTCGAGGGCGGCGTCGGTGAGCACCTTGGTGGTCTCCTGGAACGAGGCGGCGCTCAGGAACGACTCCGTCGCGAGCGACGCCTTGGTGATCCCGAGGATCACCTCCTCGCCCTTCGCCGGCGTGCCGCCGTCGGCCTTGACGTCCTTGTTGATCGCCTGCAGCTTGAGGCGGTCCTCCAGCTGGCCGGGCAGGAGCTCGGTCGAGCCCTTCGACTCGATCTGCACCTTGCGCAGCATCTGCCGGACGATCAGCTCGATGTGCTTGTCGTTGATGTCCACGCCCTGTGCCTTGTAGACGCGCTGGACCTCGCCGACGAGGTACATCTCGGTCTCGGTGCGGCCGCGAATCGCGAGCAGCTCCTTCGGATCCAGCGAGCCCTCGTTGAGCTGGGTGCCGCGCTCGATCCGCTCGCCGTGGGAGACGTTGAGCACGGTCCGGGGCGGGAACGAGTACGAGTGGTCCTCGCCCTGCGAGTCGGTGACGACGACCTTCGTGCCCTTGTCGGTCTGCTCGACCTGGACCTTGCCGCCCTCGACCGCGAGCTGCGCGAGCCCCTTCGGCTTGCGCGCCTCGAACAGCTCGACGACCCGCGGCAGGCCCTGGGTGATGTCGAGGCCGGCGACGCCGCCGGTGTGGAACGTCCGCATGGTCAGCTGCGTTCCCGGCTCCCCGATCGACTGCGCGGCGATGATGCCCACGGCATCGCCGAGCTCGGCCTCCTTGCCGGTCGCCATCGAGCGCCCGTAGCAGGCCTTGCACACTCCGGTCTCGAGCTCGCACTTGAGCGGCGAGCGCACCGGCACGGTGACATCGGCGTCCTCGCCGTAGGCCTCGACGATCTCGGCCAGCTCGACCTTGTCGATCGTCTGGTTGCGCTTCAGCAGCTCGCGACCGCGCTTGGTCTCGAACTTCTTGGCGGCCCGGCGACCGATCAGGTTCTGGTTCGGCTCACCGTCACGCATGACCGTCATCTCGACGAAGTCCTTCGTCTTGCAGTCGTCCGTGTTGATGATCACGTCCTGGGCGACGTCGACGAGGCGACGGGTCAGATAACCCGAGTCCGCGGTGCGGAGCGCCGTGTCGGCGAGGCCCTTCCGGGCGCCGTGGGTCGAGATGAAGTACTCGAGCACCGACAGGCCCTCCATGAAGTTGGACTTGATCGGGCGCTCGATGATCTCGCCCTTCGGGTTCGCCATCAGGCCGCGCATCCCGGCGAGCTGGCGGATCTGCTTGAACGATCCGCGCGCTCCCGAGTTGGCCATCATGTAGATCGGGTTGAGCTCGTCGAGGTTGCGCTCCATCGCGCCCGCGACCTCGTCGGTCGCTGCGTTCCAGAGGTCGGTGACGGAGTCCTTGCGCTCCTCGGCGGTGATCCATCCCTCCTCGTACTGATCGACGATCCCCGCGGCCTGCTGCTCGTAGCGCTCGAGGATCTCCTCCTTGTCCGGAGGCGAGATCACGTCGTTCTTCGAGACGGTGATGCCGGCCTGGGTCGCGAAGTGGAAGCCCAGCTCCTTGAAGGCGTCGAGCACCCGCGAGACCGCGGAGGCGCCGTACACCTCGACCAGCGCGGCGACCATGTCGTTGATGTCGCGCTTCTTCAGCGAGCGGTTGACGAACTCGAATCCCCGGGGATCCCAGTCCTCCTCCAGCGCCTCGGCGAGCGCGCGCTCGATCCGGTCGTTGAAGATGATCCGCCCGACCGTGGTCAGGAAGTGCTCGTGCTCCTCGCGCCGGAACTCGGCGAGGTCGTGGAGCTTGACGAGCCCGTTCTCGAACGCCAGCTCGGCCTCCTGCGCGGAGCGGAAGGAGCGCGGGCGCTGCCCGTTCGCCTTCTCGTTCCACTCGCCCGACTTCAGCGACTCGTCGAGCTCGGCCAGCTCCTCGGCGTCCTGCCCGTAGGTGATGTAGTAGATCCCGAGGACCATGTCCTGCGTCGGCGTCGCCAGCGGCGAGCCGTGAGCGGGGCTGAGGATGTTGTTCGACGAGAGCATCAGCACCCGCGCCTCCGCCTGCGCCTCGGCGCTCAGCGGGACGTGGACGGCCATCT
>JAGQUO010000041.1 GCA_020438445.1 Solirubrobacterales bacterium
CGGGCGCTCGCCGGGATCGGGGTCGAGGCAGGCGTCGACGGCGGTGCAGAGCGCCGGCGGGAGCTCGGGGCGGGCATCGGCGAGGCTCTCGACGGGCTCGCCGATCGCCCGCGCGGTCGCCGCCGGGCTGAGCTTCGCGATCGGGTTGAAGCCGGCCCAGAGCTCGTAGAGCGAGAGGCCGAGCGAGTAGACGTCCGAGGCCGGGCCGGCGCCGGTCCCGGCGGCCTGCTCCGGCGACATGTAGGCGAGGGTGCCGACGACCTGACCGGTGGCGGTCAGGGTGGGCGCATCGTCGAGGGCGGCGATCCCGAAGTCGGCGAGGAGCGCGCGCTGCGCGAGCCTGCCCTTGACGCTGCCGGAGCGCACCGGGCGGACCAGCACGTTGTCGGGCTTGATGTCGCGGTGGACGACGCCCGCCTCGTGCGCGTGCTCGAGCGCGGCGCAGAGCTCGGCGCCGATGTCGGCGAGGTCGCGGTCGCTCAGGGCGCCGGCGGCCGCCAGCTCCCGCAGGTTCGGCCCCTCGACCAGCTCGCTGACCAGATAGGCGGTGTCGTGGTGGCTTCCGAGCTCGTACAGGGTGACGATCCCGGGATGGTTGAGCCGCGCGGCGGCGTGCGCCTCGCGCATGATCCGCTCGGCGTTCTGGCCCTCGACCGCCTTGACGGCGACCCAGCGGCAGAGGCGCTCGTCCCAGGCGCGGTGGACGGTGCCATGACCGCCGCCGCCGATCTTCTCGCCGATCGTGAACCGGCCCAGTACGCGCTCACCTTCGACCACGGCGTCCGTTTCGCCGCGCTGAAGCGGCCTCCTGCGACCCCGCTGCGGGAGTGCGTTTGCTGCATCTCGGCGCCCGGTTCGCGGTCCCGGCCGGGGCAGGGGTAATACTGGAGGTGGCGAAAGGCCCGTAGACCCGTGGACTTCTTCGACGAGGACGACCCACACGAGCCGCCCCCGGGCGGCGACCCCGACGAGCCGGCGGGAGCCGCTCGTCGTCCTGCAGCCGACGGCGGCCATCACCACCTGCACGGCGGCCCGCCGGCGACCAAGGGGCAGGCCCGGGTCCGGCAGGCCGGCCTCCTGCTCGGCGCGATCGTCTTCCTGATCCTGATCGTGATCGCCTTCCGCGGCTGCCTCGACGCCCGCAAGAGCCGCTCCTACGAGAACTACGTCAGCGACCTGAGCTCGATCACCGCCGAGACCGAGCAGCTGAGCACCAACTTCTTCAGCCGGCTCGAGGGCAAGGGCGGCACCGGGACCGGCGACATCGGCTTCGAGGGCGAGGTCAACGGCGACAAGGGCACCTCGCAGGCCCTGCTCGACCGTGCCGAGGGCCTCGACGCCCCCGACGACGTCAAGGGGGCGCAGGAGCAGATCGTCCTCTCCTACGAGCTCCGCCACGACGCGTTCGAGGGGATCGCCGCGCAGCTCTCGAACCTCAGCGCCGGCGGCAAGCAGGCGGACAAGGCCGGCAAGGCGATCTACACGCAGATGAAGGTCTTCTCGGCGAGCGACATCCTCTACGCCCGCGCCCAGGACCAGATCGAGCAGGCGCTCGCGGACAACGACATCACGATCGACGACGGGGTGCCCGACAGCCAGTTCCTCCCCGACGATCCCAACTACCTCGATCCCGCCGTCACCGCCTCGGCCCTCGGCGGCGTCTCGACCGGCTCGGGCGGCACCTCCGACGCGGCCTGCCAGGACGACGGCGAGACCCACGGCCTCGGCCTCGTCGAGGGCAGCACGCTGCTGCAGCCGAGCGGCACCGCGCTCGTCAACGGCGGCACCGTCGCCGCCGTCAGCGGCGACAACGAGATCGAGGTGGCGGTGCAGAACCAGGGGACCGCCGACGAGAGCGACATCAACGTCGACGTCAGCGGCGACAGCGGCATCAACGAGTCCGGGACGATCGACCAGATCGCCGCCGGCGAGACCCAGACCGTGCGGATCCCGCTGGACCCGGCCCCGAAGGCGGGCACGAGCGTCACCCTCGACGTCGACGTCGCGACCGTCCCCTGCGAGCAGGTCGCCGACAACAACAAGGCGAGCTACACCGTCACCTTCTGACCGCGGGCCTAACCTGTAGGCCGTGCGGAACCTGGACTCGACCGTGGGAATCGTCGCGCTCGCCGCCGCCGGCGTCGCCGTCCTCGCGCTGCTGCTCTGCCTCGTGCTGATGATCCGGCTGCGCCGGCTGCGCGCCGACCAGAAGACCGTCCTCGGCGACGGGCGGGCGGACCTCGTCGAACATGCCGCCGGCCTCGCCGGGCTCGTCGCCGACATGGAGGACACCCTGCGGGCGGCGACGGCCAGGACCGACGCCCGCATGGCCGCCGCGGAGGAGCGGCTCGACGCCACCATCAGCAAGGCGGCCGTCCTCCGCTACGACGCCTTCAACGAGACGAGCGGGCGCCAGTCGAGCACGGTCGCGCTGCTCGACGAGCTCGACAACGGCGTCGTCATCTCGGCGATCCTCCAGCGCGAGCAGGCCCGCGTCTACGCGAAGCCGATCGTCGGCGGGCGCTCCAGCCTCGAGCTCTCCCCCGAGGAGCTGGCGGCGATGGACCAGGCGCGCCGCGGCCCCGCCGACCCCGGCGCCGGCGCCGGCGAATGAAGGTCGCCTACCTCGGCCCCGCCGGGACCTTCTCGGAGGAGGCGCTGCGTGCCGCTGCAGGCGGCTCCGACTTCGCCCCGGTCCCGACCGTGACCATCCACGCCGCCGTCGAGGCCGTCGAGACGGGCGTCGCGGAGCGGGCGTTCGTGCCGTTCGAGAACTCGATCGAGGGGACCGTCCGGCCGACGCTCGACGCGCTCGCCTTCGACACCGACCGGGTCCGGATCGTCGGCGAGTACGACCACCGGGTCCACCAGATGCTGATCGCAGCGGAGCAGCTCGACCTCGGCGAGATCGAGCGCGTCCTCTCCCATCCCCAGGGCGCGGCGCAGTGCTCCGGGTTCCTGCGCGCCGAGCTCGGCTCCGCCGAAGTCGAGACCGTGAGCTCGACCTCGGAGGCGGTGCGGCGCGTGACGGCCGAACCCGCGCGCCGCTGGGCCGCGCTCGGCTCCGCCGCCGCGGCCGAGGCCTACGGCGGGGTCGTCCTCCGCGCCGACGTCGAGGACGAGCTCGACAACGTGACCCGTTTCGTCTGGCTCGCCGGCGAGGGCGGCGGTCCGGCCGCGGGCGCCGACGGCAGGCGGTGGCGGACGACCCTCGTCTTCGACGAGCTCGGCGCCGACCATCCCGGAGCCCTGGTCGACGCCCTCTCGGTGCTCTCCGACCGCGAGATCAACATGACCCGGATCGAGTCGCGGCCGCGCCGCAGCGGCCTCGGGAGCTACCTCTTCTTCATCGACCTCGACGGGCGCGCCGACGATCCGGTCGTCGCGACCGGCATCGAGGCGCTCCGCGAGCGCGCCGAGACCGTGCGGGTGCTCGGCAGCTACCCGGTCGGCGGGCCGCCGCCGATCCCATAGGCAAGCGGCAAGCGCGCAGGTCCGTAGGAGGGCGTGGCTAGAATCCCCGCGCAGATGAGCGTGGTGTCCCCACCGGGTTCGCCATCCCGGTCCACGGTGAGCCCGGCGAGGGGGACGGGACTCCGCGGTCGCGTCCTCGTCCTCAACGCGACCTACGAGCCGATCCACGTCTGCAGCGTCCGCCGCGCCACCGTCCTGCTGCTGAAGGCGAGGGCCGAGATGCTCGAGACCGGGGACCGCGCTCTCCACTCCGAGCACATGGAGCTCGAGCGCCCGGTCGTGATCCGCCTCGTCTCCTACGTGCACGTCCCCCGCGACGTCCACCGCCGCAAGATCACCCGCAAGGCGGTCCTCGCCCGCGATGCCTGGACCTGTCAGTACTGCGGCTCCGAGCGCGCCGGGCTCACAGTCGACCACGTGATCCCCCGCAGCCGCGGCGGCGAGTCGGTCTGGGAGAACATCGTCGCCTCCTGCGCCCCCTGCAACCGCCGCAAGGGCAACCGCCTCCCGCGCGAGATCCACATGCACCCGAAGACGACGCCGCGCCCGCCCGGCCCGAACGTCTTCATCCGCGTCGCGGCTCCGAAGCCGCCGCCGATCTGGGAGCGGTACCTCTCGCCGGCCCCCGCCGCGGCGGCGTAGCGCCCGCGCGGGCCTACGGGCTGCCGACGTACCCGCCGTCGGGAGCGACGTCGGCGAAGCGGCCGTTCAGCTTCTGCGTCGCCGCGGCCCAGCCGTAGCCGGCGCCCACGGCGGGGACGTCGTCGAGGTCGAAGCGGTAGCGCCAGGTGCGCTTCTCGGCGACGAGCGCGGCCGAGGCGACGGGCTCGAGCGGGCCGCGTTTCGGCGCGCGGAAGATCGTCGAGCCGTAGACGACGAACTCGTAGGCGCTGCGGCGGCCGCCGCGCGTGTTGATCAGGATCGTCGGCCGCTCGCGGTTGCGCGCCGGCCTCGCCTTGGCGCGGACCGTGATCGAATGGGTGACGCGGGTCAGCCTCCGCTCGGCGGTCGCCTTGGTGATGTCGAGGCGCCCCTTCTTCGTCAGGTAGGGCGTGTCGAACTTCGCGTCACGGACCGTTCGCTGCGCGGCGTCGGCGGCGGCGGCGAGGGCGAGGGCCAGCAGGCAGGCCAGCGCCGCGGCGACGGCGCCGCGGCGGATCGACGTGTTCCCGATCGATTCCATCCTCGAGTCCCGCAACCCACGCGGGCGGCGAAAGTAGCACCGGCGCGGGGGCGGAAAGAGCGAGAGGCCGCCCGCAGCGCGTGGCTGGGACGGCCTCTCAGGTGCGGTCGTAAAGCAGGGTGACGATCGTCGACCGGGTGGGACAAGCTCCGATCCCGTCAGTCCCGCCGGTGCCCGGGTGGTATTCGCCGGGCGGCCCGCGTGCCGCCTAGCGGCCCGTCACCTCCAGAGTCCCAAAACACATGTCACTCAACTTAGGACCACCTCCTTTCTCTGGTGCGGGAATTGAAGCAAACGGCGGGGTCGGGCTATCCGGACTCGCCCACCGGGGAGGATTCGCACTCTCCCGGTGTCCCGGGTCTCCCCGGCACGCCGGTACGCCGGGGTCGCCCCCTACTCCCCGTCGGCCTCCTCGGCCTCGGGCGCGTCCCCGTTCAGGGGCAGCTCGGCGGCCGGCTTGGCCTCGCCCTCGGGCAGGGCGGCGGCCTCCTGCTCCTCGACGACGAGGGCGACGGCGCTGACGCGGTCGTCGTCGGCGATGTTCATCACCTTGACTCCCTGGGTCGCGCGGCCGAGGCGGGAGATGCCCTTGACCGACGTGCGCTGGACCATCCCGTTGACCGAGATGAACAGCAGGTCCTGGTGCTCCTTGACGATCAGCGCGCCGGCGAGCCCACCCTTCTTCTCGGTCAGCTTCACCGTCAGGTTGCCCTTCGTGCCGCGGCCCTTGACCGGGTAGTCGTCGATCGCGGTGCGCTTGCCGTAGCCGTTCTCGGTGACCACGAACACGTCGGTGTCGGGACGGGCGATGTCCATCGCCAGCACCCGGTTCGGCTCGCCGTCGATCGTGTCGGAGACGTTCATCCCCTGGACGCCCGAGGTGTCGCGGCCCATCGCCCGGACCTTGTCCTCGCTGAAGCGCGAGGCCTTGCCGGAGCGCGAGACCATGAGGATGTCGTCCTCGCCGGTGGTGAGGCGGACCTGGACGAGCTCGTCGCCGTCCCGGACCTTGATCGCGATGATCCCGTCGGCGCGGATCGGCGTGTTGTACTGCTTGAACTCGGTCTTCTTGATCAGCCCGCCGGCGGTCGCGAACGCGAGATACCTGCCCTCGGTGAAGTCGCGGGTCGGGATCACCGCCATCACCCGCTCGCCGTCCCGCAGCGGCAGGACGTTGACCAGCGCCTTCCCGCGGGACGCGCGCGAGCCCTCGGGCAGCTCGTACACCTTGAGCCGGTAGACCTTGCCGCGGTTCGTGAAGAACAGCAGGTAATCGTGGGTATCCACCACGAAGAGTCGCTCGATGAAGTCGCCCTCCTTCAGGTTCATCCCGCTCACCCCCTTGCCGCCGCGATGCTGCTGGCGATAGGTCGCGAGCGGCAGCCGCTTCGCGTAGCCGGAGGCGGTCAGCGAGATCACCATCTGCTGGTCGGCGATCATGTCCTCGATGTCGACCTCGCCCTCGGCGAAGGTGATCTCGGTCCGCCGGTCGTCGCCGTAGCGCTCGGCGATCTCGCCGAGCTCCTCGCCGATCACCCCGTCGATCCGCCTCTCGTCGCCGAGGATCGCGCGCAGCTCGGCGATCCGCTCCATCAGCTCGGCGTGCTCGGCCCGGACCTTGTCGGACTCCAGCGCGGTCAGGCGCTGCAGGCGCATGTCGAGGATCGCCTGCGCCTGGATCTCGGTCAGCTCGAACTGCTTCATCAGCCCGGCGCGGGCCTCGTCGGGGTTGGCCGACCCGCGGATCAGCGCGATCACAGCGTCGAGGTTGTCGAGCGCGATCAGGATCCCCTCGAGCACGTGCGCCCGGGCCTCGGCCTGACGCAGCTGGAACTGCGTCCGGCGGATGACCACCTCGCGCTGGTGCAGCACGTAGAAGTGGATCATCTCCTTCAGCGACAGCGTCCTCGGCACGCCGTCGACGAGCGCCACCATGTTGACGCCGAAGGTGGCCTGCATCTGCGTGTGCTTGTAGAGCTTGTTGAGCGCGACCTTCGGGATCGCGTCGCGCTTGAGCTCGATCACCAGCCGCATCCCCGAGCGGTCCGACTCGTCGCGGAGGTCGGAGATCTCGGTGATCTTCTTGTCGCGGACGAGGTCGGCGATCTTCGTGATCAGCCCCCCGTCGCCGCCCTTGCGGACCATGAACGGGAGCTCGGAGACGATGATCGCCTCCTTGCCGCCCTTGATCGGCTCGATGTGCGCCTTCGCGCGGACGCGGACCGAGCCGCGGCCGGAGCGGTAGGCGGAGCGGATCCCCTCCGAGCCCATGATCGTGCCGCCGCCGGGGAAGTCGGGACCCTTGACGTGCTGCATCAGGCCCTCGGTGTCGATCTCGGGGTCCTCGAGGTAGGCGTGGACCGCGCCGATCACCTCGCGGAGGTTGTGCGGCGGGATGTTCGTCGCCATCCCGACCGCGATCCCCGAGGAGCCGTTGACGAGCAGGTTCGGGAAGCGCGACGGCAGGACGAGCGGCTCGGCCGAGGACTCGTCGTAGTTGGGGCCGAAGTCGACGGTCTCGGCCTCGATGTCGCGGAGCATCTCCGTCGCCAGCCGCGCCAGCCGCGCCTCGGTGTACCTCATCGCCGCCGGCGGGTCGTCGTCGATCGAGCCGAAGTTGCCCTGGCCGTCGACGAGGACCTCGCGCAGCGAGAACTCCTGCGCCATCCGCACGAGCGTGTCGTAGATCGACTGGTCGCCGTGCGGGTGGTACTTGCCCATCACCTCGCCGACGATGAACGCCGACTTCCGGTACGGGCGGTTCGGCTGCAGGCCGAGGTCGTGCATCGCGTAGAGGACGCGGCGGTGGACGGGCTTGAGCCCGTCGCGGACGTCGGGCAGCGCCCGCCCGACGATCACGCTCATCGCATAGTCGAGATACGCCGAGCGCATCTCGGTGGAGATCTCGCGGACCTCCACGTTCCCCCCGCTCAGGACATCCGAGCCCTCCATCTAGCCAGCCACCTTCACGTCGTCGTTGGTCGATTCGCCCGCCCGCGCGCCGCGCTCAGACATCGAGCACGTCCACGTCGCGGGCGTTGTTGGTGATGAACTCCTTGCGCGGCTCGACCTTGTCCCCCATCAGGTCGCTGAACACCCGCTCGGCCATCGCCGCGTCGTCGATCGTCACCTGCTGCAGGGTCCGCGACTCGGGGGCCATCGTCGTCACCCGCAGCTGCTCGGCGTTCATCTCGCCGAGGCCCTTGAACCGCTGCAGGGTCACGCCCTGCCGCGCCAGCTCGAGCACCGCCCGGCGGAGCTCGCCGAACGACTCGACCTCGCGGCTCTTGTCGCCCAGCGACACCGTCATCGGCGGCTCGCCGACCTGCTTCAGAAGCGACGCGTGGACCTCGACCAGCTTCCGGTACTCGGTCGAGGTGAAGAGATCCGCGGGCAGGCGATGCGTCCGCGCCAGACCCGACTTGCGGTGGATCGCCTTGACCACGAGCTCCTCGGCGGCGGCGGAGACCAGCTCCGTCTCGTAGGCCTCGCCCTCGGGGTCGTCGGCCTCGATCAGCTCGCGGACGCCGGCGATCGTCGCCGCGCCCTTGTCGAGGATCTGCGACTCGCTCAGGAACCGGACCCGGTCGTGCCCGTAGGCGGCCTGCAGCGAGCTCACCCAGCCCTCGTACTCCTTGAAGGAGCGGTTGAACCGCTGCCACTTGGTCTCGGAGAGCTTCGTCGCCTTGCCCGCGTAGTCGACGACCTCGAACTTCTCGAACTTGTCGCGGAGCAGGAACGCCTCGAGCTCGGACTCCTTCTCGAGGTAGAGCTCGCGCTTGCCGTTCTTCGCCCGGTAGAGCGGCGGCTTCGCGATGTAGACGTACCCGCGCTCGATCAGCTCCGGCATCTGCCGGTAGAAGAACGTCAGGATCAGCGTCCGGATGTGAGCGCCGTCGACGTCAGCGTCGGTCGTGATCACGAGCTTGTGGTACCGGGCCTCCTCGATCTGGAACTCCTCGTGGACGCCGGTTCCGATCGCGGTGATCAGCGACTGGACGGCGTCGTTGGCGAGGACCTTGTCGATCCGGTTCTTCTCGACGTTGATGATCTTCCCGAACAGCGGCAGCACCGCCTGCGTCGAGCGGTCGCGCGCCTGCTTCGCCGAGCCGCCCGCGGAGTCGCCCTCGACGATGAACAGCTCGGTCAGGCTCGGGTCGCGGACCGTGCAGTCGGCGAGCTTCCCCGGCAGGGTCGAGTTCTCGAGCGCCGACTTGCGCCGGGTCAGGTCGCGCGCCTTGCGCGCGGCCGCCCGGGCGCG
This sequence comes from Solirubrobacterales bacterium, assembly GCA_020438445.1. GTDB lineage: Bacteria > Actinomycetota > Thermoleophilia > Solirubrobacterales > 70-9 > RHKX01. Next base: position 8,919 of record JAGQUO010000041.1, read on the forward strand.
GGCGGCGTCGATCGACTTCATCACGATCCGCCGGCCGTCGGCCGGGTTCTCCTCGAGGAACTCGGCGAGCTTGCGGTTGACGATGCCCTGGACGAACCCCTCGATCGGCGGGTTGCCGAGCTTCGTCTTCGTCTGGCCCTCGAACTGCGGGTCCTGGAGCTTGACCGAGATCACCGCCGTCAGCCCCTCGCGGACGTCGTCGCCGCTCAGGTTCGGGTCCTTCTCCTTGAGCAGCCCCTTCTCCCGCGCGTAGGCGTTCATCGTCCGGGTCAGCGCCGAGCGGAAGCCCGACATGTGCGAGCCGCCCTCGTGCGTGTTGATGTTGTTGGCGAAGGAGAAGATCGACTCCTGGTAGCCGGTGTTCCACTGCATCGCGATCTCGACCTGGCCCTCCTCGCCCTCGCCCTCGAAGTAGACGCACTTCTTGTGCAGCAGGTCCTTGGACTCGTTCAGGTGGGCGACGAAGTCGACGATCCCGCCCTCGGCGTGGAACACCTCCGTCTGTCCCTCGCCGCGCTCGTCGGTCAGCGTGATCTTCAGGCCCCTGGTCAGGAACGCGGTCTCGCGCATCCGCTCGGCGAGCGTCGCGAAGTCGTACTCGAGCTCGTCGAAGATCTCGCTGTCCGGGAGGAAGCTGATCATCGTCCCGGTCGTCTTCGTGGCCGCGCCCTTCGCCAGGTCGGCCTCGGGCTTGCCGCGCTGGTAGTCCTGGGTCCAGACGTGGCCGTCGACGTTGATCTCGAGGTGGAGCCGCTCGGAGAGCGCGTTGACGACCGAGACGCCGACGCCGTGCAGGCCGCCGGAGACCTTGTAGCCGCCGCCGTCGCCGAACTTGCCGCCGGCGTGGAGCACGGTCAGCACGACCTCGGCCGCCGGGCGGCCCTCCTTCTCGAGGATGCCGACGGGGATGCCGCGGCCGTTGTCGGTGACCGTGACCGAGTTGTCGGGATGGATCGTCACCGCGACGTCGTCGCAGTGGCCGGCGAGAGCCTCGTCGACCGAGTTGTCGACGACCTCGTAGACGAGGTGATGGAGTCCGCGCACACCGGTCGAGCCGATGTACATGCCGGGGCGCTTGCGGACCGCCTCGAGCCCCTCGAGGACGGTGATGTCCTCGGCTCCGTAGCTGCCCTCTGCGCCCTTGGTTCCCTTCGCCTTCGCGTTCTCGGCCACTCGTTCCTTCCCGTTCGGGTGCTCGTTCATCATGCCGTGCCCGGCGGCGGCTGAAGAGCCGCTGTGAACCCTGGTCGAAGGGAGCTCCCGGTCTCGAGGAGGTCCGTTCCGGGGGTGCGCCGGCCGGTTGACATAAGGATATCAGGCACAAGCCCCCGGCGCGCCCCGCAGACGTCAGAAAATACCTGCAAATCGGCACTTTTCACGAACGCGGGGCGCGCCGCGCTCAGCGGTGGCGCGAAAGATCGGCCGTGAACCGCAGCGCGGTGACGCGATCGGGGCCGATCGCCGCGTCGATCCGCTCCCGGAGCAGGTCTCCCATCAGCTCCAGCTCCTGCGCCCAGGGGCCGCTCTCGCAGGCGATCGTGACCCTCCCGTCGCGCTCGGCGACCGGCTCCGAGCGGGCCGCGATCTCGGGCCCGCAGACGCCCGGCCAGGCGNTCTGCACGGCCGCCAGCAGCGTCTCCGGCGCCTGCTCGGCCACGAGCCGCTCGAGTGCCGAGCCGAGCCGGCGCGGGCCCTGCGGCGGGCCCTGCGGCGTCATCCGCGATCACCAGCCGCCGTCGCAGCGCCGTCCGCGATCGCCAGCGCAGCCGCGCCGCGCGCGGGCACGTGGTCGATCTCGGTCGCGGTGATCAAGGCCTGTCCCCCATCCTCGAGCATCGCGACGAGCCGTGCCCGGCGGTCGGGGTCGAGCTCGCTCATGACGTCGTCGAGGAGCAGGAGCGGGAGCTGCCGGCGCGCCGCCCGCAGCGCCTCGCGCGCGGCGAAGGGCAGCGCCGGCAGGCGGATCCGGTGCTGGCCCTGGGAGCCGTAGCGGCGCAGCGAGCGCCCGCCGAATGAGAGCTCGACCTCGTCGCGGTGGGGCCCGAAGCCGGTGAATCCGCGGGCGATGTCACCGTCGCGCCGCTCGGCGAGCTCGGCGGCGATCGCGTCGGCGTCGAGCTCGGCGGTCCGCGGCCGGTAGGCGATCTCGGCGCCGCCGGCGAGCCCGAGCTCCGCCGCCGCCCGCGCGAAGGGCGCCGTCAGCTCGGCGGCGGCCGCGGCGCGGGCCTCGACGAGCGGCACCGCCCGCTCGGCCAGCTCCCGGTCCCAGGCGGGCAGCTGGTCGGCCCCTCCCCCGCGCTTGACCCGGGCCAGCAGGTTGTTGCGCTGGGCCAGCGCCCGCGAGTACTCCCGGGGCAGCTCGGCCCGGGCCGGCCAGACCGCCGCTGCGAGGCGGTCGAGGTGGGCGCGGCGCGGTGACGGTGGCCCCTTCACGAGCGCCAGCCGGTCGGGCATGAAGACGGAGACCGCGGGGCGGCGGCGGTCGTCTCCGGGCTGGGCCGGGGAGCCGTCGACGAGCCGGCGCCTCGCCTCGCCGCTCGAGATCGAAGCCAGGACCGTCATCGGGTCCGCGTCCTCGCCCTCGTCGGGCTCGAGCAGCGCCTCTACCCGCGTCAGGCCGGCGCCGAAGGCGATCATCTCGCGCTCCCGCCTGGTCCGGCACGAGCGCCCGGTCAGGGCGAAGAAGAGCGCCTCGAGGACGTTCGTCTTGCCGGCGCCGTTGGGCCCGTGCAGGACCGTCAGGCCCGGGCCGAGGTCGATCGCGGCGTCGGCGAGGTTCCGGAACGAGTGCGGGACGACCCGCGCGACCCTCACTCGGCCTTCGATCCCGGCGCGACGCCCACGGGCGCAGCCCTAGACGTTGAGCCGGATCGGCATCACCAGGTAGCTGAAATCCTCCGACCCGGCCGGCTGCAGGAGACCGGGCCGCAGCGGCGAAGTCAAACGCAGGACCAGTTCGTCGGTTTCGACGCTCTCGATCCCCTCGATGAAGAACTGCGGGTTGAACGCGATCTCCATCGCCTCGCCGCTGAACGCGCACGGCATCGACTCCGACGCGTCGCCGATCTCGGGCGTCTCCGCCGCCACCGTCAGCTGGCCCTCCTCGAACGCCAGCTTCAGCGGTGCGTTGCGCTGCGCCAGATGCCGGATCCGGCGAGTCACGTCGAGCAGCTCGGTGCGCGGCAGCCGGACGTCGTGGTCGAACGCGTCCGGCAGCAGCTGGCGATAGCTCGGGAACTGGCCCTCGATCAGCCGCGAGGACATCGTCACGCCGCCGGCCCGGAAGACGATCTGGTTGCCGGGCAGGGCGATCTCGACCTCCTCGACCCCGAGCGCCGCCACGACCCGGGCGAGCTCACGCATCGCCCGCGCCGGCACGTTGGCCTCGAACTGGCTCGGCGCGCCGTCCTCGAGGTCGGTGCGCTTGACGCTGAGCCGGTAGGAGTCGGTTGCGACCATCGTCAGCGTCGACTCCTCGACGCTGACGAGGATGCCGGTGAGGATCGGCCGCACCTCGTCGCGGGAGGCGGCGCGGGCGACCCGGTCGACGGTCTCGGCGAGCGCCGCCCCCGGCATCTTCAGCACGTCTCCCTCGAGCGCGGGCAGGCGGGGGAAGTCCTCGGGGTCGAGCAGGCGCAGGTGGAAGCGGGCCGTGCCGGCCGTCAGCTCGACGTCGCCCTTGTCCTTGCGCTCGCCGAGCGTGACCGCCCCCTGCGGCAGCGCGCGGGAGACGTCGGCGAGGAGCCGGCCGGGCAGCAGGATCTCGCCGTCGCCGTCGACCTCCGCGTCGAGCTCGACCGAGATCGCGAGCTCGCCGTCGGTTGCCCGCGCGACCGCCTTGCCCCCGGAGGCGGCGAGCATGATCCCGCCGAGCGACGGCAGCGTCGTCCGGGTCGAGAGTGCCCTGGCCGCGGTCTGGAGCGCGTCCAGGAGCGGATCGCGTTCGGCTTTCAATTGCATCTGCTTCCTCTTCCCGTGTACCGAGTTGATGTTAGGTCCGTGGAAACCCTTTCAGAACCCTGCGACGGCAGTCTAGAAGCGCTATCGCGGGGTGTGGATAGGGCCGTGGAGAAGTCCTGGGCCGTGGAATCCCGGCGGCCGCTCACACGCCCTCCGGCCGGATGTGGAGGCGCTCGTGGATTCGCTCCAACGCCTTGTGGACGTCGGAGCCGGGCTCGAGGTCGCGCTCGACGCGGCGGATCGAGTGCAGCACGGTCGAGTGGTCGCGGTCGAAGCCGCGGGCGATCTCGGCGAGCGAGAGGTCGGTCTGGTTGCGGGCGACGTACATCGCGAGCTGCCGGCCGCGGACGAGGTTCGGGGCGCGGCGGGGCGAGCGCATGTCGGCGAGCGAGAGGTGGAGGACGTCGCAGACAGCGGCCTGGATCCGCTCGAGCTGCTCGGCGGCGGGCTCGCGGACCGGCACGGCGTCGACGGGGTCGTGGTCGGATCCGAGTGCGCGGCGGACGAGCTCGACCGTCGGGCGCTCGCCGAGCATCGACGCGAAGGCGGTGACGCGGGTGAGCGCGCCCTCGAGCCGGCGCAGGTTCCCCGGCGCGGCGCCGGCGATCTGCTGGAGGACCTCGAGATCGGGGACGGGGATGCCGTGCTCGGCTGCGAGCCGGCGCAGGAGGGTGATCCGCGTCGCCGGGTCGGGGCCCTGGAGCTCGACGGTCAGGCCCCAGGCGAACCGGTCGCGCATCCGCTCGCTCAGCCGTTCCATCGCCTCCGGCGGCCGGTCGCTGGAGAGGACGATCTGGCTGCCCTGCGCGTAGAGCTCGTTGAACGTGTGGAAGAACTCGTCCTCGGTCCGCTCCTTGCCCTCGAGGAACTGGACGTCGTCGATCAGCAGCACGTCGACGCCGCGATACCGCTTCTTGAAGCGATCCGCGGGGCGCCCGTCGCCGCGCAGCGACATCACGAACTCGGACGTGAAGCGCTCGGCGGTCGTATAGGCGACGGCGAGGTCGGGGCGCTGGCCCCGCAGGTAGTTGGCGATCGAGATCAGCAGGTGGGTCTTACCGAGCCCGGGCGATCCGTAGAGGAAGAGCGGGTTGTAGGACTCCCCCGGCGACTCGGCGACCGCCAGCGCGGCGGAGTGGGCGAATCGGTTGCCGGAGCCGATCACGAAGTGCTCGAAGTCGAGGCCCGCCGCGAGGCCGGCGGGGATCGGGTCGGCGGACCGCGTCCGGGCTCCCTCGCCCCCCTCCCCACCACCGTCGGCCGGCGGGTCGGTGAAGGCGATCTCGGTGAACCCGGGAGCGCGGCGGCGCAGCGCCTCGGTGGCGGCGGCGCCGTAACGGCGGCGGAACCAGTCGCGGACGCGATCGGGCCCGGACACGTAGAGGCGGCTGCCCTGGACGCCGACGGCGCGAAGCGGCTCGAGCCAGTTCTCGAAGGCCGACGGCGGCAGGGTCTCACGGAGCTCCTCCCGGACTCCGTTCCAGATCGTGGCCAGCTCTTGTCGCGAGTCGTCTTGCATGGTCCTGGGAACGACAGCCGCGTCCCGGCGGCGCCGGGAGGGCTCTCCCCGGCGATCATAGGTCCGCTTCGCGGCTCCGACGGGGGCGTCCGCGCCCAACTCCGCAAATCGCGTCATAACCCTTCCCGCCCGCGTCCCTATACTGCGCCGTCCCGTCCGCCCGCGGCACCCGCCGGGCGAGGGATTCCGACATGAAGCGAACCTGGCAGCCAAAGAAGAGAAAGCGCGCTCGCGCGCACGGTTTCCGTGCCCGCATGCGGACCCGTCACGGCCGCGACATCATTCGCCGCCGTCGCCGCAAGGGCCGCAAGCGCCTGACGGTCTAGATCGTGTCCAAGCCGGGAGGCGAGGGTCGCAAGCGGGGTCGCCTCTCGCGCAGCGGCGACTTCGATCGCGCCTATCGGGACGGCCGCTCGCACGCGAACCGGTTCCTGGTCCTCTACGCCTTCCCGCGCGGAGACGACTCCGGCGAGGAGGTCCGCCTCGGCGTCTCGGTCGGCCGCAAGGTCGGCGGCGCCATCGAGCGCAACAAGGTCAAGCGGGCGATGCGCGAGGCCTTCTGGGCGATGTCGGAGCGGCTGCCGGCCGGTTACGACTTCGTGCTCGTCGGCCGCAGCGACGTCGCCGGGCTGATCGACCGCGAGGGGACGAAGGGGCTGCAGGACTCGCTCTCCGCGCTCCTCGACGAGGCCGGCGAGTGACCGTTGCACGTGAAACGGAGGCAATCCTCCCCGGGCACGGCGTTTCACGTGAAACGCCGGCGCGGCCCGGTCCGCTCGCCTCGATCGTCCTGCTGCCGATCCGCTTCTACCGCCGCTTCGTCTCGCCCGCGATCGGGCCGCGCTGCCGCTATTACCCGACCTGTTCCACCTACGCCGAGGAGGCGGTACGCGAGCTCGGGCCGTTTCGCGGCATGATCCTGGCCGCGTGGCGGGTCCTACGATGCAATCCCTTCAGCAACGGCGGCTTCGACACGCTGTCCGACCGCACCCTCTTCCGCAACACCCCGACCCGCACCGAGAGAGCAGCCACTGACCGATGACCCTGCCCGTCGCATCGATCTTCACGGACATCCCCGAGCAGATCATCCTGTTCTTCCACGACACCCTCCACCTCGGGTGGGGACCGTCGATCGTCGCCCTCGTGTTCGTCGTCCGCCTCGCGATCCTGCCGATCTCGATGAAGCAGATCCGCTCGATGCGGGCGCTTCAGGAGCTGCAGCCGCAGCTCAAGCAGATCCAGGAGAAGCACAAGGACGACAAGCAGGCCCAGCAGCAGGCGATGATGAAGTTCTACCAGGAGAACGAGATCAACCCGCTGGCCTCCTGCCTGCCGCTGCTCTTCCAGATCCCGGTCTTCATCTCGCTCTACTACATGCTGAAGAGCGACAGCTTCCAGAACGACGTGATGAACTCGCCTCCGGAGGGCTGGCTCTTCATCCCGAGCCTGATCGAGCCGCCGACGGGCGCCGTCGCGGCCGTCCTCGTCGTCCTCTTCATCGTCACGCAGCTCGCATCGGGCCTGGCGATGACCGTCCGCGGCCAGGGCATGGAGGGGCCGCAGAAGTACATCATCTACGGGCTGCCCTTCCTGTTCGCGCCGTTCGTGCTCCAGTTCGAGGCCGCGCTGTCGGTCTACTGGATCTCGACGAACCTGTGGACGCTCGGGCAGCAGCAGGTCATCCATTCGATCCTTGGTCCGGTCAAGAAGCCGACGTCGGAGGAGCTGGAGGCTCAGCAGAAGGCCGCGAAGCCGCCGCCTCCGCCGCCGCGCAAGAAGAAGAAGAAGGGTGGAAGGACGCGATGAGCGAGCTCGACGAGATTCCCGAGGAGCCGGCCGAGCGCGTCAGGGCGATCGTCGACCGGGTGCTCGACGAGATCGACCTCGACGCCGACGTCGAGATCACCGAGTCCGAGGACGAGATCTTCGCCGAGATCGACGGCCCCGACGAGCTCGGGATCCTGATCGGCCGGCGTGGACAGACGCTCGATGCGCTGCAGCTGCTCTGCTACCGCGCCGCTTCGCTGGGCGTCAGCGACCGCAAGCGCGTCACCCTCGACGCCGCCGGCTACCGGGAGCGGCGCCGGGCGCTGCTCGAGGAGGAGGCGGTCGTCGCCGCCCAGCGCGCCGTCCGCAACGACGAGCCGGTCCGGCTCGAGCCGATGTCCGCCAGCGAGCGCCGGATGGTGCACGAGGTCCTCAAGGACCGCAGCGACGTCGAGACCTACAGCGAGGGCGACGAGCCCGAGCGCCGGATCGTCGTCGCGCCGCTGATCTCCGACTGAGGCCCCGCGCGGCGGCCGATTTGCACGCCCCCGGAGCCGAGCCCCTCCCCCAGCCCGAGCTCACCGACGCCGCCCGCGCCAAGCTCGAGCCGGTCCTGGCGCTGCTGGCGGCCGACGCGACCGCGCCGAGCACGGTGATCGAGCCCGGCCGCGCCCGCGTCGTCCACGTCGCCGACAGCCTCAGCGGCCTCGGGTTCCCCGAGCTCGCCGGGGCCGGCGCGATCGCCGACGTCGGCGCCGGCGCCGGATTTCCCGGCCTCGTCCTGGCGGCGATGCTCCCCGACGCCCGCGTCGACCTGATCGAGTCGATCGGCCGCACGTGCGAGTTCAGCGACCGCGCCGCGGCGGCCGGCGGGATCGAGAACGCGCGCGCGGTGAACGCCCGGGCCGAGGAGTGGGCGCAGGCCGGCGCGCCGGGGCGGGAGGCCTACGACGCCGTCACCGCCCGCGCGGTCGCCCGGCTGAGCACGATCGCCGAGCTCGCCTCGCCGCTGCTCCGGGACGGCGGATCGGTCGTCGCCTGGAAGGGGAGGAGGGATCCGGACGAGGAGGCCGAACTCGAACGCGGGGCACCCCGGCTTGCGATCCGCCCGGTCGCGATCCGCAGCGCCGATCCCTACTCGGGAAGCCGGAACCGGCACCTGCACCTGCTCCGCAAGGCGGGGCCGACGCCCGCGGATCTGCCGCGTCGGCCGGGGATGGCCAAGAAGCGCCCCCGCGGCGTGATCTAGAGTCGCGCCGGCGCAACGCCAAGGAAACGAGACATGGGTTACGTCTACGCGATCGCCAACCAGAAGGGCGGGGTGGGGAAGACCACCACGACCGTCAACCTCGCCGCCTGCATCGCCGAGTCCGGCCGGCAGACGCTGGTCGTCGATCTCGATCCGCAGTGCAACGCGACGGTGACCCTCGGCCTCGATCGGGGGCTGCGCCCCTCCACCTACGACACGCTCTGCGGCGAGGTCTCGATCGCCGAGGCGGCGCGGCCGAGCGACACCGACAACCTCTGGGTCGTCCCCGCGAACCTGGACCTCGCCGGGGCCGCGGTCGAGCTGCCCGGACTCGAGCGCTCCGAGTACCGGTTGCGCGACGGGCTCGGCCCCGTCCGCGAGCGCTTCGCCGCGACCTTCCTCGACTGCCCGCCCTCGCTGGGCCCGATCACGGTCAACGCGCTGGCCGCCGCCGACCGCGTGATCGTGCCGGTCCAGGCCGAGTACCTGGCGCTCGAGGGCCTCGTCCAGTTCCTCGACACGCTGCAGTCGGTTCGGCGTCAGCTCAACCCCGGCCTGGTTCTGACCGGGATCGCCATCACCATGACCGATGACCGAACCCGCCTCTCCCAGGATGTCGAGCGCGAGCTGAAAGATCACTTCACAGATCTGGTCCTCGAGACCGTCGTCCCGAGAAGCGTCCGGCTCGCCGAGGCGCCGAGCTTCGGCGTCCCCGTGATCGCCCACGCGCCGGAGTCGCGCGGCGCCGTCGCCTACCGGGCGCTGGCGGAAGAGGTGCTGGCCCGTGGCTAGGAAGCCCGGGATGGGCCGGGGCCTCGCCGCGATCCTGCCGGAGTCCCACGAGCTGGCCGAGCCCGCCTACCGCGACGTCCCGGTCGAGCTGATCAAGCCGAACGCGGGTCAGCCGCGGAAGGCCTTCGACGACGACGCGCTCGACCTCCTCGCCGAGTCGATCGCCGAGTCCGGGGTGGTGCAACCCCTCGTCGTCAGCCCGCTCAGCGACGGGCGCTACGAGCTGATCGCCGGCGAGCGCCGCTGGCGGGCCGCGCAGCGGGCCGGCCTGGAGACGGTCCCGGCCATCCTCCGCACCGAGGACGAGACGAAACGCCTGCAAATCGCACTGATCGAGAACATGGCCCGGGAGGATCTGAACCCCGTCGAGGAGGCCCGGGCCTGCGCCGCGCTGGTCGAGGAGCTCGGGGTGAGCAGGGAGGAGGTGGCGCGCCGCGTCGGCCGCAGCCGCTCCGCCGTGTCGAACCTGATCCGCCTGCTCGACCTCCCCGACCAGGTGATCGAGATGCTCGCGGCGGACGAGCTCAGCGAGGGTCACGGGCGGGCGCTGCTCGCCGCCAAGGACCAGGACGAGCGTCGCAAGCTCGCCCGCCGTGCGGTGGCCGAGGGCTGGTCGGTCCGCGAGACCGAGCGGCGTGCGAGGGGGGAGGAGGAGCCGGCGAAGCGCAAGGCGCGGGAGCTCCATCCGGACGAGGAGGCGGCGATCGGCAAGGCCGAGGACGCGCTCGAGCGGGCGCTCGGGCACGACGTCAGGGTCCGGTCCGGAGCCAACGGCCTGACCGCCCAGATCCGCTTCGAGGACCTCGACGAGGTCCTCGCGCTGACGAAGTCGCTGCGCCGGAAGTAGCCCCGCCGCCCGGCTATTAGAATCCGCCACCGCGGGCGATTAGCTCAGTTGGTTAGAGCGCGTCTCTGATAAGGACGAGGTCCCTGGTTCGAATCCAGGATCGCCCACTTGCAACGAATGCAGATCTACGGCGTCAGCTTCGACATGGTCGGCAAGCAGCCGATCGTGTTGCTGAAGACGGCCGACGGCAACCGCTTCCTGCCGATCTGGATCGGCCACCCGGAGGCCGCGGCGATCCTGATGAAGCTCCAGGGGGCGAGCACGCCGCGGCCGATGACGCACGACCTGATGGCCGACGTCCTCGAGAACATCGACGTCAAGTGCGAGCGGATCGCCGTGACCGAGCTCCGCGACAACACCTTCTACGCGACGATCACGCTGACGGTCGACGGCGCCGAGGTCGAGATCGACTCCCGCCCCTCCGACGCCCTCGCCCTCGCGGTCCGCACCGACGCGCCGATCTACGCGGCCGAGGAGGTCATCGAGGAGTCCTCGATCGAGTTCGAGCACGAGGTCGAGGACCAGGAGGAGGTCGTCGAGAAGTTCAAGGACTTCCTCGACGAGGTCACGCCGGAGGACTTCGCCGGCGGCGCCGACGAGCCGCCCCGGGACTGACCCACCCCGAGCCGATGGAGATCTTCACCATCGGCTTCACCCAGACGACGGCGGAGGACTTCTTCGGCCGCCTCCGCGACGCCGGCGTCGAGCGGGTCGTCGACATCCGCCTCCGCAACGACTCCCAGCTCGCCGGCTTCGCCAAGGCCCGCGACCTCCCCTACTTCCTGCACGAGCTGATCGGCGCCGACTACGTCCACGAGCCGCTGCTGGCGCCGACCGCCGAGATCATGGACGCCTACAAGAAGCGGAAGGGCACCTGGGAGGAGTTCGCGCCGGCGTTCCGCGCCCTCCTCGCCGAGCGCGCCGTCGAGGACCGGCTCGACCGCCGCGACTTCGAGCGCCCGACCGCCCTGCTCTGCAGCGAGCCCGATGCCGCGTACTGCCACCGCAGCCTCGTCGTCGACTACCTCGACGACCGGTGGGGCGGGGTCGACGCGATCGACCTCTGAGCCGTCACCCGGCGCCCGCCTCGCCGGCGCTGCTCGACAGCCCCTCCGCCTCGCGCGCCAGCGCCCGGCGCAGCAGCATCCTCGCCATCGTCGAAGGCGGCACGTCGCGGCTCACGGCGAGGCTGCAGAGCAGCTCGAAGTCCACCTGCGCGAGCTTCACGTTCACCTGCCGGTAGCGGCGGCCGCGCACCGACCCCGCTTCGGCCGGCACCGTTCGCGGTGGCTTGCCGGCGAGCTTCGCGGCGTTCGCCCGCGCCGCCTCGATCTGCCGCCAGCCGCGGACATCGGCCGCGTCGCGCAGCTTCTCGACGGTGCCGTGGTAGGGCGCCGCGCGGAGCATGCGCTCCCAGTACTCGTCACCCTCACCCGCCACGGGCGGGACTCCGGTGGTGGGGGGAGGTCTCCCCGGACCTGGTACCGCTGGGTACTCGCAGAACCGGGGTCCCGGGCGCCGGATCCCCGAGGCCGGATCCCCGAGGGCCTCGCAACGCCGAGGTCCAGAGCCCGAAATCGCGTCGACCTGCGCATGCCGGCGTCTCGAGCGTCGTCTCGATCCGCCGCCCTTTTCCGCCGAGTA
>JAGQUO010000042.1 GCA_020438445.1 Solirubrobacterales bacterium
AAAAAAAAAAGGCGATGCACGAGCAGATCAGCGCGGTCCACCCGGCCATCGGCGCCGCGATGGGGCACGTCGACGCCAGCTCCGAGCCGCGCCTCGAGCGGATCATGAGCGAGATCCGCACCCACCGCAAGCGCGCTGCGCTCGCGTCCTAGCCGCGGTCAGCGGCGCATCCGCTTGTAGAGCTTCTTCGCCGTCTGCGAGAGGTAGGGGCCGTAGAGGTAGTCGGGCTGGCCGCCGTAGCCGTAGCTCGTCACCGACAGCAGCGTCTTCTTGACGATCCAGCCGCCGCCGCTGGAACCGGCGGTCATGTCGCAGCGCGAGCGGATCGTCTTCGGCCCACTCCCGCCCGGCGAGTCGGAGCCGCTGTTCGGGCCCGAGCACGTGTACGGGATCTCGCCGTCAAACGGGGCCAATGCCGGATAGCCGAAGATGTCGTAGTGATGCTTGCGGCCCTGGTCGAAGCCGATGCCGCGGGCACCGACGACGGCCTGCAGCCGGCGACCGTCGTTGCGGGCGACGACGACGGCGCCGACGTCGTAGCGCAGGTTCCCGTCCCGCTTCCACCCCTTCGTCGTGCCGAGCTTCTTCGCCGGCCAGATCCCGTATGGGTCCCCGGCGGTGCCGTGAGCGGGCGCGAAGGCGAAGTTGATCGACTTGCCACCGTCGTGCTCGGCGTCGTACACGCAGTGGCCCGCGGTCCAGACGAGGCTGCGGTTCGGGCTGTTGACCGCGGTTGCGGAGCAGACGAAGTTCCCCGGATAGGAACCTCCCTTGACGGTGAAGTAGACCTTGCCGTGGGCTCGGACCTTCGCGGCGGCGGGGTTCGGGACCGGCGTGGCGAGCCCTGACGCCCGGCCCTCGCCGGAGGCGGGGCCGCGCTCGATCCGGGCGCTCGCCGGCTGCCCCGGCGCTGCCGGCGCCACGTAGGTCGGCGGCGCCTGCTCACCCGCCGGCGCCTCGCCGGCGGCCGACCGGGTCACCGGCTCGACCGGAACCGGCTCGGCGTGCCGCATCCGGCTCTTCGTCCAGTAGTCGCGAATCGCCGCCGGGCTCTCGCCGGCCGAGCGGACGACGGTTCCGGTCGCGGCGGTCGCCGAGAAGGGGACGAGCGCGATCGCGGCGGCGAGCGCGAGCAGGACGGCTGTGGCGATTCTGAACGGGTTCATCGGCTTTCGCGACGCACGGGACCGGTGCGCCACTGCGATCTCAAACACGGTGCCGAGGCGAAAGCTGCGGACCGGGGTTGGCTAAGTTACGGCTCGTCGCAGCGGCCCGCAAACGGAGGAGACCGAAATGAGCGAGGACCAGTCCACGGCAGGCGGAGACGGAGGCCTCGACGTCCTCCTCCACACCGAGCAGACGTTCCCGCCGCCGCCCGAGTTCGCGGCGCAGGCGAACGCCTCCGACCCCGGCATCTACGAGCGTGCCGATGCCGACCCGGAGGCCTGGTGGGGCTCGTGGGCGGAGAAGCTCGACTGGATCGAGCCGTTCGAGGAGATCCTCGACTGGTCGGAGCCGCCGTTCGCGAAGTGGTTCGGGGGCGGCAGGCTCAACGTCTCCGCCAACTGCCTCGACCGGCATGTCGCCGCCGGCAACGGCGACCGCATCGCCTACTACTGGGAGGGCGAGGACGGGACCCGCAAGGAGATCACCTACGCCTGGCTTCTCGAGCAGACCCAGAAGGCCGCCAACGGCCTGAAGGCGCTCGGGATCGGCAAGGGCGACGTCGTCGGGATCTTCATGCCGATGGTCCCCGAGGCGGCCGTCGCCATGCTCGCCTGCACGCGGATCGGCGCGATCCACAACGTCGTTTTCGGCGGCTTCTCGGCGGGCTCCGTCGTCGAGCGGATGGAGGTCTCCGGCGCGAAGGCGCTGATCACCGCCGACGCGACGCTCCGCCGCGGCAAGCCGACGCCGATGAAGGAGGCTCTCGACCAGGCGATCGCCGGCCTCGACACGCTCGAGCACGTGATCGTCGTCGACCGGGCGGGGTCGAACCCGCCGATGACCGACGGCCGCGACCACCGCTGGGAGGAGCTCGTCGGAGACGCGGAGGCGGACTGCCCACCCGAGCCGATGGACTCCGAGGACCCGCTCTTCATCCTCTACACGTCCGGCTCGACCGCGAAGCCGAAGGGGATCCAGCACACGACGGCGGGCTATCTGACCGGGGTGACCGCCACCCACAAGCTCGTCTTCGACCTCAAGGACGACGACGTCTACTGGTGCGCGGCCGACATCGGCTGGATCACCGGCCACAGCTACATCGTCTACGGCCCACTCGCCAACGGCGCGACCTCGGTCATGTACGAGGGTGCGCCCAACTACCCGGCGGAGGACCGCTGGTGGGAGATCGCCGAGCGCTACGGGGTGACGATCTTCTACACCGCCCCGACCGCGATCCGCGCGTGCATGAAGTGGGGGGTCGAGCACGTCGAGAAGCACGACCTGAGCAAGCTGCGGCTGCTCGGATCGGTCGGCGAGCCGATCAACCCGCGGGCATGGCTCTGGTACCACGAGAACGTCGGCGGCGGGCGCTGCCCGATCGTCGACACCTGGTGGCAGACCGAGACCGGAGCGATCATGATCACCCCGCTCCCGGGCCTGACGACGACCAAGCCCGGCTCGGCCACGGTTCCGTTCCCCGGGATCAGGGCGAAGATCCTCGACGACGCCGGCAACGAGATCGCCGAGGGCGGAGGGCATCTGGCACTGACCCGGCCCTGGCCCTCGATGGCCCGAACCCTCTACAAGGAGCCCGAGCGATTCGTCGAGACCTACTGGAAGCGCTTCGGCCCCGACACCTACCAGGTCGGCGACGCCGCCCGGGTCGACGAGGACGGCTACTTCTGGATCGTCGGCCGCACCGACGACGTCATCAACGTCTCCGGCCATCGCCTCTCGACGATGGAGGTCGAGTCGGCGCTCGTCAGCCACCCCAAGGTCGCCGAGGCGGCGGTGATCGGCGTGCCCGACGAGGACACCGGCCAGGCGATCTTCGCGTTCGTGACGCCGTCGGGTGACACGGTCGGCGACGACGAGCTCGAGGCGGAGCTCCGCGAGCACGTCGCCGACAAGATCGGCAAGCTCGCGCGCCCGAAGCAGATGGCGTTCGCCGACGACCTGCCGAAGACGAGGTCCGGCAAGATCATGAGGCGGCTCCTGCGCGACATCGCCGCCGGCAACGAGCTCGGCGACGTCAGCACCCTGCGCGATCCCGAGGTGGTCGAGAGCCTGAAGCAGCAGCTGTCGGTCTGAGCGGGGATTGGTCGCACTCGTCGCCGACACCCACATGCCGAAGGGTGCTCGGGTCGTGCCCGATCGCTGCCTCGAGCTCCTGCGCAAGGCGGAGCTGATCGTCCACGCGGGGGACTGGTGGAAGCTCGAGGTGCTGGAGATGCTGGAGTCGATCGGGCCGCCGGTCGTCGGCGTCCACGGCAACGTCGACGAGCCCGCCGTCCGGCGGCGACTTCCCGAGCGGGCGGAGTTCGCGCTGGGGGAGCACGTCGTCGGCGTGATCCACGATGCGGGTGCGAAGCGGGGAAGGCTGCGACGGATGCGAAAGGCATTCCCCGACGCCTCGGCGGTGATCTTCGGTCACTCGCACATCCCGCTGCTCGAAACCGACCCCGACGCCGGCTTCACGATCTTCAATCCGGGGTCACCGACCGACCGGCGGCGTGCACCGGCACCGACCATGGGGACGCTCGACCTCGGCGGAGGGGGGCGGCTCCGCTTCGCTCACGTCGAGGTCTGAGCGGCTGAGCCCGCCTGCCCGGCCGGGGCGTCCGCCGTTCAGGCGAAGCGGTGCCGCATCCGATCGAGTGGGCTGCGCGCATCGCGGATGACCTCGCGTGCGCAGTTGCGCCCGTTGGCGCCGCTCACGCCGCCGCCGGGGTGGGTGCCGGCGCCGCACAGGTAGAGGTTCTCGATCGGAGTCCGGTAGTCGGCGTGGCCGCGAACGGGCCGCAGATTGAAGAGCTGGTCGAAGGACATGTCGCCGTGGAGGGCATGCCCCCCGGTGATGCCGAGCAGGGCCTCGAGATCCTTCGGGCTGAGGACCTGGCGGGCCTCGATCGAGTCGGTCAGCCCCGGCATGTAGTCCTCGAGCGTCGCGATCGCGCGGTCGGCCACCGCATTGCGATGTTCAGCCCACGTTCCCTCGCCCTCCGCCAGGGTGCACGGCTGGGAGTTGACGTCGATCGTCAGCACGTGCCGGCCCTCCGGCGCGAGCGCGGGATCGTGGAAGGTCGGGATGCAGACCTCGACGTGAGGGTCCGATCCGAGGCGACCGCCGCGGGCCTCGAACTGCGCCCGGTCCATGTCGGCGATGAAGCCGCCGAACTCCATGATCCCGCCGAGATACGGCTCGCGCTCGCCCGCGGGCATCCCGGTGACCTGCGGGAGGCGGTCGATGCCGAGGTTGATCTTCACGCTCGTTCCCTCGCAGCGGTAGTTGCGCAACGACGCGACGAACGAGCCGGGGAGCTCGTCGGTTCCGACGAGCCCGAAGAACGTCCGCAGCGGGTCGGCGTTCGAGAGGACCCGGTCGGCTTCGACGACCGCGCCACCGGCCAGCTCGACCCCGGTCGCGCGCCCGCCGGAGATCAGGACGCGCTCGACCTCCGCCCCGGTCCTGACCTCCGCCCCCGCTTCGCGCGCGGCGTCGGCCATCGCCTCCGTGACGAGCCCGATGCCGCCGCGGACGAAGCCCCAGGTGCGAAGCCCCCCACCGGCCTGCTCGGCGGCGTGATCGTGCAGCAGGACGTAGGCGGTGCCGGGAGTCGAGGGCCCGGCGACCGAGTCGTTGATCGCGTGCCAGCCCATCGCCGCCATCACAACGTCGGACTCGAAGAACTCGCCCAGGTACTGGGTGCAGGAGGTGGCGAACAGGTACAGGGCGTCGTTGATGGCAGCGCGATTGCGGCGCGCCAGGCCCGCCATCCGCAGCAGGGACGGGATCTCCCCCGGGCTGACGTGAGCGGGGTTCGGCGGCGTCGCGTCCATCAGCGGCGCGACGACCTCGGCGAGCCGTGCCAGCGCCGCCTCGAACTCCGGCAGCGCCCGGGCGTCGGCCGCCGAATGCCTCGCGATCTCAGCCTGCGAAGCGGGTATGTCCTCGCCGAGCAGTAGCCGCTCGCCGCCGGGAAATCCGTACAGCGACGGTCCCGCGGCATCGATCCGGATCCCGCGCTCGGCGAGCTTCATGTCGCGCCAGACGGGCTCGCGGAGCATGCTGATCACGTAGGCGCCGGTCGATGCCCGGTAGCCGGGCGCGAACTCCTCGGTGACGCAGCACCCGCCGACGATGTCCCGCCGCTCGAGGATCAGCGGCCGCAGCCCCGCGCGAGCGAGATAGAACCCGGCGACCAGGCCGTTGTGACCGCCGCCGACGATGACGGCGTCGTAGCGATCGCCGGCGGGCATCAGCTCTCCAGCCTGTTGATCCGCGCGAGCCGGTAGGCGACGAGCGCGAACAGGGCCGAGAGCCCGAGCATGATGATGCTCATCGCCGCCCCGCGGTTGAGGTCCCCCGCCTCGAGCACGTAGTCGTTGACGACGTTGCCGAGCATGTAGCCGCTCGTGCCGCCGACCAGCGCCGGGCTCGCGAAGTCGGTGAAGAGCGGGATGTAGACGAGCAGGAGCGAGATGAAGATCCCGGGCGCGATCAGCGGCAGCAGCACGCGCCTGGTCGTCGTCCACCACCCGGCGCCGAGGTCGCGTGCGGCTTCGAAGACGTTCCCGTCGATCGCCTTCATCGCTCCGTAGATCGGGATCACGGTGTAGGTCAGATAGCTCGTCGACAGCACGACCGTCACCGCGAACTGGCTGAACAGCAAGGCGTCGATCGGGTGGTTGATGATGCCGATGCTCATCAGCCCCTCGTTGATCAGCCCTTCGCGGCCCAGCAGCATCCGCCACGCGTAGATCCGGACCATCGGGTTGAGCTCGTCGGCGAGGACCAGGAAGAGCAGGATCGGCACCTGCCACCGGCCCGCCTTGAAGGCGATCACGTAAGCGAGCGGCACCGCGACGATGAGCTGCACGAGCATCGCCGTGGTGGCGATCTCGAAGGTCGTCAGCGCGACCTTGCGATTGAGCGGATCGCTGATCACGTCGGTGAAGTTGGTCAACGTGAAGTTGAAGCCGACGCCGCCGTCGAGGAGCCCGCGGTCGAAGGCGACGCCGAGCATCACGAGCATCGGCGCCAGGAAGAACGCGATCAGCAGCGCCGTCGGAGTCGCCATGAATGCCAGCGGCTGGACGAGGCGCTTGGCCCGCGAGCTGCGCCGGACGGGGATCGCCGCGGCCTCCATCAGCGCGTCCCCCCGGTCAGCAGGCCGGTCAGGTTCTCGTCCTCACCGCTCCTGGACAGGCGCTTCATCAGCGCCCAGCCGGCGAACACCGCGACGATCTGGGCGGCGGCGATCACCGTCGAGACCGCGTTGACGACCGGGAGGTTCTCGGACTGGCGCAGGATCGAGAAGACCCAGACCGGGAACGTCTGCTCGAAGCCGCCGGTGAAGAACGAGATCTCGAAGTTGTTGAACGACCACGCGAAGGCGAAGATCGACGCCGCTGCGATCGACGGCCCGATCTGCGGGAGGACGACGTAGCGCAGCATCTGGACCTGGGTCGCGCCGAGGTCGATCGCGGCCTCCTCGAGCGAGCGCTGGAATCGGACGAGGCCGGCGGAGACGATCGCGACCACGAGCGGGAAGGTCACGACGAGGTGCATCAGCGCGATCGTCTCCAGCGAGAGCTGGACCTGGATCTGGCTGAAGAAGATCAGACCGGCGACGCCGATGATCAGCCAGGGAACGACGAGGACCGAGCCGTTCAGCCCGGCGATCAGCCCGCGGCCGCGGAACCGCAGCCGGGTCAGGCCCCACGCGGCCATCGTCCCGAGCACGACCGAGAGGACCATGACGATCGTCGCGACGATCAGCGAGTTCGTGACCGCGTCCCGTGCCTGCCCGTTCGCCCACGCCTCCTCGTACCACTTCGTCGTGAACCCCTCCCAGGGCAGCGAGATGATCGAGGAGTCGTTGAAGCTGAACAGGGCGAGCATCAGGACGGGCCCGAACAGCACCAGCATCACGAAGGCCACCAGCATCCCCCCGGCCAGGCCGGGCAGCCTGGCGCGGATCCGATGACCGAACGACCGCCGGACGGGCGGCGGCAGGTCGTCGACCGCCCCCGAGGGCCGGGGGGCCCGGATGCCGGCGGGGGATGCCGCGGCCCCCGCCATCAGCCCGCCTGCACCTCCTGCCAAGCGCGATCGTAGGTGTCCGAGTTCTCCGGCTCGGTCTGCGGGATCGCGTTCTGGAGGTTGCGCGGATCGGCGGTCTTCTTGAACGCCGGGCTGACCATCGGCAGCGCCTTCGGGTTCATCGCGACGAATCCCATGTCACCGGAGATCGCCTGCGCCTGGGGCGACGCGTAGTAGTTGATCAGCTTGTAGGCGGCATCGGTGTTCTGCGCCTGCGACGTGATCGCGAGCCCGCAGACCCAGGAGAGCGCACCCTCCTTCGGCGCGATCCACTCGACCGGGACGCCGTCGTCGATCATCGCCTGGGCGGTGCCGCGCCCGCCGTCGGCGATCACGACCTCTCCGGACTTGAACAGGTTCACCATCGACGCATCGGACTCGGCGAAGGCCCGGAACTGGTCGCGATGGTCGAGCAGGTAGTTCTTCGCCTCCTCGACCTGCTCGTCGCTGAGGTTCATCGGGTCGTCCATGCCCATCGCCAGGGCCGCGGCGCCGATCGCGGTCAGCGGGGTCGCCTCGAGCGCGACGTTGCCCGCGTACCGGGAATCGAACAGGTCGGCGTAGGAGTCGATCGTGGCGGGATCGATCTCGTCGGTGTTGACGATCAGCCCCTGGGGGCCGGCGGACGCCGGCACGAAGAGGACGTCGCCGTTGGCGTCGCGCACCTCCGGGCGCTCGGAGAACGCGAGATCGCCGAACTCCGGGACCGCCTTCTCGTCGAGCGGGCGCAGCAGCCCTCGAGCCGTCAGCGGCTTCATCTCGTCGGTGCAGACCTCGACCACGTCCGCCTCGAAGCCGCCGGCGAGCTTCGCCGCGGCCGCCTTGTTGGAGTCGAAGCTCGCCGTCTTCAGGTTGAGGTCCGGATTCTCCTTGCGGAACGGGTCCAGCATCGGGTCGACGATTGTGTCGCCGTAGGCGAAGAACCTCAGGGTGCCGGTCGCCGGCGCATCGGGATCCTTCGGCGGCGGCACGACCGAGGAGCTGCCTCCGCCGCCCCCGCACCCCGCCACCGCCAGCCCGGCCGTCACGGCGAGGGCAGCGATCATCCCCTTCATCTCGAACTCTCCTCTCCGGCCCTCATTGGGCCTGGAACTCCCGGAACGCCCGCACCCACTCCTGATAGTCGGGTGGCTCCGTCTCGGGAATCGCGTTGGCTATCGACTTCGGATCGGCTGTCTTCCGCGCGGCCGGATCGGCCAGCGGAATCGCCTTCGGATTGGTGACGACGTAGCCGTCGTCGGCCCGGATCGCCTGCGCCTGGGGCGAGGCGAGCCAGTTGATCAGCTTGTAGGCCGCATCGGTGTTCTCGGCGTCGGCCGTGATCGCGAACCCGCAGACCCACGACAGCGGCCGCTCCTCCGGGGCGACCCAGCGGGCGTCGACTCCGGTGTCGCGGATGCGCTCCGTCAACCCGGGGCCGCCGTCGGCGAGGGCGATCTCCCCGGACCGGAAGAGGTTGACGACGTCGGCGTCGGATCGCCAGATCGAGCGGAACTGGTCGCGGCTGTCGATCAGCTTCTGAGTCACCTCGTCGAGCTGGTCGGGCGTGAGGTTCATCGGATCCTCGATCCCGAGCGAGAGCGCGGTCTCCGCGATCGCCGGCAGCGCGTAGTCGCCCTCGATCGCGACCCGATCCGCATAGGCGGGATCGAAGAGGTCGGCGAACGAGTCGATCTCGCCGGGTGGGATCTCGCCGGCGTCGTAGATCAGCCCCTGGGGCCCCGCCGAGAGCGGAACGACGAGGACGTCGGAGCCGTCGCGGACCCCGTCGGCATCCCGGAAGACGAGGTCGTCCCAGTCCTCGATCCCGTCCGGGTCGATCGGGCGCAGCAATCCGCGGTCGGTGAACGCGCTCATCTCGTCGAGACAGGCTTCGACGACGTCGGCCCGGAAGCCGCCGGCCATCTTCGCCGCCCCCTCGTCGTTGGAGCCGAAGCCGGCGGTCTTCAGGTCGAGGTCCGGGTTGGCCTGCCGGAACGGGTCGAGGAGCTGGTCGGTGATCGAGTCCTGATATGCGAAGACGCTGAGCGTCCCGCTCGCCGGCGCGGACGGATCGTCGGGCGGCGGGGCCACGTCGGCCGTTCCCTCACCTCCGCCTCCTCCGCAGCCGGCGATCACGACGATCGCAACCGCGGCGAGCGGGCCGAGGGCCGCCGCTCCGGGCCGGGTCATGGCCGCGCTCCGAGCGCGTCGGCGACGACGAGGCTGTGGCGGGTCGCCCAGAGCAGCGTCACCGGGTCGCCGGGGGCGACCTCGGAGACGTCGTCGTCGTTGAGCTCGTGGACCGCGAGCCGGTCGCCGTCGGGCAGCTCGACCACCGTCTGCGACACCGAGCCGAGATACACCCGCTCGACTGCCACGCCCTCGATCCTCGAGCCCTCGTGGCCGTTGGCCCCATGCCCGTGGCCGGCGAGCATGCTGATCTTCTCCGGGCGGACGCTGACCTGGAGCTCGCCGCCGACCGGGCAGTCGGCGGGAACGACGATGCGGAAGCCGGGAGCGGGCTCGACGATCGCGTGCCTCCCCTCGCGGCGGTCGACGCTGACCCGGAGCGCGTTCGACGTCCCGATGAAGTCGGCAACGAAGGCGGTCTGCGGCTGTTCGTAGAGCGTCTTCGGGTCGGCGAGCTGCTCGACGCGGCCGCCGTCCATGACGGCGATCCGGTCCGACATCGTCAGCGCCTCCTCCTGATCGTGGGTGACGTAGACGAACGTCGTGCCGGTGCTCTTCTGAATCCGCTTGAGCTCCAGCTGCATCTCCCGGCGCAGCTTCAGGTCGAGCGCACCGAGCGGCTCGTCGAGCAGCAGCGCCGCCGGCCGGTTGACCAGTGCCCGGGCTAGTGCGACGCGCTGCCGCTGGCCACCCGAGAGCTCGGCGGGACGGCGGCCGCCGAGGCCCTCGAGGCGGACCACCGCGAGCATCTCGTCGATCCGCCCGCTGCGCTCCGCCCGTGGAATCCGCTTCAGCTTCAGCCCGAAGCCGACGTTCTCGGCCACCGTCATGTGCGGGAACAGCGCGTAGTCCTGGAAGACCATGTTGACGTTGCGGTGCCGCGGGGAGGTCAGCGTGACGTCGTCGCCGTCGAGCCAGACGCGTCCCGCGGTCGGCTCCTCGAAGCCGGCGATCATCCGCAGCGTCGTGGTCTTGCCGCAGCCGCTCGGGCCCAGCATCGAGAAGAACTCGCCGCGGCCGATCTCCAGCGACACGTCGTCGACCGCAGTCGCCTCCCCGAACCGCTTGCAGACGCGCTCGAGAGCGATCATCGGTCCGTCGCCGCCGTCAGCCGTCATTCCCTCCCCCTCCGATCGCGATCGCGAACAGATCGTTGACGTTCGTGTGTGTCGGCCCCGTCTCGATGCCGTCGCCGAGCGCGGCCACGGCATCGCCGGCGCGATGCTGCGCCAGGGCGTGCCGGAGATCGAGACCGGCCTCGCCGGCCCGGGCCACTGTCGCGCCGTCGCTGATCGCGCCCGCCAGATCCGTCCCCCCATCGGAGCCGTCGGTGTCGAGGAACACGGCGCTCACGTCCGCCCCTTCGAATCTCCCCGCCGCCGCCAGCGCTGCCTCCTGGTTCGGCCCGCCGGAGCCGAAGTCGTGCTCGGGCCCGAGCCGGACGGTGCTCTCGCCGCCGCAACCGATGAGCACGGCCGGGGCCGGGAACGGGCGCCCGAGCCCGGCGCTCTCGAAAGCGAGCTGACCGAGGATCCGCCCGACCGCGGCGGCCTCCTCCTCGAGCGCGGTCGAGAGGATCACCGGCTCGGCGCCGGCGGCCCGCGCCTCGGCTGCCATCGCCTCGCAGGCGGTCTCGCCGGTGACGAGCAGGGTGCTGTGGATCTCCATCCCGGAGAGGTCCGGGACCGTCAGCAACGGGTCCCCGAGGTGGCTGCGGATGCTCGCGGCGACGTCCCCCCAGAGGTCGTGGCTGCGGAGGATCGCCGTGGCGTCGGCTGCCGTGGAGTCGTTCGGGACCGACGGGTCGGTGATCGCGTCCAGGGCGTCACCGGCGACGTCGGAGACGGTGAGGTTGATCAGCCGCGCCGGCGCGACCGCGAGCGCCAGCCGGCCTCCCTTGAAGCCCGAGACCTGCTTGCGGACCGTGTTGACCTCGGAGATCGGCAGGCCGGCTCCGAGCAGGATGCGGTGAAGCTCCCGCTTCTCCTCCGTGGTCACACCGGCCGGCGGCAGGCTCGTGAGGGCGGAGCTGCCGCCGGTGAAGCAGGCGATGACGATGTCCTTGTCCCCGAGCGCACCGGCCTGCTCGAGCAGCCAGAGGGCCCCGGCGACGCTGCGCTCGTCGGGAATCGGGTGGGCCGCCTCGAGGACCTCGACCCGCCTGGGAAGCGCCGCCGCACTCCCGGCCCGAACGACGACGGTCCCCCCGTGCAGGCGGTCGCCGAGGATCCGCTCGAGTGCGAGCGCGATCTTCAGGCTCGCCTTTCCCGAGCCGAGCACCACGATGCGCCCGCCCGGCTCGAGCCGGTGCCGGACGCCGTCGACGACCAGCTCCTCGCCCTCGAGCGCCACCAGGCGCTCGACCGCGAGGCCGGGGTCGCAGGCGACCAGGCCCGCTTCGGCCACCCGCAGCGCCAGCTCGCGTGGGGCGCGAAGCCCGTGCGCGAGCAGCGCCGCACGATTGCCGATCGCGGGAGGGCTGAGCTCCACCGCCGTCGCGGCGGCTGCCGGGACTGCGCCCTCCGGCCTCCGCTCGCTTGGCAGCGCCCGATCCATCCTCAGACGGCGACGGGGGCGCGGAAGACGTCGCCGGGGTAGCGCGCCGTCTCGCCGAGCCGTTCCTCGATCTCGAGCAGCCGGTTGTACTTGGCGGTCCGCTCCCCGCGGACGGGGGCGCCGGTCTTGATCTGTCCGGCGTTCAGCGCCACCGCGAGGTCGGAGATGATCGGGTCCTCGGTCTCGCCCGACCGTTCCGAGACGACCACCGAGTAGGCATTGCGATGGGCGAGCTCGGCAGCGTCGAGGGACTCGGTCAGCGTGCCGATCTGGTTCACCTTCCAGAGCAGCGAGTTGGCCGCACCCTCCTCGATCCCCCGCGCGAGGCGATCGGGGTTGGTGACGAAGAGATCGTCACCGACGATCTGGATCCCCGACACCCGGGTCAGCTCCGCGAAGCCCTCGTAATCCTCCTCGTCGAGCGGGTCCTCGATGGTGACGACGTCGTAGTCCCGGATCAGCTCCTGGTAGAGCTCGATCATCGCCTCCGTGTCGCGCGTCTCGCCGGCGAGCTCATAGCTTCCGGCGGAGTGGTAGTGGGTCGCGGCGCAATCGAGGCCGTAGCGGAACCTGCCGCTGTGGCCGGCGTCGGCCACGGCTTCATGGAGGAGGCCGAGTGCCTCGTGCGGGCTCGATATGGCCGGCGCGTAGCCGCCCTCGTCGCCCGTGTTCAGGGCGCTCTTGCCGTAACGCTCGAGCAGGATCTCGGCCAGCGCGAGGTTGACCTCGGTGGAGATCTGCAGGGCCTCCAGCATCGAGCCGGCCCCGACGGGGATGACGATGAACTCCTGGAAGTCGAGGTCGTTGGAGGCATGCTTGCCGCCGTTGATCAGGTTCACCAGCGGCACCGGCAGCACGTGGCCGTTGCCGTTGAGGTGGCTGTAGAGCGGGCTGCCGTGGGCGTCGGCGGAGGCGCGGGCGGCGGCGAGGGAGACCCCGAGGATCGCGTTCGCTCCGAGCCGGGCCTTGTTCGGCGTCCCGTCCAGCGCGATCAGCGCCGCGTCGAGCGCCCGCTGGCTGCCGACGTCGAAGCCGAGCAACGCCTCGGCGATCTCGCCGTTGACGTTGCCCACCGCCCCGAGCACTCCGAAGCCGCCGAAGCGGTCGCCGCCGTCGCGAAGCTCGACGGCCTCGTTCGTGCCGGTCGAGCGGCCCGAGGGCACATCGGCCCGACCGCTGGCCCCGCACTCGAGCTCGACGTCGACCTGCACGGTCGGCAGGCCGCGGCAGTCCAGGACCTCGCGGGCCCCGATCGAGATGATCTCCAGACCGCTCACGCGGTCACCTCCTCTCGCGCTTCGAGCGCAGTAGTCAGGTTGTCGGCGGCATCGCCGAGGTGCTTTCGGAACAGCTTCTCGGTCGCATCGACGTCGCCCGAGCGGATCGCCTCGAGCAGCTCACGATGCTCGGCGGCGACGTCCTCCGGCCGGTCGTAGTGAGGCCGGAGCTGGGCCATGCAGAGCAGGATCTCCGACTGCACGCCGGCATAGGCGCGGTTGATCCGCTCGCTCCCGGTCGCGTCGATGATCGCCCGGTGGAACGCCATGTCGATGTCGACGACCGTCCGCCAGGAGGCGTCCTCGCCGAGGTCGTTGAAGCGCTCGACCGCGGCGGCCGCCTCCGGGATCTCGGTGCCGGCCGACATCCCGAGCCGCACCGCCTCGATCTCGAGCGCCTCCCGGAGCCGGAAGATGTCGACGATGTCGTCGCGGTCGAGGACCGCGAGCTGGACACCACGGTTGGGAAGGCGGCGCAGCAGTCCCTCGTTGATGAGGATCTGGGCGGCGGCCCGGAAGGTGTGCCGGGCAATCCCGAGGCGCTGCGAGAACTCGGTCTCGCGGAGTCGCGCACCCGGCTCCAGCGAACCGTCGAGGATCATCTCGCGGAGCGCGTCCGCGGCGGCGTCGACTACGGATACGGTGCGGAGGCGGATCTCCTTGTCGGGGGATCCGGAAGCGGACGACGAGGACTCTGAGATCGGCTCAGGGGCCGTGGTAGATTGTTCCACAATTCGACGATAGCACAGAATCCGGAGGTCGAGGGCGAATGGGAGAGAGCGTGAGCACCGAGCGAATCGCGGAGTTGCTGAAGCGGGAAGAGGAGCGCTTCGAGGCCTCCCACCCGAAGTCGAAGGAGGTCCACGAGCGCGCCGGTGCCGACCTGTTGTCGGGCGTGCCGATGAACTGGATGACCCGCTGGCCCGGCCGGTTCCCCGTCTACGTGCACGAAGCGCAGGGCGCCTCCGTCGTCGACGTCGACGGCATCGAGTACGTGGACCTCTGCCTCGGCGACACCGGCGCGATGTGCGGGCACGCTCCGGCACCGACCGTCGCGGCGATCGAGCGCCAGCTCGGGCGCGGGATCACGACGATGCTCCCGAGCGAGGACGCAGCCGCGGTCGGCACGATGATGGCCGAGCGGTTCGGCATGCGTCACTGGCAGTTCACAGTGTCGGCAACCGACGCGAACCGCTTCCTGATCCGGCTCTGCCGCCAGATCACCGGCCGCTCCAAGATCCTCGTCCACAACCACTGCTACCACGGGTCCGTCGACGAGACCGTCGCGACGCTCACCCCGGAGGGGAAGGTGGAGCCGCGCTGGGGAAGCGTTGGGCCTCCCGTCGACCCGGCGGTGACGACCCGCGTGGTCGAGATCAACGACGTCGCCGGCCTCGAGCGCGAGCTCGCGAACGAGGACGTCGCCTGCGTTCTGATCGAGCCCGCCCTGACCAACATCGGGATCGTGCTCCCGGATCCCGGCTACCACGACGAGGTCCGGCGGCTGACCCGCGAGCACGGGACGCTGCTGATCATCGACGAGACCCACACGCTGAGCTGCGGCCCCGGCGGCTACACGGCCGTCCACGGCCTCGAGCCCGACGCGATGAGCATGGGCAAGCCGATCGCGGGCGGAATCCCGACCGGCGCCTACGGGCTCTCCGACGAGGTCGCAGAGGAGGTCCTCGCGTCGACGTTCTGGGAGGCGGCGGACGTCGGCGGCGTCGGCGGGACCCTCGCCGGGAACGCCCTCCAGCTCGCCGCGGTCAGGGCCACCCTCGGTGAGGTCCTGACCGAGGAGGCGTACGAGCGGATGATCGCGCTCGCCGAGCGCTACGAGTCGGGAGTCAACGCGGCGATCGAGGAATATGGGCTCGGGTGGAGCGCGATCCGGCTCGGGTGCCGGGTCGAGTACATGTTCTCCGCCGAGCCCCCGCACGACGGCGGCGAGGCGGCCGAGGTGATCGGCGGGCCGCTCGACGAGCTGATGCACCTCTACATGCTCAACGAGGGGATCCTGTTCACCCCGTTCCACATGATGGCGCTGATGTCGCCGGCGACGACCGAGGACCAGGTCGACGCTCACACCGCCGCCTTCGAGCGGATCGCCGCGGACCTGACCGCATAGGGAAAAGCCCGCCGGCGGGCCGTTTCCAACCCTAGTTCGGTTGGATTGTTGAACAATTCCTCCAGATCGGTTATGGTCGCGGCTGAGCGCATCGAAGACCAGCGATGCGGGTTCAGCGGGTTGCGACAGGCACTTCCCGACACGACCAGGACAGGAGACAGAGATGGCCAACGTCAACCGCCCGACCGAAGGCCCGATGAGCCCGGGCGGCGAGTTCCCCGAGCTCGAGGGGATGACCCGCCGTGAATCGCTGAAGAACGGCGCGAAGCTCGTGGCCGCGGCCGGCATCGGAGCTCAGATCATGGCCGCGACCGGTGCTGAGACGGCGGTCGCCCAGCAGGTCCGGAAGGTCGCATCCCGCGCCGCGAGCAAGCCCGGCTACGGCCCCCTGGTGAAGACGGGCCCGTTCAAGCTGCCGGCCGGATTCCAGGTCTTCGAGTTCGGTAAGGCGGGATCCCTGATGAGCGACGGGCTGAAGACGCCCAAGCACCACGACGGGTCGACGCTGTTCGACGCGGGCAACGGCAAGCTGACCCTGATCCGCAACCAGGAGAATGCCGGGTTCGGCAACTCGCTCGGCAAGAAGAAGGCCTACGACCGCCACGCCAAGGGCGGAGTGACGACGTCGATGTTCGACACGAACACCGGCGAGCTGATCGGCAGCTCGCTCGTCCTCAACGGCACCGACAACAACTGCAACGGCGGCAAGACGCCGTGGGGAACATGGCTCACCTGCGAGGAGTCGACCGTCGGTAAGCACAAGGGGTACGAGAAGGAGCACGGCTACGTCTTCGAGATCCCGCGCGACGCGACCAGCCCGATCGACCCGAAGCCGATCAAGGCGATGGGCCGGTTCGTCCACGAGGCCTGCGCGGTCGATCCGAAGACCGGCATCGTCTACATGACCGAGGACAACGGCCCGGACGGGTTCTACCGCTACATCCCCAACCACCGGGGCCAGCTCCACCGTGGCGGCAGGCTGCAGATGCTGTGCGTCAAGGGCCGGTCGCGGTACAACACCGTGACCGGGCAGAAGGTGGGCAAGAAGCTGCCCTGCGAGTGGGTGACGATCTCCGATCCCGATCCAGAGGACGCCGAACGCCACTCGACCCGCGTCTACGACCAGGGCCGCGAGAAGGGTGCCGCGCGCTTCATGGGCCTCGAGGGCGCGAACTGGGGTCAGGGCAGCGTCTGGTTCACCGCCAGCGAAGCCGGCGACGCCTACCGAGGGCAGGTGTGGCGATACACGCCGGGGAAGAGCATCAAGAAGGGAACCCTCGAGCTCGTGTTCGAATCGAGCAGCCGCTCGATCCTCGACCAGCCCGACGCGATCGTCGTCAGCCCCCGCGGAGGCGTAGTCCTCTGCGAGGATGGCGACGGCGAGGACGGTGGGAACAACTTCCTCCGCGTCCTGGCTCCCAACGGGAAGATGGAGACGTTCGCCAAGAACACGACCAAGCTGAAGGTCGAGGACAAGGACGACCTGATCGGTAAGGACAAGTGGGGCGTCACCGAATGGTCGGGGGCTTGCTACAGCCCTGACGGCAAGTGGCTGTTCGTCCACCTCTACCACCCCGGCACCACCTATGCGATCACCGGACCCTGGGAGAAGGGTTGGATGTAGAAAGACGGATCGTCGTCTCCTCACCCGGGTCGATCGAGCTCGAGGACGAGCCGCTCGACCCGGGGACGGTCCTCGCGGGCGATCCGCGGACGGCGGCCGGTGAGATCGCGGCGGCCGCGCTGCCGGGCGGATCGACGCTGGAGACCGGCGTCTGGCAGTGCACCCCCGGCGTCGTGACCGACGTCGAGGCCGACGAGACCTTCGTCGTGATCGCGGGCCGGGCGACCATCGAGCACGCGGGCGAGTCCCACGAGGTCGGCCCCGGCGACGTCTGCGTACTCCCGGCGGGGGCGGAGACGCGGTGGACCGTCCACGAGACGCTGAAGAAGGTCTACGTGGCCGTCGACCCGGGCTGATCCGGGGCGACGAGCAGACCGCGGCTCTCGCCGACCGCCGCGAAGGCCGCGACCGCCCGGTCGATCTGCGCGTCGCTGAGCGCCGCCGAGAGCTGCACCCGCACCCGCGCCGTCCCCTCGGGGACCACCGGGTAGCCGAAGCCGATCGCGAAGACGCCCTGCTCGAGCAGAGCATCGCTCATCGCGATCGCGTCCCTCGTCTCCCCGACCACGATCGGGACGATCGCACTCTCCCCGTCGAGTGGGCGAAGGCCGGTCGCGGCGACCCCGTCGCGGAAGCGGGCGACGTTGGCGTGGAGCCGCTCCAGCCGCCCCGGATCGTCCCGGAGGATCCTCAGGGCCTCCCGGGCCCCGCAGGCCACCGACGGCGGCAGTCCGTTGGAGAACAGCTGAGCGCGCGAGCGCTGCTCGAGGAGCTCGCAGAGCGCCGCGTCACCGGCCACGAAGCCCCCCGCCGCGCCGCCGAGCGCCTTGCCGAGCGTCCCGGTGACGATGTCGACCCGATCGGTCAGGCCGAAGTGCTCCGCCGTTCCCCGCCCGGTCGGCCCGAGGACACCGAGCCCGTGCGAGTCGTCGACGATCAGCGTCGCGCTGTGCTCCTCGGTCAGCTCCACGATCTCCGGCAGCGGGGCGAGATCGCCCTCCATGCTGAAGACGCCGTCGGTCACGACCAGGCACCGGTGCCCCGGCGGCACCCGCCCGAGCTCGGCCTCGAGCGCGCCCGGATCCGCGTGGGCGTAGACCGCCTTGCCGGCGGGACGGGCGAGCCGGATCCCGTCGATGATCGACGCGTGGTTGAGCTCGTCGGAGAGGATCCAGGTCCGGTCGCCGGCGAGGGTGTCGAGCAGGGCCTGGTTCGCGTTCCAGCAGGAGACGTAGCTCAGCGCCCGCTCGGCGCCGAGGAATCCGGCCAGATCGCGCTCGAGCTCGAGGTGGGGCGTGAAGAGCCCGCAGATGAACCGGACCGATGCGGTCCCGGCGCCGTGCTCACGCAGCCCGCGCCCTGCCGCCTCGACCACGGCGGGGTCGGCGGCCAGCCCCAGGTAGTCGTTGGAGCAGAGGCAGATCGCCTCGCTGCCGTCGGCGAACCTCACCTCCGGCCCCTGCGGCGAGGCGATCTCGCGGAAGCGCTTCAGCGCTCCGCCCGCCGCGAGCTCGCCGAGCTCGCGGCGGAGCTCGGCCTCGAGCGGCTTCAACCCAGCTCCTCGTCGACGACCCCGGCGACGAGGTCGAGCGCCGTCTCCAGAGCCGCGGGCGGCATCAGCAGCGACGGCTGGAGGTTGAGCGAGGTGGTGCTCGAGTCGGCGATGATCCCGCGCCGGAGAATGCCGTCGGCGACCCGCTCCTGAAGGCCGGGATCGCGCTCGCGCGTATCCGGGTCGGCGACGAACTCGACCGCCTGGAAGCAGCCGACGACCCGGACCTCGCCGATCCGGTCGTGCCGGCGAGCCAGTGCCCCGAGCCGCTCGACCGCGACCGCCTCGAGCGCCGCGACGTTGCCGAGGACGTCCTCGCGGCCGTAGGCGTCGAGGGTCGCGAGCGCCGCGGCGACGGACGCGGGAAGCCACGACCACGTGCTGCCCGTGCTGAGATCGCCGACCCCTCCCAGCACGCGTTCGGTCCCGAGCAACGCACCGATCGGCATGACGCCACCGCCCAGTGCCTTGCCCATGCAGATCAGATCGGGCTCGACGCCCCAGCGCTCGACCGCGAACATCGTGCCGCTCCGCCCCATCCCCGTCTTGACCTCGTCGGCGCAGAGCAGCCAGTCGTGTTCGCGACAGAGGCCGGACAGCGCCGCCCAGAACGAGGCGGGCGGAGCGATGCACCCGCCCGAGCCGAGCACGGGCTCGATGATCACGCCCGCCACCAGCGCCGGGTCGACCACGTGGAAGAGGAGCTCGTCG
This sequence comes from Solirubrobacterales bacterium, assembly GCA_020438445.1. Lineage (GTDB taxonomy): Bacteria > Actinomycetota > Thermoleophilia > Solirubrobacterales > 70-9 > RHKX01. The sequence goes on from JAGQUO010000042.1 coordinate 19,294, forward strand.
CGGATGTAGTCGACCGTCGCGTCGCCGCTTCCTCCGGCGCGGGGCGCCGCGAACGGCGAGCGGTACGGGTTCGGGTAGGGCGCGTGCATGAAGCCTCCCGCGAGCGCCCGCTCGCCCCAGCTGATCTGGTGGATCTCCGCTCCGAGGGCAGCGGTCGACACCGACTCGCCGTGGTAGCCCCCGTGGAAGGCCAGGACGATCGGACGGCCGGTGGCGCGGCGCATGATCCTGATCGCCGTCTCCACCGCCTCGGTGCCGTTCAGCGCGATGTCGGCCCGGTCGATCGCACCCGGCGCGATCGCGACGAGCCGCTCCGCCAGCTCGACCATCCCCTCCGTCGCCAGCGCGTGGGAGTCCTCGTTGCCGACCCTGCGGATCCACTCGACGGCGGGATCGACCAGGTCGGCGCGGCCGGCGCCGAGCGGCACCGAGCCCG
>JAGQUO010000043.1 GCA_020438445.1 Solirubrobacterales bacterium
CCGCGCGCCGGCTACCGGACGACGCGGATCAGCTTCTTGTTGACGAACTCCTCGATCCCGAAGCGGCCGAGCTCGCGGCCGAAGCCCGAGCGCTTGACGCCACCGAAGGGAAGCTCGACGCCGTCGAGGCCGACGCCGTTGACGAACACCATGCCGGTGTCGAGCTTGTCGGCGATCCGCTGCGCCTGCTCCGAGTCGCTGGAGAAGACGTAGGAGCCGAGGCCGAACGGCGTGTCGTTGGCGACCTTGACCGCCTCCTCCTCGGAGCCGACGCGATAGACGCTCGCGACGGGCCCGAAGAACTCCTCCCGGTAGGCGTCGTTCTCCGGGGTGATCCCGGTGAGGACGGTCGTCGGGAACCAGTTGTCCTTGCGCTCGCCGCCGACGACCACCTCGGCGCCCTGGGCGATCGCCCGGTCGAGCTGGTCCTGCAGGCGCTCGGCCGCCGTCGTCGAGGACAGCGGCCCGATCTCGGCATCCTCGGAGGTCGGATCGGACGGCTCGGTCCCCTTCATCTTCTCGGTGAACTTCGAGAGGAAATCGTCGTAGAGATCGTCGGAGACGATGAACCGCTTGGCCGCGTTGCACGACTGTCCGGTGTTGTCGAGCCGAGCTCCGACTGCGGCCTCCACGGCCTCGTCGAGATCGTCGGTCTCGAGCAGGATGAACGGATCGGAGCCGCCGAGCTCGAGGACGACCTTCTTCAGGTTCCGCCCGGCGATCTCGGCGACGGCCGCGCCGGCGCGCTCGGACCCGGTCAGCGAGACCCCCCTGACGCGCGGGTCGGCGATCGCCTCGGCGATCTGGTCGTTCGACGCCAGGATTGTCTGGTAGGCGCCCTCGGGGAAGCCCGCCTCGTCGTACATGTCCTGGATCGCGGCCGCCGACTCCGGGCACTGCGGCGCCGGCTTCAGCAGGATCGGGTTGCCGACGATCAGGTTCGGTCCGGCGAACCGGGCCACCTGGTAGTAGGGGAAGTTCCAGGGCATGATCCCGATCAGCGGGCCCATCGAGCTCTTGCGGACGAGCGCCGTGCCGTCGCCGTCGAGCAGCTTGATCGGCTCGTCGGCGAGGAACTCCTCGCCGTTGTCGGCGTAGTACTCGTAGATCGCGGCACAGAAGTCGACCTCGTCGAGCGCTTGGCCGCGCGGCTTGCCCATCTCGCGGGTGGCGATCTCGGCCAGCGTCTCGCGGCGCTCGCTGTGGAGCTCTGCGACCCGCTTGATCATCGCCGCGCGCTCTCCGACGGTCGTCGTCTGCGACCAGCTCTCGTGTGCGCTCGTGGCGCGGCCGATCGCCGCGTCGAGCTCGGCGTCGGTGATGTCCGGGTACTCCTTGACCTGCTCGCCGGTGGCGGGGTTGACGACTGCGTAGTTGCTCATCGGTGCTCTCCTCCTGATGCGGATCGGAATGGCCGTCGGGCTCATTGCCGGGGTGCCCGACGCAGGCTACCCCCTGCTCGCCCTCGGCGCCGTTGGGTTCGCGGGCATCCGGCCGTCACCCTGGGCCCCGCCGGGCGATCGAGTTCGAGCTGACGCGCGATATCCGCGCGAAACCTCGATCTCGTTCGGAAGCGGCTGGCTCAGACCCCGCGCTCGGGGTTCTGGATCCGGTCGATGCCGTCGGCGAGCCCGGCGAGGGCGTCGGCGCGGATCCGGAGCTTCGTGGCGTGATGGGCGTTCATGTCGATGGCCTTCAGCTGCTCGGCCGCCGCGCGGGCCGACGCCGTCACGTCCTCCGGGCCGACCACCTCGTCGAGGAAGCCGGCGGCGCAGGAATCGTCCGGGTCGAGGATCACCCCGGTGACCGCGGCGCGGTCGTAGGCCGGCCGGGTGAGCCGGTGCCGGGCGAGGGCGATCCCGAAGTAGGGGAGCGTCAGGCCGATCGCGACCTCGTTGAGGCCGATCTTGAACTCGCCGCGGGCGCCGACGCGATGGTCGGCGGAGAGCAGGAGGAAGGCGCCCATCGCCAGGGCGTTGCCGTTGCAGGCGATGACGATCGGCCGCTGGAACGAGAGCATCCGCTCCGCCGTCCGGGCGCCGGCGGTCAGCATCGTCGGCCAGTCGTCGCTCTTGAGGTCGAAGCCGGCGGAGAAGGTCCGCTCGCGACCGGTCATGACGACGACGGCCTCGTCGGCCTCGGCGCGGTCGAGGCGTTCGCCGATCGAGCCGAGCATCGCCGGTGAGAGGGCGTTGACCTTGCCGTCGTCGAGGGTGATCGTGGCGATCCCGTCGACGAGTTCGTAGGTGGTGAGTTCGCTCATGGGACCGGAGCCTATGCCCGGATAGGGTCCCGGAGGTGAGCGACGAGCCCGACTTCAGCCCCGGCCCGTTCTCCGCGCACCTCGGGTTCCGGGTGGAACGGGCGGACCGCGACGGCTCGCTGGTCGAGGCCGATCCGGGTCCCGAGCACTGCAACGGCGGCGGGATCGTCCACGGCGGCTACCTCAGCGCGCTCCTCGACACCGCGACCGGCTGGGCCGTGCACGCGCAGCTCCCCGACGACGTCGCCGCGCCCCACATCCAGATCAGCGTCCAGTTCGTCCGCGCCGCCCTCCCGGGCACGACCCTCGTCTGCCGCGGTCACAGCGTCTCGGCCGGACGCCGTATCGCCTCCGCCGAAGCCGAGATCACGCAGGGCGAGCGCGTGATCGCACGCGCCGTCACCAGTCACGCGGTCATCTCGTAGTCCGGCGCCGCGATCGGCAATCCTTTGCTCCGATGGCGGGAGCGGCAGTCATGGTCGATGCTGAGGGGCGGGAGGTGCGGGTCTCGAGCCCCGACCGGGTGATCTTCGAGGCGACCGAGCACACGGGCGAGGTGACCAAGCTCCAGATCGCCGAGTACTACGTGGCCGTCGGCGACGGGATCATGCGCGCGCTGCGCGAACGGCCGACGACGCTGGAGCGCTGGCCGAAGGGCGTACGCGAGGGCATCGTGCTCTCCACCCGGGCCCGCGGCGGCGGCGATGCCTTCTACCAGAAGCGGATTCCCAAGGGCGCCCCCGACTGGATCGAGACGGCGCGGATCGAGTTCCCCTCGGGGCGCCATGCCGACGAGATCTGCCCGACCGAGCTCGGGGTGGTCGCGTGGTGCGCGCACATGGGGACGCTCACGTTCCATCCGTGGCCGGTGCGCCGCGCGGACGTCGAGCATCCGGACGAGCTCCGGCTCGATCTCGACCCCCAGCCGGGCACCGACTTCGACGACGCGGTCCGGGTCGCCGCCGAGGCTCGGACGCTGCTCGGCGAGCTCGGCTACGCCGGCTTCCCGAAGACGTCGGGGGGCCGCGGCATCCACATCTACGTCCGCGTCGAGCCGCGCTGGACCTTCACCGACATGCGCCACGCCGCGATCGCCTTCGGCCGCGAGCTCGAGCGGCGGATGCCGGGCGAGGTGACGACGAAGTGGTGGAAGGAGGAGCGCGGAGAGAAGGTCTTCGTCGACTACAACCAGAACGCCCGCGATCGCACGATCGCCTCGCCCTACAGCGTCCGGCCCAGGCCCGGCGCCCCGGTCTCGGCGCCGCTGCTCTGGGACGAGCTGCCCGAGGTGCGCCCGGAGGACTTCACGGTCGAGTCGATGCCCGGCCGGTTCGCCGAGGTCGGGGACCGTTTCGCGACGATCGACGACGTCCACCATTCGCTCGAGCCGCTGCTCGAGATGTACGAGCGCGACGAGGCGGCCGGCGAGGGCGACATGCCCTACCCGCCCGACTACCCGAAGATGCCGGGCGAGCCCAAGCGCGTGCAGCCCTCACGCGACCGCGACCGCAAGAAGGACTGAGCGGGAGACCAGGCGGCAGGACGAAGAGGACGACGGCGACTGCCGAGGGGCGGTTGACCGGCGCCGAGGACGGACGGCTGTACGCCCACGGCACCACCACCTGCATGCTCTTCGGGACCTGACTCTTAGGGGCGGATCGACGCGGCGTTCCTGACCTTCAGCGGCGTGATCGGCACGCCGTCGCTCCAGCGGCCCATCGAGGTGTGCCGTCGGCCGGCGCCGAGCGCGTACTCGCAGTCGCGGCCGGAGTGGGCACACGAGCGGAGGCCGTCCCAGACCTTCCAGCAGAAGTTCCAGTCGTAGGCGTTGGGCGGTCCGAAGGGCGTGTTCGGCCCACCGGCGCAGACGCCGTGGGCCGAGGAGAGGCCCGGCCGGCCGTGAAGGTCCGAGTGGGTGAGGACCAGATCCTTGTTCCGCTGCGGGATCGAGCCGAGCAGCGGAAACAGGGCGTTGCAGGACTCGTCCGGACCGTCGAGCGCAAGCACGCCCCCGGCACCTGAGTGGCACTCGAGCTTGGCGCTGCGCGGAATGCCGGCGAGCGAGTCGTCCAGCGCCGGCTCCCCGGCGCCGGCCAGGCCGCCGTCGTGCGGGTCGTCGAGGAAGATTGCCCGCGGCTTCGGGATGCCGAGCTCGCGCCAGCGGTTGGCGATGTCGGCGGTGATTATGCCGCCGAAGGAGAAGCCGAAATAGCTCGTCCGCCCGAGGTTCGGCTGGACGCGGGAGCGCTTCGCGCGCAGCCAGTCGATGCCGCCCTCGATCCCGGTGACCTCGGAGTCGATGCAGGGCTCGATGAAATAGGGCCCCGGACAAGGCGCCGCCACGCCCGTCTGCCACCGTGGGTAGATCACGACGCTCCCGCGGCGAACGGTGTGGGAGATCAGACCCTCCATCTGGGCGTAGCCCGAGTACTCGTAATAGCCGTGGCTGATGACCGCGAGCGGCGCCCGCTCCGGCTTCGGCCGCGACGGCTCGAAAACGTAGAACGCGTCGGCGCCCGTGCCGCCCTCGTGGACGCGGATGCCCGCATGCGCGTAGTCGCTGCCGCCGGGACCGTGAGCGGGCTGCGGCGGCTGGGTCGGGGCGGTGCCCGCGAGCGCGGCGGTCGGCAACGCGAGCGCGGCGGCGAGCGTCATGGCGAGGGCGATGCGCGGCCGAAAGCGCCTCACAGCATCCGGTCCGATACCCGGTCGATCGCCCAGCCGAGACGGAGAGCGGGTCCCGTGAACAGCGGTGCCGGCTGGTATCGCGGAGCGTCGCGCCACAGGACGGCGAGATCGTCGTGAGTCTCGCCGGACGCCAGGCGGTCGGCCATCAGCGTCCCGAGGTACGGCGCCTGCGAGAGCCCGTGGCCGTTGTAGCCGAGGGCGTAGAAGACGTTCCGGCCGGCCTCGCCGGCGACCGGCAGCCACGAGGGCGTCATCGCGATGAAGCCGCCCCAGGCGCGCTCGGCGGAGACGTCGCGGAGCGAGGGGAAGCGCTCGTGGAAGCCGCGGACGACGTCGGCGACGATCGGCGGGTCCGGAACGCGGGCGCCGAGCACGCCGCGCGGTACCTGCGGCAGCCGGCTGCCGAAGACGACCGTCCCCCGCTTCGTCTGCCGGTAGCTCTCGAGGATCACGTGCTGGGTGTAGAGGCCCTTCGTGCTCGTCCATCCCGCGTCCTCGAGCCGGCCCGGCGCGATCGGCTCGGTCTCCGCCAGCGTCACGTAGAGCGGCGCGACGACGCGCGGCGGTGCGAACGGCATGTCGCGGGCGAACGCATTGGTGGCGAGCAGTGTCCGCTCGGCGCGAACGACGCCCGCGGCCGTCCGCACCTCCACCCCGCCGGTCGCCGCCTCGATCGACTCGACCGCGGACCGCTCGTGGAGCGACACATCGGAGGATTCGACGGCAGCGCGCATCCTGCGGGTGAGAAGACCCGGGTTGAGGACACCGCCGGCGCGCTCGAGGATCCCACCGCGAAAGGCGTGCGGCAGGCCGGCCTCGCGGCCTTCGACGAACTCGATCTCTGCGCCGCAGCCGGCGAGGAACCCGACGATCTTCTCGGCCCGTCTCATCTGCCCCTCGGACAGCGCTGCCGAGACGTTGCCCCCCGGCCGGTACTCGCACTCGATCCCGAGCGATCCGATCATTGCCTCGGCGAAGTGCACCGCAGCGTCGGCGAGCCGGACGAGTTCGGGCGCCCGCTTCCGGAACAACGTCGCGAGCAACTGCGGGTCGCCGCCGATCGTCGGCGTCAGATGCCCGGCGTTGCGCGAGCTCGCGCCCCAGCCGCAGAACGCCGACTCGAGGAGCACGACGTCGGCGCCGAGCTCATCGAGTCGCAGGGCCGCCGACATGCCGGTCAACCCGCCTCCGACGACGACCACGTCGCACTCCCGTTCGCCGGCGAGCGGCGGGCTCGCCTCGTCGGGCGGGTCTATCCAGCCGCTGAACGGGAGGCGGTCTGTTGCAGGACTCACGCCCGGGCTGCCTCGGCTTCGAGCAGCGTCCTCGCCACGCCGAGGACGCCGTCGATGTCGGGGCTCTGGTCGACGGCGATGTTCGCCCAGACGAGCGTCCGCGCCACGAGACCGATCGTACGGACGGCTTCCGGTGAGATCTCCTCGCCCGGGAGCATGTCCTCGAGGACGGCGACGATCGTCGCATCGGCCTTCCCTGTGACGGCCCCATTGCGGTCGGTGAGGACGCGCAGCGCCAGCGGCGGCTCGCGCCGCGTGAAGGCGGTCAGCGGCTCGTAGTCGGCCGCGAGCTCGAGGAACCGGCGCAGGATCTCGAGGACGCCACCGATCCCGGTGCTTCGCACCTGCGGCCGCACCTGTTCGAGCCACTCGTCGATCAGGCTGCTGATCAGGGTGCCGAGCAGCTGCTCGCGCTCGCCCACCCAGCGATAGAGGGTCGTGCGGTTGATCCCGAGTTGCTCGGAGAGCGCCCCCATCTCGACCCGCTCCCCGGCGAGGAACTGCTCACGGGCGAGCCGGAGCGCGTCGTCCGGGGTCGGCCGGCGGAACGCGGTCCCGGTGGCGGTGGTTGCGGCCATGTGGACAGGTTAGCGCGCTTATGCGACGAGACATCGGTTAGATGCTTCTGCATCGTCTTGACTTTTTGTTGCATCGGCACTAGGGTCCCTGCTTACGGAACGAACGACCTCAGCGACCGGCAATCCCGGAGGAGACGATGACCACCACACTCGAGACCCCCGAGCTGAACGAGCTCGACGTCAGCGACCTCGACCTCTGGAAGGACGGCCCTCCCCACGAGGTCTTCCGCGAGCTGCGGGGCATCGAGGGCATGCACTTCAGCGAGCTCGGCGACTTCCCCGAGGAGGGCGGATTCTGGTCGGTCGTCCGCTTCGACGACATCGCCGCCGTCGGCCGCGACCATGAGACCTACTCGTCGAACCGCAGCATCATCCTCGTCGACAACCTCGCCCCCGAAGGGCAGCCGGACCCGATCGACCTCAGCGCGAACATGCTGATCTCGCAGGACCCGCCCCGCCACGATCGGCTCAAGAGCCTGGTCCAGCGCGCGTTCACCCCGAAGCGCGCCCAGGAGCACACCGAGCGGATGCGGGAGATCATCAACCTCGTCTGGGACCGGGCGCTCGGCGAGCATCCCGACGGGCGGATCGACCTCGTCCAGGACGTCGGCGTCTACGTTCCCTCGATGGTCATCGGCGACATGCTCGGCGTGCCCCGCGAGGACGCCGACCGGCTCGTGGACTGGACCAACCGGACGACCGCCTTCGAGGACCCGCGGATGGTTCCCGACCTCGGGGAGATCTGGCGGGCGCTGGAGGAGTTCATTCCCTACGTCGACTCGATGATCAAGGAGCGGGAGCAGAGCCCGACCGACGACCTGACCTCGGCGGTGATCGAGGCCGAGATCGATGGCGAGAAGCTCAGCCACGAGGAGGTGCTGATGTTCTTCTTCCTGCTGATGGTCGCCGGCAACGACTCGACCCGCGCGGTCTTCACCTCCGGCATGAAGAGCCTGATGGAGGATCCCGAGCAGATGGAGCTGGTCCGCTCCGGCGCCGTCCCGCTCGAGCAGGTGGTCGAGGAGTTCGTCCGCTTCCACCCCGCCTTCGCCTACATGCGCCGGACCGCCACCCGCGACGCCGAGCTCGCCGGCCAGGAGATCGCCGCCGGCGACAAGCTCGCCCTCTGGTACGTGTCGGGCAACCGCGACGCGTCCGCCTTCGATGCCCCCGACGTCTTCGAGGTCCGCCGTGACCCGAACCCGCACCAGGGCTTCGGCGGCGGCGGCCGGCACTTCTGCCTCGGCGCCGGGCTCGCCCGCCTCGAGCTGAAGCTCTGGATCGAGGAGACCCTGAGTCGGTTCTCCGACATCCGGCTCGACGGGCCGACCGAGCGGATGCGGTCCACGTTCCTCAACCAGTGGAGCAACATCCCGGTCGCCGTCACCGTGCGGTAGCGGCGCCGGCCGGGGCCTCGGGCACGGGGGGACGGCCTGCCTGCGGACCCCGTCGGACTCGGATGCCGATTTCGACCACCTCGTGGTCGTTTTCTGCATCCGGGCCCACGTGGATGGCAGGAAGCGTCCACTGACTCGTCGCTTCCTGCCATCGACCGATCGGCCCTGGCTCAGATCAGGTCGACGAGCCCGCGGCCGACCAGGAAGAGCCCGGCGGCGACCAGGAGCAGGACGACGGCCGTGCGGCCGTGATCGTCGATGAACGAGTGCAATCGCTCGAGGGCGGCGTCACCCGTCCGCGGTGCAATCCGGGTGACGGCAAGCGGAAGCCAGGCCGGGACGGAGCAGACGGTGACGAGCACTGCGATCAGCACGATCCGGTCGGCCGTGCCGAGGTCGGCTCCGGCGATCTCCTTGGCCGCGACGACCACGATTGCGAGGGTCGTGAAGTTGGTCGCCATCGAGAAGACGCCGAACGGGAAAGCAGCCTCGGGGCGATCGGAGAGAGAGCGCCTGGCCCCGGCCCCTTCGGTCCTCCGCGACGGCCGGCGGATCGGATGCCGGCCGATCCATTCGATCGCGGCGGCGAGGCAGAGGAGCCCGGCGCCGAGCGCGAGATCCAGTGACGCGCTCAGCTTCGGCTCGGTCGGCAGTGAGATCACGTGCCCGAAGAAGACGAGCGCGACGACGATCAGAAGCAGCGTCAGGACGACGCCGAGCGCATAGCGCTTCGCCGCGGGGCGGCCACCGCTGCCTGCCAGCAGGACGGTCTGCTCGGTCAGCATCATCGGGCTGACGGCCCCACCGAGGCTGAGCGGGAGGAGGAACGAGAGCGCCGCCAGCACGGCGCGATTCTAGGACCGCGTCAGCGCGTCAGGATCGCGGACCTGGATGCCCGCCAATCGAGCAGGCCGGTGCTGCAATGAGTTCCGGCCCCCGCAAGCTCGCCTCTGATCTTGAACGAGCCCGAGGCACGGCCACCGCGCCGGAGCTTCCCGGTCACCTTGCCGACCGGGTCGAGCGGGAGCCCGATCCAGTCGCCCCGCCCCTCGAAGTGGCGCGACTTGACGCGGATGCCGGGATCGAAGACCCAGCCGTCGGTCAGCCCCGCGGGTGCGTCCCGGCAGTCGTAGGCGACCCGGGTGATCGTGAACTCGGAGACCCGCCGGTGCCCCGACGCCGAGCGATCGATCGAGAACCCGACCGAGGTGCCGTCCTGGCCCTTCACCTCGCCCAGGTAGTCGAAGCCGGCCGCGAACCCGAACGAGCTCGGCGCCGCGGCCGCCGCGAGCAGGGCACACGCGCCGAGAGACAGAGCGATGCGTTTCACGATGACCTCCTCCGGAATTTCCAAGCGCACTCTAAGCCGGGTGCCGCGGTGCCGCAACGTGAGACCCGGCGACGGTGACCCTCCGGTCATCCCCGGGCGGACCGCTGGAAGGCGATCCGCCCGACGACCACGAGGACGGAGGTCGCGGCGATCAGGACGAGGGCGACCGGATCCTCGGTTGCCAGGTAGTAGACGAGACCGACGGTCGCCGCCAGGCAGGCGGCGGCCCCGGCGTATGCGAGTCGGCGATCGGCCGGGCTCTCGGCCGTGCGCCGCGCATGCAGGTAGTTGATGAGGCCGAAGACGACGAGGAACGCCAGCGAACCGAACGAGACGAGCTCGGTTATCCCCGGCAGCATCGCGAAGGCGGCGGCCGCGGTCGCGAGCCCCGCGATCGCCCCGGCGGGAAGGCCGCGTCGTTCACGGGCGACCGTGGCCGGCAACTCGCCCGCCGCCCCCACGTCGCGAACGAGCCGGGCCGTCGAGAACAGAGTCGCGTTGATCGCGGAGGCGGTCGAGAACAGAGCTCCCACGGTCGCCGCCCAGAGCCCGGCGGTGCCGAGCGCCTCCTGCCCGGCGGCAGCGAAGGCGACCTCCTTCTGGGCGGCGATCGCGGAGTCGGGCAGCAGCATCTGCGAGCCGATCGTGACGATCACGTAGATCGCCGCGACTGCGGCGACCGACACGTACAGGGCGAGTGGAAGGTTGCGGCGCGGGCGATCGATGTCCTCGTAGTCGTAAGGCAGCAGTTCGAACCCCTCGTAGGCGACGAAGATCACTCCCGCTCCGAGCAGCACTCCGAGCACCCCCTCGTTGTCGAGCGGCTCCAGCCGGGCGGCCGAGAAACCGGCGACGCCGATCGCGGCGATGCCGCCGAGGATGGCGAGCTTGGTGAAGACGACCACATCCTCGACCAGCCCGGAGGTGACGACACCACGCAGGTTGATCGCGACGAAGGTGAGGAGAATCGCCACCGAGGCGGCCCGGGCAACCCCCGCCGATGCTCCGAGCGCGTTCGCCAGGTAGTGGCCGAACGTGAACGAGTAGACGGCGAGGGCGAACACGTAGCCGACGATCAGCAGCCACGCGATCCAGGCCCCTGCCCGGGGATGTCCGGCGTCGCGGAGGTAGGTGAACGGCCCGCCCGATCGCTGCGAGCGATCGGCGAGGCGCGCGAAGGCATGGGCGCTGAGGCCTGCGATCACGGCGCCGAGCAGGAACGAGACGAAGGCGAGGTGCCCGGCGAGCGCGATCGTCAGTCCGAGGACGCTGAAGATGCCGCCGCCGATCATCCCTCCCACGGCCATCGAGATCGATTCCCGCAGGCCCAGCTTGCCGCCCGCCCGCGCCCGGTGCTCGGCGCGGGGGTGGTGGCGACGCATCCTTCCGGCTCCTGCGGCCGGACGCAGGGCCGACGTCGACGGGCGCCCCTGTGATCCCACCTCTCGAAGCTACTTCAATTCCGAGTGAGCCTCAGGCGTCCCGGTGGCGCGGCACGATCTGGAAAGTCGCCCAGGTCCTGCCCGAGCTCAGCTTCGCCGCATTGCGTGCGACCGCGTAGAGCCTGTAGAAGCCGGGACGCATGGCGAAGTCACCGATCTTTCCACCGAACGGGATCTCGCTGATGCCGGCGGGAAGCTCGCGCTTGAACGAGCGCGGCTTTCTCGGTGGACGGCCGCCCGTCCCCACCGGTTCGCGGCGAACCCGGAATCGAACCGTCGCGGCCTCGGAGAGGTAGAGATGTATGCGGGCGCCCCGGGCCGTTCGCTCGAGATCGATCGGGCGACCCGCCCGCAGGAACACACTCGGTGACAGGTAGAAGGAGCCGAGGACCGGATGAACCGGAAACTCCGGGCAGTCGCTCTCGACTTCTCCTCTGAACAGCTCGACGCCTCCGCCCTGGCCGATCCCGGGCTCTCCGAATACACCCACCTGCCAGCTCAGCGGTCCGGTTCCCGACAACAGCACCTCGAACTCGCCGTTCCCGTCGGTTTGCTTCACGGTCCAATCGAAGATCGGTCCGAACAGGCCCCCGTCGGGGCGATAGGCGATCGCACGAGTCTGAATCGACTTGAACGGTTCGAAGCCGCTTCCCGTGACGAGCACCCCCCGGTCCTTCTTCTCGCAGTGTTCGGCGAGCTGGACGACGCCTTCAGCCCTCGCAGCGTCGACCGGTATCGCGGCTCCGAGAAGAACGATCAGCGCAACTGCCGGCGCGAGCCAGGCGCTTGCGGTAGTACTCACTGCCGATCTCCCCCCTTTCTCGATCACCGACCGCCTCATCGGCGAAATCCGATCGGCGCTTGAGGGTCGGATCCGGATGATGGTGACCCTCACCTCGCCGCAAGCCCGAGCCAGCGGTCGATCTCGAGCGCGAGGCCGAGCTCGAGCACGTGCCCCTCGATCGGAGCCGGCAGCAGCTCACGGGCGCGCTCGATCCGGTTCAGGACCGTGTTGCGATGGGCGAACAGCTCCCTCGCCGCCGCCGAGGCGTTGAGGTCCGCCCGGATCCAGGCGAGCAGCGTTTCCCGCAGGACCGGATCGGCCTCGGCCAGGCCTCCGAGCCGGCGCTCGGCGAACGAGCCGGCGAGCGCTTCGTCGGCCGCAGCCAGGGCGACGAGCTCGACGTCCGCGTAGGAGGCGAGACGGACCTCCCCGTGGGCGCGCTGCATCAGCCGCTGGGTGGCGAGCGCGTCGAAATGGCTCCTGCGGAAGCCGGCGACTCCCTCCCCGTCCGATCCGATCGCGGCGCGGATCCCCGGCGTCAGCTCCGCCTCGGCCGGCGGGCCCGGCGCCCCGGAGCCGAGCGCGACCCAGACCCACAGCGAACGGGCGCTGGCGACGACCGTGAACGCCCGCGACGCCCCGGAGGCGCGGGCGAGGGCGGCTGCGGCGCGCTCCATCGCACCCGCCTCCGCCGAGTCGGCGGCCCAGACGACGGCGGCGCGGTGCCGGCCGGCGAGCTCGTATCCGAGGCGCGCGCTCGCCAGCTCCGCTGCGATCGGCGCTCCCTCGAGGATCAGGTTCACGGTCGCGAGCCGCTCGGCATGGGTGCCGCGGGAGAGCTGGTCGCGCTCGTTCGAGATCTCCCGCTCGATCGCCGCGAGCGTGTCGTCGACGAACGCGAAGACCGACCGCGTCACCACGTCGAGCAGCTCGCGCAGGACATCGAGGTCGTCGGTGGCCGCGAACGCCATCCGGATCACGTACCGGAGCGCCGCGTTCTGGCCCACCCGGTAGCTGTTGAGCGAGGTGTCGTCGAATCCGCGTCTGACGATGTCGCGGGCGAGATCGAGCGTCTCCGGGCCGACGTTGGCCGGCACCCGGCGCCCCGGCTTGGTGACGTTCGCGGCCATCCAATGGCCGAGGTTCGCGTGGTTGGCGGTGCGGAAGGCGTCGGCGAAAGCGGGCTCGGCCAGGATCTGCTCGGGGGCGGCCGCGAATACGGCATCGTCGACCTCCCGGAAGAGCTCCTCGCTGTCGCGCAGCGTCTCGGTCGCGAATGCCCGGATCAGACCGGCGACGGGCTCGCTCGGCGTCGGCCAGCGGTCCCGGGATCGAGCCATGCGGGAACGGTACTCGATCCTGTGAGCACTGCACAAATCTCAGGCTGAGATTGTGCATCATTACCCTTCCCCCACGGCGGGATCACCGGCGATGATCGGGAGCGTCAACTTCCCGGAGGAGAGCACCATGACCGACGCCGTCCCAGCCACCGAGCACTTCGACGTTCTCATCATCGGCGCCGGCATCTCCGGCATCGGCGCCGCCCACCACCTCCAGCGCAGCCATCCCGAGCGCAGCTACACGATCCTCGAGGCCCGCGACACGATGGGTGGGACCTGGGACCTCTTCCGCTACCCGGGCATCCGCTCGGACTCCGACCTCCCGACCTTCGCCTACGAGTGGCGGCCGTGGACGGGCGAGAAGGCGCTGGCCGACGGGCCGGAGATCCTCGAGTACATCAAGGACACCGCGGCGGACGAGGGCATCGCCGGGAACGTCCGTTACGGACAGCGCGTCAGCTCGGCCGACTTCGACAGCGACCGCGGCCTCTGGTGCGTCACGGTGGACCACGCGGACGGGGGCACCTCTGCCTACACCTGCCGCTGGCTGTTCGGGGCGAGCGGCTACTACCGCTACGACGAGGGCTACACGCCCGAGTTCGCCGGACGGGAGCGGTTCACCGGCGCCGGCGGGCAGATCATCCACCCGCAGAAGTGGCCCGAGGGGCTCGACTACGCGGGCAAGCGCGTGGTCGTGATCGGCAGCGGCGCGACCGCGGTGACGCTCGTCCCGGCCATGGCGCCCGAGGCCGCACACGTGACGATGCTCCAGCGCTCGCCCAGCTACGTGATGACGATCCCGTCCCGCGACTGGATCGCCAACGGCGTCCGCCGGGTCCTCGGCGATCGGATCGCCCACCGGATCGCCCGCCGCAAGAACATCTGGATGCAGCGGACGATCTATCGCCAGAGCCGCCGGCGACCGCAGCTCGTGCGCCGGATCCTGCGGGCGATGCAGCGGCGCCAGCTTCCCGCCGGCTACGACATCGACACCCACTTCAACCCCGATTACGACCCGTGGGACCAGCGCCTCTGCATGGTCGCCGACGGAGACCTGTTCCAGGCGATCAGCCGCGGCGAGGCATCGATCGTCACCGACCGGATCGCGACGTTCACCGAGCGCGGAATCGAGCTCGAATCGGGTCGCGAGCTCGAGGCGGACATAGTCATCACCGCCACCGGGCTCAACCTCCTCGCGTTCGGCGGGATCGACCTCTCCGTCGACGGCCGGCACGTCGACATCTCCGAGAAGACCGCCTACAAGGGGATGATGCTGAGCGACGTCCCGAACTTCGCCTTCGCGATCGGCTACACGAACGCGTCCTGGACGCTCAAGGTCGATCTCGTCGGCGAGTACTTCGGGCGCCTGCTCACCCACATGGACGATCAGGGCTGGGACGTCTGCACCCCGCTGCTCGGGCCCAATGTCGGCAAGCGCCCGATCCTCGACTTCGAGGCCGGCTACGTCCTCCGCTCGCTCTCCGACTTCCCGACGCAGGGCGACCGTGGGCCCTGGCAGCTCACCATGGACTACTCGCGCGACGTGCCGCTGTTCACCGAGCAGGCGATCGCCGACGAGGCCCTCGTCTTCCGGTCCGTGCCCGAGCGGGTGCGCGAGCCGGAGCCGGCGGCGGCCGCCTGAAGCGGGTCAGATGTGGAAGCCACCGAACCGGTGGTGATGATGGTGAGCCGGCGCCGTCGTCCCGGCCTCCGCTGAGGGCCGCTTCGACTCGACCAGCCACCAGGTCAGCGCCGTGCAGACCGCGGCGACGCCGACGAGGACCCAGATCGCGTTCCCGAGCGCGTACGTGAACGCGTCGGCGGCGATCTGGCGGATCTCGCCGGCGAGGCCCTTCGCATCCGCCGACACCGCCTGCTGCGCGTCCTGCGAGCCGGCGAGCAATCCGTCGAGCTGCTCGCGCGCTCGGTCGCCGAGCTCGATCCCGCGGCGGTCGAGCTCGGAGTCGAGCTCGCTTCTGAGCAGGCTCTGGAACACGGCCGAGACGACGGCGAGACCGATCCCGCCCGCCATCACCCGGTTCATCGCCAGGACCGCTGCCGCGATCCCCGCCTTCGCCTTCGGCATCGCCATCATGGCCGCCGACGACATCGGCGCGTAGACCAGCGCCAGCGAGACGCCGACCGCGAGCAATCCGGGAAACAGCAGCCCATACCCGGACGACCCGGAGATCCGGGTCAGGATCACGAGGCCGATGACGCCCAGCGTCATCCCGGCGGTCATCGTCGCCCGCGCTCCGAACGAGTCGATCAGTCGGCCGGAGAACGGCGAGAACAGGATCATCGGGACCGTCAGCGGGAGGATCAGCAGGCCCGCCTCGACCGCGGTGTAGCCGAGGATGTTCTGCAGGTACTGCGGCTCGAAGAACATCAGCGTCCAGTAGGTGACGACGACGCCGAAAGCCGCGGCCGTGGCACCGAGATAGGGGCGGTTGCGGAACAGCGAGAACTCGACGATCGGGCTGCGAACGCGGTGCTCGACGAACCAGAACGCGACGAGCGAAGCCAGCCCGGCTGCGAGCAGGGTCAGCGTCGCAGCCGACGTCCAGCCCCAATCGTCGGCGTTGACGAGGGCGAAGACGGCCGCCCCGAGGCCGAGCGTCAGCAGCGCGAGGCCCGGCCAGTCGATCCGCGGCTCGGCCGTCTCGTCCTTCACCTCCGGGGTGACGATCCGCAGCAGGATGACCGCCGCGACCACGATCGGGACATTCACGACGAAGATCAGACGCCAGTCGAGGTCCGAGAGGACTCCGCCGATCAGCGGCCCGATCCCGAGCGCGATCGCCGAGACCGCCGTCCAGATCCCGATCGCCCGCGGCTGCTCGGCCGGCGGGAAGACATGGGTGACCAGAGCCAGAGAGAGCGGCAGCATCGACGCGGCTCCGATCGCCATCACGACCCGGCCCGCGATCAGAGCATCCGCGCTCCAAGCGACGGCCGCGAGGACCGAGCCGGCCCCGAAAACGGCGAAGCCGGCGAGGAACACGAGGCGGCGGCCGAAGATGTCGCCGAGCCGGCCGGCGGTGACCACGAGGGCCGCGATCACGAGCAGGTAGGCGTTCAGCACCCACTGCAGCTGATCGTTCGATGCCCCCAGGTCGGCCTGGACGGACGGCAGCGCGAGCGCGACCACCGTCGAGTCGAGCATCAGCAGGAACAGGCCGGCGCTCGTCCCGACGAGTACCCACCACTTGCGGTTGGCGTCGGTCACGGCGGCCACGACGGCGAGCGTACCCACGCGAGTGGCGTATTCCGAACCGGCCGGCACGTCGATCGCGGCCAGCGATCGGGATATTGCCGGCATGTCGGCAAAATCCGGATCGATGCGAGTGATCCGGCGGCGCTGGCCCATCCTCCTCGTGAGCCTGGCCGTCGTCGCCGGGGCCGTCTGGATCGTGTTCCCGCGCGACAGCTCCGAGCCGCAGCCCGTCGGCGGCGACGAGTACGTCTACGCGACCGAGGGCCACGAGGAGATCGACGCGCTCGGAGGCGCGCGCCACGACTATCCGCCCCTCACCGGCATCCGGGTCGTGGAGACCGGCGACGGTCGGTGCCGCGACCTGATCTGGCGGCCGCTTCGGGAACGGGTCACCGCCTGGAGAATCTGCGACGGGGAGCTAACGTCGATCCGCGAGGTCCACGAGTTCTTCGGCAACCGCGACGAGCGCACCTACCGTTGCGAGCCCGGCTCCACCCTCCGCGACGGATGGACCTGCGCCTACGAGGACGCAACCGAGACGGCCGGTGGCGGCGTCGTCGGAACCGAGCGGGTCGACGGGGAGCGGCTCGAACACGTCCGGCTCGCGCGCCGAATCGAGGGCGGCGTCGAAGGCACGGGGACCAGGGAGTTCTGGCTTCGACCCGACGGCTTTCCGGTCAGGCTCGCGGGAACGACCGACGACGTCTCCCCGAGCCCGATCGGCGACGTCCGCTACCGGGAGCGCTACCTGCTGACGCTCGAGACCTCGCCGGGCGGCTGATAGCGGCGGTACCGCGCCTCGATCAGACAGAAGGCGCCGAACACGAACAGGCCGACGGCGGTGAGAAGGAGCAGGACGGATCCGTAGGCCTGCTGTGCGATCTCCCGCAGCGCGCCGTCGAGTCCGACCGCCTCCTGCGGGTCGTACTCGACCGCCGCCTTGATCAGGAATGCTCCGATGAGGACGAAGACGACGGCCCTCGCGGCGTGTCCCACCACCCCGAGAACGAGCGCGGCCCGGCGCAGGGCCGGGCTCATCCGCCCCGTCTCGAGCTCCTCCTCGAAGGAGGTCGAGACGGCCCGGTAGCCCTGATAGAAGCCGACGACGGCGATCACGGCCCCGGCCGCGAACACCAAAACCACTCCCGCCGGCAGATCGAAGACGGTCGACGTCGTCTTGTCCTCGTTGCTGCCTCCGCCCCCCGCATTCACGGCGAGCCGGATCGCAGTCACGCAGAGGCCGCCATAGATGACGAACCGGACAGCGGATGCCGCCCGGTGGAGCCTGTCCTCGGCATCGCCGTCGGCCCCTTCGGTCGGCCCGGTGAAGACCTCGGCGAGGCGGAACGCCGCCATCGCGCCGAGCCCGACAGCAAGGAGCACGAGCAGGGCCGTCCCGGCGGTGCTGTCGGCCAGCGAGCCGAGGGCCCCCGACTGATCGGCGGTGCTCTTCTCGTCGCCGAGGGCGACGGCGGCGGCGATGATGCCGACGATCCCGTAGAGGATGCCCTGAGCGACGAAGCCCGCACGCATCAGGCGCTCGTGATACTCGGGCAGCTCGCGCGCCACCGCTTCCGGCGATCCCTGCATCGCGGTCGATTACCCGAGGCGGCGCGGCTCGAAACGCACCGGCCCGACCGGTGTCACCGATCGAGCGCGGCGGCGACATCGCCGGCGATTAGAGTGCCGCGATCTTCTTCGATCTTCCGACAGGCGTGCTCGCGATCGTCATGGTCGGCCTCACCGTGGCGGCGACTCTCCTGGGAGCCCTGCTCGGGAGGCGGGTCCGACATCTCTCCGAATCGCTGAGCGAGTCGTTCGGGGTCATCCAGGCGGCGATGCTCGGCGTCGTCGGCCTGATCCTCGCGTTCGGCCTGTCGCTGGCCCTCTCGCGCTATGAGGATCGGCGTGCGCTGATCGTCGATGAGGCGAACGCGATCGGCACGACCTACCTCCGGGCCCAGACCCTGGCGGAGCCGATGCGCAGCGACTCGCTCCAGCTCCTGCGCGACTACACCGAGAGCGCCGTGCGGCTCAGCGACAACGTGCCCGGCGGCGCCGAGGAGGAGGCGGCGGCCGAGGACGAGGACCGGATCCAGCGGGAGCTCTGGCGACTGGCGGGGCAGGCGCTCGACGGCGAGCCGGTGGCCAGCGCACCGCGGCTGTACGTCGACTCGCTCAACCGGATGATCGACGCGCAGGCGAGTCGCGTCGCCGGGCTCAACAACCGCGTCCCGGATGCGGTCCTCTGGCTCGAGGTCATCGGGGCCTGCGTCGCGCTCGCGGCTCTCGCCGCCTACCTCTCGCTGCTCGGCCGGGGCCATTTCGGAGTGCTCGTGGCGGCGGTGCTGGTCGCGTTCCTGCTGTTCGTCACGGCCGATCTCGACCGCCCGACGCGAGGCGTGATCAAGGTCCCGGACACCGTGCTCAGGGATCTCCGCGAGACCATGGAGCTGCCTCCGGCGGCGCAGGGCCCAGGGGCTCCGGGGACCGCCCGGACGAGAACTTGATCGATTCCAGATAACGGGTAGGCTCCCGTTCGGTGCCGACGACCGAGGAACTCGAAGAGCTGCTGCGCGACGCCGACCTGCGCGTGACCAGGCCGCGGCTGGCCGTGCTCGACGCCGTCTACGCGCATCCGCACGCCGACACGAACTCGATCATCGGCTACGTGCGCGACGACCTCGGTGAGGTCTCCCACCAGGCCGTCTACGACGTGTTGCGCGCGTTCACCGACGCCGGGCTCGTCCGCCACATCCAGCCGCCCGGCTCGGTCGCCCGCTACGAGTCGCGGGTCGGTGACAACCACCACCACGTGGTCTGCCGCGTCTGCGGCTCGATCGCCGACGTCGACTGCGCGGTCGGCGACGCGCCCTGCCTTGAACCGTCGGACGACCATGGCTTCGACATCGACGAGGCCGAGGTCGTCTACCGGGGCATCTGCCCCGGCTGCTCGCTCCCGAGCGCCCCTGAACCGAGTACCTGACCCCGAAAGGATCCCCCGATGTCCGATACCCCTGATGCCGTAGTCGGCGAGATGAACCAGGAGGAGGACGGCGGCTGCCCGTTCGACCCCGAGCGCGCCCCCTACCCCACCGAGACCGTGAGCAGCAATGCGGGCTGGTGGCCGAACCGCCTCAACCTGAAGATCCTCGCCAAGAACCCCGCCGAGGCGAATCCGCTGGGGGAGGACTTCGACTACGCGAAGGAGTTCGAGAGCCTCGACCTCGCGGCTGTCAAGCAGGACATCGGCGAGGTGCTGACGACCTCGCAGGACTGGTGGCCGGCGGACTACGGCAACTACGGCCCGCTGATCATCCGCATGGCCTGGCACAGCGCCGGCACCTACCGGATCAACGACGGCCGCGGCGGAGCCGGTGCCGGACAGCAGCGGTTCGCGCCGCTCAACAGCTGGCCCGACAA
>JAGQUO010000044.1 GCA_020438445.1 Solirubrobacterales bacterium
CTTCCTCGAGAAGGACGGCACCTTCACCAACTTCGACCGCCGCGTTCAGCGGGTGCGCCCGGCGCTTCCGCCGCCGGGTGAGGCGCGTCCGGACTTCGCGATCATCAACTCGGTCGCGGGCGCGCTCGGCGCCGACCTCGGGTGCCCGACGCCCGCGGAGGCCTTCGACGAGATGGCGTCGCTGACGCCCACGTTCGCCGGCATCTCCCATCGGCGCCTCGACGCCGAAGGGCCGATCGCGTGGCCCTGCCGGAGCGCGGACGACCCCGGCGAGCGACGGCTCTACGAGGAGCGGTTCGCGACCGCGAGCGGCAAGGCCCAGCTCGCGGCGATCCCCTATCGCCCTTCCGGCGAGGAGCCCGACCCCGACTATCCACTCCTGCTCGTCACCGGCAGGCGCCTCGAGCACTACAACGCGGGGACGATGACGAGGCGCACCGGGAACCTCGAGCTGGTCCCGGCGGAGCTGCTGGAGCTGAACCCGGAGGACGCTCGTGGGCTGGGCGTGACCGGTGGCGACCGGGTCACGGTCGCCTCCCGCCGCGGCGAGATCGAGGTGACGGCCGACGTCACCACCCGCGTCGCCCCGGGGCAGGCGTTCATGGCGTTCCACTTCCCGGAGGCCGCGGCCAACCTGCTCACCTCCCAGCACACCGACGAGGCGACCAACTGTCCCGAGTACAAGGTCACAGCAGTTCGAGTGAGGAGCACCCGTTGAGCGACCAGACCCAGGCGCCGCCGTCCTTCGACGCCCTGATGCCGCCGCAGATCGCCGCCAAGGCGACCGACGTCGGGTCCGCGAAAGCCGGAATGCCGGCCCTCACGATGTTCGCCCTCTCGGTTCTCGCCGGAGCCTTCATCGCGCTCGGGGCGATCTTCTCGACCACCGTCGTCGCCGGCACCGCCGAGGTGATCCCGTTCGGAATCGTCCGCGTGCTCGCCGGGCTCGTCTTCTGCCTGGGCCTGATCCTCGTGGTGGTCGCCGGGGCCGAGCTCTTCACCGGCAACAACCTGATCTCGATCGCCTGGGCCGAGCGGAAGGTCAGCACCTCGCGGCTGCTGCGGAACTGGACCATCGTCTACCTCGGGAACCTGGCCGGAGCGCTGGCGACGGTCGCGCTGATGTTCCTGAGCGGCCAGTACGAGTTCGGCGACGGCGGGATCGGGGCGAGCGCGCTGGCGATCGCCGACGCGAAGGCCTCGCTCGGGTTCGGTCAGGCGCTGGTGCTGGGGATCATGTGCAACGCGCTCGTCTGCCTGGCGATCTGGATGACCTATGCAGCCCGGTCGGTC
The DNA here is from genome assembly GCA_020438445.1 of Solirubrobacterales bacterium. GTDB lineage: Bacteria > Actinomycetota > Thermoleophilia > Solirubrobacterales > 70-9 > RHKX01. The sequence continues at coordinate 1,294 of JAGQUO010000044.1, forward strand.
ACGGACAAGATTCTCGCGATCCTGTTCCCGATCACCGCCTTCGTGGCCGCCGGCTTCGAGCACAGCGTCGCCAACATGTACTTCCTCCCGATCGGGCTGGCGATCAAGCAGTGGGGCTCCGACTCCTTCTGGGCCACGAGCGGCCTCTCGGCGTCGGATTTCACCGGGCTGACCCTCTCCAACGTCATCGTCGACAACCTGATCCCGGTCACGATCGGGAACATCGTCGGCGGGTCGTTGATGGTCGGGATCGTCTACTGGCTGGTCTACGTCCGGCCCAACGCCTGAGCGACGCCGTCGGCCCGGCTCAGCGCGGGATCCTGACTTCGCGCAGAATCGCGTGCCGGTTGCCCGCCTCGTCCCGGAGCCGCAGCCGCGCGGTGGCCGGGCCGGACCTCACCGCCCGGCGAATCCGCACCTGCAGCCGATGCTTGCCCGGGCGCAGGCTGACATCGGGGGATGCGCCGAGCCGCTCGTCGCCGCGGAAGACCCGGAGCCGCGCATCGGTGGGCTCGTCGGTGCGGAACCGCACGCGAACGACGCGCCGATCGCCTTGCCTGCGCACCCGCGCGTCGCCTCTCACCCTGCCCGCGACCCGCCGATCGGGCGGGTCGGCGAGGACCGCCGGGTCCGGCTCCTCGCCGGGCTTGAGCTCGTAGAAGCCCCACGGCGGGCTCGCGTTGACGAGCCGGCCGTTCTCGCAATGGGCGAGGAACGGGGCGACCTCCGAGTCGGGGTTCGACGGCGTCAGCCGGTACCAGCCCGGCGGCACTTCGACCCAGAGGACGCCGCCGTCGACCGACGAGGAGGTCTGGTCGACGTCGGGAACGACCGAGGAATTGAAGTAGATCGGACCCCGGGTGTTGCCCGTCGACGGATCGATCGTCGCCGTCGAGCCCGGGAGCCCGTGTGGATAGACGTCCTTGAAGCCGGGATCGAACTCCGTCGCGTCCCGCGCCTCGTGGATCGAGAAGGTCGAGACGATCGCGCACTCCTCGAGCGTCTGGTGGTCGTCGAGCGGGACGCTCAGCAATCCGGCGAACGCCAGGTAGTAGAGGTCGGGGGTGACCTGGAAGTGGACGGCCTCGAGGTCCTCGCCCGACGTGTGGAACGTCTGCAAGTAGGTGGTCCGGTAGCCGGGCGGCGGATCGATGTAGGGCGTCACGTTGGCGTCGTCGGGCACCTCGATGTCGTAGCTGCCGTCGGGCTGGACAGGAGCCGAGAGGCCCGGGTACTCCTCGATCCGGACGATCGCACCCGGCATGTGGTCGTCGATGCCGAAGAACGCGTAGGCGACTCCGCGGATGTGGACGGTGTCGGCTCCCGCCGCAGGCGCCGATGCGGGTAGCGCGAAGGCGATGGCAGCCAGCGCCGGCGCGATCAGGAAACCGAGGGTCCTGCGGATGCGGGCGACGTGCTGACTCAATTCGGGCCTCCGGGTCTCGATGTTCTCTCCAACCCCCGGATGCCCGCTCCCCGCGGACGGCCGAAAGCTATCAGCGTCCGCCCGGGTCGCTCATCGTCGCCGGGCGAGCTCCTTCGGCTTCACGTAGTCGCGCAAGGTGGCGGCGCCGCGATCGAGCTCCGCCCACGGAGGTTCGATCGAGAAGGTCGCGAGCGCGGCGGTCGGGAACTTGCCGGCGAGGCGGCTGCGGTCCGCGAGCGAGCCCGTCAACGCGCAGGCCAGCTCCTGGAGCGCGGGCTGGTGCCCGATCATCATCGCCGAGACGACGGCGGGGTCGATCCCCCGCAGAAGGGCCAGCAGCTCCGCCGCGGTCGCCTCGTAGATGCCGGGCTCGAACTCGACCCGCGGCGGCGCGTCCGCGGGAAATCCCGGCGCCACCAGCTCGAGCGTCTGCCGGGTGCGGACCGCCGGCGAGCAGAGGACGAGCTCGGGGACGACAGCCCGCTCACGTACGTAACCGGCGATCGTTGCCGCCGCCCGGCGGCCGCGAGCATTCAGCGGCCGCTCGCTGTCGGCGAGGCCGGGGTCGTCCCAGCTCGACTTCGCGTGCCGCAGCAGGTGAAGCGTGCGCGCCGCCAACGGCAGCTCAATCCGCGTCCCGGAATTGCGACGCCGCCGTCGGGTCCACGACGGTCGTGCCGCCGTCCACCGGGATGATCGCGCCGTTGACGTAGGACGCACCCACGCCGGCCAGGAAGGCGACGACGGAGGCGACCTCGGCCGGCTCCGCGGGCCGGCGCAGCGGGTTGTCACGGTGCGTGAGCGCGTACGCGGCCTCGCGATCGATGTCGCGCAGGCGCGCGACCTCGTCCATGTCGGCGTCCCCCATCGGCGTCCGGACCCAGCCGGGGCAGACGCAGTTGGCCCGGACGCCGCTCGGCCCGTAGTCCGCGGCCAGCGACTTCGTCAGCATGATCAGGCCGGCCTTGGCCGTCGAGTACGCCGCCCAGCCCGGCCCGGCGAGCGTCCCGTTCACCGACGAGACGTTGACGATCGAGCCGCCGCGATCGATCAGCGAGGGCAGCGCCGCCCGGCTCATCAGGAAGGCGCCGGTCAGGTTCGCGCGCAGCACGCGATCCCAGCCGGCCGGCGTCTCCTCGCCGACGGGGGCCCCGTCGCCGATCCCGGCGTTGTTGACCAGCAGGTCGACCCCGCCGAGGGATTCGCTCAGCTCCGCCACCGAGCGACCCGACGCCTCCGGGTCGCCGACGTCTGCGGGCGCCGCGATCGCGACCCCACCGTCCGCCTCGATCGCGGCGGAGGCCGCTTCGAGGGGTTCGACGCGCCGCCCCACCAGGCCGAGGGCGAATCCGTCGGCCGCCAGTGCCCTGGCGATCGCGAGGCCGACGCCGGTACCGCCCCCGGTGACGATTGCAGCGCGGGAGCTCGCGGCCATGCCGCGATCATAGGCAGCCGCTTTCGCCTAGACCAGGCCCTGGCCGACGTACCCGCCCTCGGAGACGCCGCCGGGCACGGCGAACAGGGCGCTTCCCGTGTGCAGGATGTACTCGTTGAGGCGGTCGTCGGCGCCGAGCTTCTCCTGGATCCGCACGAACTGCTTGTGCGGGTCCCGCTGGAAGCAGATGAAGAAGAGGCCGGCGTCGAGCTGTCCGCGGGTCACGTCGAAGCCGTCGGTGAAGGAGTAGCCGCGACGCAGGATCCGCTCCCCGCCGTTGAGCTCGGGCGAAGCGAGCCTGATGTGGGCGTCGGCCGGGATCAGCGGATTGCCGTCCGGTCCGATCGCGCCGAGGTCGACCTCGTCCTTCTCCTCGCTGCCGCCGATCGGCGCGCCGCTCTCCTTCATCCGGCCGAACGTCTGCTCCTGCTCCTGCAGGAACGTGCGGTCCCACGGCTCGATCAGCATCCGGATCCGGCGGCTGACCAGGTAGCTGCCGCCGCGCATCCATTCCGGCCCCTCGTCGCCGACCCAGACGAACTGCTCGAGTGCCCCGCCGTCGTCGTTGAGGATGTTGTTCGTCCCGTCCTTGAACCCCATCAGGTTCCGCGGGGTCTCCTGGCTCGCCCCGGTCCGGGAGGTGCGCCCGAAGCCAAGCTGACACCAGCGCATGACCGCGACGCCCTGAGCGATCTTCGCGAGGTTGCGGACGGCGTGGAACGCGACCTGGGGATCGTTCGCGCACGCCTGGACGCAGACGTCGCCGTCGCTGATCTTCGGGTCGAGCTCGTCGGCCGGCAGCCGCGGGATCGGCCGCAGACGGTCGGGACGCTGCGAGGCGAGCCCGAACCGGCCATCGAACAGCGACGGCCCGAACCCGATCGTGATCGTCAGGTCGGCCGGGCCGAGGCCGACCGCCTCGCCGGTGTCGTCAGGCGGCAGGTAGGGATCGCCGTTCTCGGTCCCGGCGGGCTCCCCCTTCGTCATCCGGGCCGATGCCGCCGTCCACTCCTTCAGCAACGTGCGGAGATCGGCCACGCTGTCGGTGGTCAGGTCGAAGGAGGCGAAGTGGAGGCGGTCCTGGGCTGGGGTCGTGATCCCGGCCTGGTGCTCGCCATGGAAGGCGACGACCTCACCGGTCGGGTCGCCGGAGGCCTCCGCCCGGCCGAGCGCGAAGCCCCCGCCGGCCGCCAGCGCGATGCCCCCCGCCGCGCCGGCTCCGATCAGCCCGCGACGGGTGAGCCCTGCGCGCGGCTTGGCGGCGTCGTCGGTCATCGGCCGGCGATCTGCCCGCCCATCTCCGCCAGCGGCAGGGCGAGAGCGTCGACCGCCTGGCTCAGCTCCTGCCGCTTCTGCTCGCTGACCTCCGAGTAGTTCTCGTAGACGTCGTGGCTGATCCGATAGGGCCTCAGCGCGACGTACATGTCCCCGAACCGCTCCTCGATCTCGGTCGCGAGCTCCGGGTTGCGCTGCCTCAGAGCCGGCTCGAGCAGGGCGAACGCCTCGTAGGCACCGTCGATGTTCGCCTTGAAGTCGGTCAGGTCGGTGTGGGAGTAACGCTCCTCTTCACCGGTGATCTTCGACTGCGAGACCTCGTTCAGGAGCTCGACCGCCCCGTTGGCGAGCTGGAACGGGTCGTAGGTGTTCTCGGCGGCCAGCCCCTTCAGCTTCTTGACGTCGGCGAGGAGCTGCCTCGCCGTCTCTTCGTCCTTCTCGGTGACTTCACCGTTGACCCACAGAGCCTTCTCGAGAGGATGGAAACCGGTCCACTCGTCGCCCTTCGCGATGTCGTTGATCCGAGCGTCGATCGCCGGATCGAGGTCGCCGAACGACTCGGCCACGGGCTCGATCCGCTCGTAGGGCACTCGCGCGTACTCGTAGAGCTCCTTGGCACCGGGGTCTCCCGCCTGGACCGCGGCGACGAACGCGGCCGTCCGCTTGACGAGCTCGTCGGCCTGCTCGTCGACGTACGTCGCGTACCGGTCGGCCGCCTTCTGCAGCTGCGGATCGGAGGCGCTCGCCTGCTTCTCGCCGGTGACGGTCAGCGTGCCGGTCGGCTCGCGGTTGCCGGGGTTTCCGCAGACGAGGTCGTAGGTACCGGGCTCGAGGGTGATCGAGACCTCGCCGCTGAGCCCCGCCGTGACGTTCTCCCGCTCGCCGAGGATCAGCGAACCGTCGAGCACCTCGAACTCGTTGTTGACCGAGCTGTCCTCGTTGCTGACCTCGAAGGTGGCGGGACCCGCGGTCGCCTCGAGATCGGCGGGGTCGCAGCCGTCGTCGGTGATCGTCACCGCGAGTCGCTGGGAATCTCCTTCGGTCGAGTCCGACGACGACCCGCAGGCGGTGGCCCCGAGCGCCAGGCCTGCAACGCCGGCCGTCGCGAGCAGAAGGCGCAGATGAGGTGTGATCCGGTGTTCGTTCATTCGTTCCCGCTCGGCTGGATCGGTGATGCGCTCAGGCGTCGACGGCGCCGGGCGCGCCCTGGCCGCCTCGCGCGGCGGCGCGGCTGCGGACGGCGCTGAACCGCCAGGCGTCGGGCCAGAGCACGTAGGCGAGCATCGGCACCAGGTAGGCGAGGTAGGCGAAGACCTCCGCCTGCGTCATCACCGACTGCAGGCCGAGCATGCCGGTGATCAGCGACGACGTCCAGGTCCCGGGCACGATCAGCCACGAGAGATCGACCGCCTGTGCCTGGAAGCTCGTGATCCAGCCCGCCTCCCACGCGGTGTGGGCGGCGCTGGCCAGCAGACCGGCCGCGACGAAGACGAGCACGACCGAGGTGAGCTTGAAGAAGCGCGCGAGGTTGAGGCGGACGCCGCCGCGATAGATGCCGTAGCCGATGACGACCGCCACCGCGATCCCCAGCAACGCTCCGATCCCGGCGGCCGTCGGATCGGTGGCGCCCTGGAAGACGGCCAGCAGGAACACGGCCGTCTCGACGCCCTCGCGGAGCACGGCGAAGAACGCCATCCCGATCAGAGCCCATGCCGATCCCGACGTCAGCGCAGCGGCCGCGCTCTCGTGCAGCTCGGACTTGATCATCCGCGCATGCCTGCGCATCCAGAAGATCATGAAGGTGACGATCCCGACCGCGGCGAGGCCGATGACCGTCTCGAGCATCTCCTGCTGGCGCTGCGGCAGCTCCTGGTTCAGGAGGTCGAGGCCGATGCCGAGGCCGAGGCAGATCGCGGCGGCGATCCCGACGCCCGCCCAGACGTGACGGAGCTGCGAGCGCTCCCCCTCCTTGCTGATGAAGGCCGCGATGATGCCGACGATCAGCGCCGCTTCGACGCCTTCGCGCAGTCCGATCACGAAAGTTGGGAGCAACGGGCCTCCGGGTTTGTCAGGCAGTTAGGCGAACCTACTTAGGCATACCTAATCACTACAGCCCCGGCAGCCTAGCGCAACCCGCGAGGCTCGTTGCCCCTCCCCGCACCCCGGCATCCGCAGACCGCCGGGGCATAGTGTCAGCGCATGGAATTCGGCTTCGTGCTGGCGATCCTCCTCGCGCTCGGATTCGCAGTCACGAACGGGCTGCACGACGCCTCCAACGCGATCGCGACGCTGGTGGCGACCAGGGCCGCCCGGCCACTGCAGGCGATCGTGCTCGCCGGAGTCTTCAACCTGCTCGGGCCGCTCTTCGTCGGCGCCGCGGTCGCGGACACCATCGGCGGGATCGTGACCGTCGGCCCCGCCGAGGCCGCCGCCGTGATCGGATCCGGCCTCGCCGCCGCCGTCGCCTGGAACCTGATCACCTGGAGGCTCGGGATCCCGTCGAGCTCCGGACATGCTCTGGTCGGGGGCCTGGTCGGATCGGCACTGGTCGCCGGCGGGGCCGGCGCGATCGACTGGGGCGGGATGGACGGGATCCACCCGGTCGGCGTGATCGGGACGCTGATCGCCCTCGCGATCTCGCCGCTTCTCGGCGCCGTCGGAGGGCTGATCGCGATCCGTGCGATCCGCCGCGGCTTCCGCCGTGCCACGAGGCGCTGGCGGGGGCCCGTCATCGGTGGCGAGTGGGTGATGTCCGCCGCGCTCGCGTTCAGCCACGGCGCCAACGACGCGCAGAAGTCCGTCGGCATCGTCGCGGCCCTGCTGCTGGCCGACGGCCGGATCTCCTCGCAGGCGGCGCCGACCTGGGCGGTCATCGCGTGCTCGCTGGCGCTGACGCTCGGAACGACCCTGGGAGGCTGGCGGATCATCCGGACCGTCGGCCGGCGGATCTACCGGATTGCACCGGTCGAGGGGCTCGCGAGCCAGACCGCGTCCTCCGTCGTCATCTTCGGCGCGTCGCTCGTCGGCGGACCGACGACGACGACCCAGGTCGTCGCCTCGTCGATCGTCGGCATCGGGGCGGGCAGGCGACGCCTGCATCACGTTCGGTGGATGATCGTCCGGCAGATGGGACTGGCATGGCTGATCACGATCCCGGCCTCGGCCGTTCTCGCGATGGCCGCCTACGCGATCTGGACGGCGATCTCGTGACGGCCGCGCACTGGTTCCTCCCCGAGCAGCCGGACGTGGTCGGGCTGCTCCGCGCGCAGCTGGCGATCACGATCGAGGGACTCGACGCTTACGTCGAGTGGGCGGGCGGCAGCCGGTCCGCCGCGCAGCGCGTGACCGACGCCGAGGCTCGGGGCGATGCCGCGAAGCGGGAGCTCCTCGAAGAGCTGCGGGCCGCATTCGTCCTGCCGCTCGAGCCCGAGGACGTGTTCGCCCTCTCCCGCTCGATCGACTGGATCCTCGACCTCACCTGCGACCTCGTGGCCGAGGCCGAGGTCCTCGATTGCCGGCCCGACGACGGGCTCGCCGAGATGGCCCGGATCCTCGCCGGCGGCGCCCGGCGCCTCGACGGGGCCGTGGCGACGCTCGGCGACGACGGTGAGACGACGACCGCACGCGCCGAGGCGGCGATTCAGTCCGAGCGCGACCTCCAGGCGGCCTACTACCGGCGGATGGCGGCGCTGCTGGAGGTCGAGGACCGCGGCAAGCGGATCGCGCTCCGCGAGCTCTACCGCCGTTCCTCTCAGATCGCGACCGTTGTCGTCGATGTCGCCGAGCGGCTCATGTACGCGGTGATCAAGCAGAGCTGAAGCCGCGTAGGATCAGGAAGGTGAAGCTCTACACCTGCGGACAGCAAGACCACGCCGGCAAGCTGGGGCATCCGTGTGGACGGGCGGCGGACGCTCTCCGGGAGGCCGGCTGGGACTTCGAGATCGAGGTCGTCGAGGGCTACCGGCTGCTGCCGTGGACCCGCCGCGGCAAGCGCGACGAGATCCGGAGGATCTCCGGCCAGGAGAACGTCCCGGTCCTCGTCGCCGACGACGGCGAGGTCGTCAGCGGCTCGGGAGCGATCAAAGCCTGGGCGAGCGAGCACCCCGCGGGCTGAACCCGCGGAGCCTCACGTAGGAGCCGGCCGCAGCTCAGCGGTGAGCGAACTCGAGGACCTGCTGGAACGTCGGCCGGTTGGTGCTAGGGAACCGCGTCGGGAGCAGTCCCGGCGCGAAGCCGGTGGTGCTCGCGGTCCCGGTCCAAGCCGACGGATCGGCCGTGCCGAAGTCGCTCTCGAGCGAGTCGGCCCTGTCGTCGATCGCCGCCCAGAGCGCGTCCCGGCAAGCGGCGAGATCGCCCTCGCCGCAGTAGCTCAGGTTGAACTTGCCCTTGACCTTGCGGCCGAGCAGGGACCTCAGGTCCTTGTCGACGTAGGACTCGCCCGAGAGACCGTTCAGCCCGCGGACGTCGTTGAGGTCGTCGGTCAGATCGCCGAACCGCTGCTCCATGACCGCCTCGGCGATGCCTCGCCACGTCCGATCCATGATCGTCGGCCCGGCCTCGTCGTAGAGCGTGTCGAGGTCGGCGTCGAGACGGGGAGCGTCCCGGGAGACCCAGTCGTCGAGCAGGTCGACCACCGCCTGATCGCGGGCGTTCGGGGCCGGGCCCGTGTGCAGCACCCTGCTCACGACCGGCCAGACCGGGGAGCGGACGTCCTCGGTCGCCGCCCGGTTCATGATCCCGACGTTGTCGGTGATCCTCGCCCGCCGCGGCCACTGGTCGAACAGCTCGACGCGGTGGACGGAGCCGTACGGCTCGTCGTCACCGTGCATGAATCCCGGCGCCGACTGGTTGTTCCAGTTCAGCAGCAGGCCCTTCGGGCCGCCGACCGCGTGCGGGTGCTGGTTGCGCCGCAGGTAGCCCTTCCACTCGTACCGGCCGGTCCCGAGCGTCGGCAGCCGGCGGTCGAGGTGCTTGGCACGGTCGGGCAGCAGGCCCGAGGTGAAGTACGCGGTCTTGTTGCGGGACGTGTACGCCCAGTTGAACGTGAACCCGAACCGGTTCGCGGTCTTCCAGAACCGCTTCGGCGTGCTCGCGTCGCCCTCGGTCATCCCCTTCAGCGCCGCGAGGTTGAGCCCGTCGCGCCCGAAGGTCGAGCGCTGGCGCGCGAGCGCGTAGGGCTCGCCCTTGACGGTGGCCGTGGCGAACACCGGTCCGTGGACGGTGGTGTCGTAGGTGACCGGATCGCCGTTCAGCTCACCCGCGTCGAAGGGCGTGAAGGCACGACACCTGCCACGGAACAGGTAGTGCGTGGAGTCGCGCGTCGGCTCGGAGCCGTCGGGCTCGCACAGGCGCTCGGCGAAGACGTCGCGAACGTCGTGGCCGGCCGAGGTCAGGCTCCAGGCGTAGTTCTGCGTCCGCCCGATGAGGATGTACATCGCCAGGCCCGGCACCGCCGCGCCCTGCGCCTTGATCCCGGGGCCGTGGAGGTCGATCTGCTGGACGATCTCGGGGTAGTAGTAGCCGAGCTGCGGTCCCATCACCGCGAGCGCGTTGCCGGTCGCGGACCGCTGACCCGAGGCGACGAGGAAGTTCGAGGCCTGTCGCCGGACCGGAGCGGCCGCCGCCTCGGCGTCGCTGACGGTGGGGTCGACGCTCGAGATCGAGCCCGGATCGACGACGATCGAGCCCTTGACCCTTCCGCCCGTGAGCGGCCCGTAGTCGAACCGGCGCTTGATCGTCGTCGGCGCCTCCGGGTCCTCGGCGAGCATCACGTCGTCCCAGGCCGCGTAGCCCTTGCGGGCGCCGAGCTCGTCCTCGAGCTTGGCGAGCAGGTCCGAGTTGGCCGCCTCGCCGCCGCCTCCGGCACCGAAGATCGAGCCGATGAAGGCGGTCACCGCGATGACGTCGTTCACGTTCGCGGGAGGCTGATCGATGTCGTTGGCCTCCCAGTAGGCGTTGATGCCGTCGGCGTAGGCGCGGGCATCGCTGATGATCTGCCGGCCCTCCCTGCCGTAGGTCTTGACCAGCAGGCGACGCTGCTGCGAGACCAGCGCCTCCGACTCCGCGCTCGGGACGAAGGACTGCCCGCTAGTGACCAGCGAGAAGGCGTCGAGGTTGGGGACGTCGGCGACCGCCGCGCGCGCGGGCCCGCGGCCCAGCGTCAGCAGCAGCCCGCGGTCGCGCGCAGTCGTCCAGCCCGCGCCGAACGCCACGTCCTCGCGGGTCTTCCCGTAGACGTGCGGGATCCCGTAGGCGTCGTAGATCAGCTTCAGGCCCGGCCGACCGGTCTCCTCCTCGTGCGCGTCACCGATCGGAGCGAAGTCCTCGGGGAGGAAGTGATCGGCGATGTCCGACCGCGAGATGTCGTCGCGCAGCGGGGTCAGGCCGCTGTAGAGCGGCAGCTGGTCGGTCGAGTTCTCGGTGAACGGCAGCCCGCCGTAGTTGCCGGGAGGCAGGATGTAGCGGGTGATGTCGTCGCCGCTCTTGACGCCCGCGGACGCCGATGCGGGGACGATCGCCGCGGCAACGGCGAGGACCAGTACGAACAGGAACGACCTGACACGGCTCACTGCTGAAACTCCCTCTCTCCCGCGGCTCCCCGGCCGCGCTCTCTCCTGGACGGCCCGAGTATTACAAAGGACGGCCGCGCCCATGGCGGGTTCCCGGGCGTGCCGCCGTCGGGCGAGAGGGCTGGACGCGATTACGATCCGGCGCAGATGCTCAGCGTCCGCCCCCGAGCCGCAGCATGCGCGTCGCACTGATCGGGGTCGCCGGGAGCGGCAAGACGACCCTCGGACAGGCCCTCGCGGCGCGGCTGGGATAGCCGTTCCTCGACGCCGACGCCCTCCACACGCCCGCTTCGGTGACGCAGATGCAGTCTGCAGCGCCCTGCGCCGTCCCCACCGGGACCGGATGCGTGCACTCGGCGATCTGCGCTTGATCCTCCTCCGCGTTCCCGCCGCCGAGCTGCGCCGGCGGCTCGAGAGCAGGGCGGGGCACTTCTTCGACCCGAGGCTGCTCGTCAGCCAGCTCGAGGCCTTCGATCCGCCGGCGATCGACGAGGAGATCCTCGAGATCGATGCGACCGGCCCGGCCGGCGACGTGCTCGCGAGGCTGCAGGCGGCCGCGTCGGCTTAGCGCCGCTGCCTTCGCCCGGCCCTCAGCCCCGGTCGAGCGGCGAGCGGACCCTGAAGGAGCCCCGCATGAACGGATGCAGGCGGCAGAAGTAGGTGTAGGTCGTCCCCCGCTTGATCTTCCCGCCCCTCCGGGCCCCGCGCAGGTTGCCCAGTGGCGGGGTGGTGTAGCTGTCCGCACCGGTCGTGACGTTGCTGTTCAGCCCCGTGCCGAAGCCGAGCTGCCCGGAGTCGAAATCGACCGGGCCGTTCGCCAGTGGATAGCCGATTCCCGAGCCCTTGTTGCAGGGAGCGCGGCACGCGGTGATCGTGTGCCACACCTGCTGGTCCTGCGGCTGGCCGAAGAGGGCGTCCCGGTTGGTGAAGGTCAACGTCCCTCCCGGCCGGATCACCGGTGGGCGCATGACGTCGGTGGGGAACCCGCGCACGGCCGAGAAGCCGCCGGGAGCCGCGAAGAAGCTGTTCACCCCGACCCCGGCGGCGGGCGCCCTGCCGCCGGCGATCAGCTTCCTGGGGTCGGGGAGCTTCAGGGCCTCGCGCGCATGGGTGTCGACGTTCTCCGGCAGCCGCCGATGGGTGAGCGCCCCGCCCTCGTCGTACATCGCCCGGACCGCCGCCGCATCCTCGAACGGGTCCCGCGCGTTCGGGTCGGCGTTGGGGGTCCAGCCGAGCGAGAGGATCCCCATCGACTCGTACCACGAGGCCCTGCGCACGTTGTAGGTGGCGTTGATCGAAACGGTGTCGCCCGGCTCGAGGTGGATCCTCCAGTCGCGCGGCGCGACGGTCATCGCCACGTCCCAGCTCACCGCGCCGGCCGGCTCGTAGTAGTGCGCGTCGGAGCGGAACAGGCGCTTGACCTCGGCCGGGTCGTCGCCGTCGGTGGATCCCGGGTCGGGACCGTCGCGCGCCACCTGCAGGTCGACGTGGAGCCCGCCCGGGTGCAGGTGGCCTCCGGCCGTGAGCAGGGTGACGCCGTCGGTGTATGAGGACGGGACCGTCCAGGAGCGGTTCGGGCTGATCTTCCCGAGCTCCTCGTTGCTCGGATCGGCGGGGTTGGTCGAGACGTCGTCGGGGAAGACGAACTTGCCGTCGCCGTCGGCGTCGAAGTCGCGCTCGGCGTCGAACACCGGATAGGCGCCACCGTTGGCGACGTCCATGAACTCACCGCGGATCCGCGAGATGTCCGTGCGCTCCGGCTCGGTCTGCGGGACCCAGTCGATCTGCCAGGTCAGATAGACCTGACGGCCCGGCTGGGCGGTGAGGTTGTGCAGCATGTGGACCAGGCCCCAATTGGCGGTCGCGTCCATCCCGATCCCGTACCCCTGGGGCAGCATCGCGATCGTCTTCTCCTCCCCCGCCGCGAGCACGCCGCCGCTGGGCGGGAGCCAGACCACGTGGTGCAGATGGAGGTCCCACACGGCCGGCGTGACGAGCTTGCCGCTGGGCTTGATCTCCACCATGCTCGGCTTGAAGCGGGTCAGAAAGCCCTGGGCATCCGAGCCGGCGGCGAAGACGCTCTCGTCCAGCGGGCCGCTCACCGCCTCGGCGTGCGGGCACGCCTTGGTCAGCTCGTAGCGGTTCAGGTTCTGGCCGGGCTGCAGCGTGATCGCGTCGGTCCGGCAGTTGAACGTGGTCATGCCCGGATAGCTCGACGGCTTCAGGACCGGAAGCTTGGCGCCCGCGGGCGCCGCGAGAACGAGCACGGCGAGGACCGCCACGAGCATCGCGGGGACGAGACGACGCATCGCTACATCTTGCACGAAAGTCCGGTCGGCCGTCGGCGATGCCTGCCGGCTGCCATCCGGACCGGGTTCTCCGCAGTCGATCGCCGCCCCCTCCTACAATGGGCGGGCGCCTCCGGATTGGCCGCGTCGACCCGCGAGGGAACATGGACCCAGCTGCCCTGATCGAGCGTTACAACCGGGCTTGGAACGACCATGACGTCGACACGATCATGTCGATGCACACGCCCGACATGGTCTTCCACAACCACACCCGTGACGTCCGGGTCGAGGGAGCGGAGGTGCGCCCGCTTCTCGAGTCGACCTTCGCCGAGCAGCCCGATCTCCGCCTCCGGGGACGGGGCAGCTACTTCGGCGACGACTTCGCGATCTGCGAGTGGACCGCGACCGCCAGCGATGCCGAGGGTCGCGAGATCGAGTGGGACGGCGTCGACATCTTCCCGCTTCGGGGCGGCCTGATCGCCCGCAAGGACGTCTACTCCAGCTCTCACGCACCCCGCGTCGTGGACCGGGAGGGCTGACGCCGGCGGACCCGCCGCGCCGGGGCGGAGATCATTCCCCGGGCTCGATCAGGCCGTAGTGGCCGTCGTAGCGGAGATAGATGACCCGAGCGCGGCCGGACTCCTCGTCGACGTAGTAGAGGAACCGGTGATCGAGCTCGTTCATCTCGTTGACGACTTCCGCGAGCCGGCGCGGCTCCGGGCCGCGACTGTCCTCGCGGACGATCCCGTTCTCGTCGGCACCGTCCCAGCCCATGCCGAGCGGCCCGATCACGCCGGTCCTGCCGTCGTCGCGCCGGTAGACGACCGCGTCCACGCCGTCGTCGACGTCGCGGAACAGGAAGAAGTCGTGGTCGAGCATCTCCATCTCGGCGGCCGCCTCGACTGCGTCCATCTCGCCGATCGCGAAGCTCTTCGTCCGGACCATCTCGCGCTCCTCGGGCGGCCGCCGGAAGAACCCCGGGCGCTGCTCACCCACGTCCCCGTGCCGATATTCGCCGGGGCGCCGGGCCGATCCGCGGTCGCGCTCCCCGACCCTGCGCTCGACGAACGACCTGAGCTGGCGCTCGAGCCGCTGGGCGAGCTGGTCGATGGCGGTCGTCATGTCGTAGCTCGCGACCTGCGCGCGGACCATCTTGCCGTCGAGGATGACCTCCCCCTCGGCTCGGGCCGGGCGCTCGATCCGGGGATTCGCCTCCATCCGGAGGACGACGTGACCGCGCAGGAACTGCGTGTTCACGTAGCGATCGAGTCCGCCGATCTTCTCGTCTGCCAGCGTCCGGGCTCCCTCCGGAACCTCGCCGCGCTCGGTGATGTCGACTTCCATCCGCCTACTTGGCCCGCTTCGGCTTCGCGGCGGCCTTCGGCTTCGCGGCGGCCTTCGGCTTCGCGGCGGCCTTCGGCTTGGGCTTGGCGGCCGGCTTCTTCGGCTTCGCGGCGGCCTTCGGCTTGGCCCTACCGGTCAGCTTGCGACCGACCTCGTCGAGGTCGTCCACGAGAGTGCCCCGCACCCGGCGCAGGTTGCTGCGCGCGTCCTTCAGTGTCTTGTCGACGTCCTTGACGAGCACCTTGCGCCCGCGGCTGAGATCGCCGCGAAGATCTTTGAGCGCATCCTGTGCGGCGCCGATCGCATCATCGAGGCGATCGACGGGCTTGGTGCTCTTACTCGCGGGCTTGGTCTTTCGGGTCGTGGCTGCCATCTCGAACTCCTTCGGGTGGATCGTCTCCACCGTACGGCCGGCCCTCACCCGATCCATCCGTGTTGCCTACGGGCCGCTCTAGTGGCCCTCGGCGGGAGTCGGCACGGGCACAGAACGACGAGGGCCGGGCCACGCTCGCGTGACCCGGCCCTCGAAAGCCTCAGGTGAGGAACCGCCTAGGCGACGGTGACGTTCGCCGCCTGAGGGCCCTTCTGGCCCTCCTCGAGATCGAAGGTGACCTTGTCGCCCTCGGCGATCCGCGTCCCGGGCGCGAGGCCGTTGACATGGACGAACGCGTCCTTGCCACCGCCCTCGACCTCGATGAAGCCGTAGCCCTTGTCGTCGTTGAACCACTTCACGGTTCCGGTTGCCATATGGGTTCCCTCCTTGGGGATTCGGTGCCGGTCCTTATGAGGAGCAATGCGCTCGGCACCCACCCATCGAAAAAACAAGCCATTGAGAAGCCGGCCAACGTGGCCGGCACGCGCCGGAGTGTAGGGAATCGCTATTTCCGGTTCAGGATCGCCGTAGCGCGCTGCTCCCACCTGTAGATCGATGCCAGCGCATCGCCTTTCCTGCCGTACGCGCAGGCGCGGTCGAGCTCGGACTCCAAACGCAGCCAGGCCCGATCGTTCATGTCCGGGCGTTCGTGGACAGGCATCGAATGTCGCAGGGCATCGACCCGGCGAACCGCAACGGCGAGCTCGTGTCCGACCCCCGGGATCGAGATGTTCATCGCTTCGGACCTCGCTCGGTCCGGTCGGCTCGCCTCCGCGGTCGCCGGCGCGCGACCGTCGTCGTGTCCCGCATCGTCCGCTCACCCATCGCGTCTCCTCTCGGCCCCGTCGGAAGAAGTGCTCGACGGGCGGAGGGGGCGGGCGACTCGACGGGCTGGATCCACACTACTCCTCCGTCCCCGAGATCCCAGCGCTCTGCCCGGCCCGCGGCCGGTGTGGATAGTCCTCCTCACGCCCCTGGAACGAGAGGATCTTCGGATTCTCGACGACGCCCTCGCGAATCTCGATCGCGCGGCGGAGCGTCTCCTCCGCCTCCCGCGCCCCCTCACCCGCCAGAAGCGCAGTCAGGTAGGGCGACAGGGCCCTGCTGATCTCCCAGGTGGCCGAGTTCCAGAACAGGGACGGGCTGTGGTCGACGGCGTAGCAGCTGCGGCCGTCGCCGAGCCCGAAGATCGGGTCGTCGAAGGTCGTCGGGCGCGACCACTCGAATCCCATCCCGGCATCCACCGAGACGTCGACGAAGAGCGTTCCGGGGCGGAAGTCGGCGAGCTCGTCACGGGTGACATAGGTGAGCGGTGCATCGGGGTCCTGGTAGACGCAGTTGACGACGATGTCGTGCTCGGCGAGGAACAGAGCCATCGTCTCGTGGTCGGTGTCGAGCTCGGGCGCCGACCCACCACCGGTCCCGTACGTGAAGAAGCGTGCCGAGTGGATCGGATCGGCCACCGCGGTGGCGTCGCGGTGGGTCAGGACGGAGACGTCGTTGACGCCCATCGCGCGAAGCGCCAGCACGGCTCCGCGCCCGGTTGCACCGAAGCCGACCACCGACGCCCGGAGCGGGCGCCCATAGGCCCCGGTTGCACCGACGAGCTGCATCGCATGCACGACCGAGGCGTAACCGGCCAGCTCGTTGTTCTGATGGAAGACGTGGAGGCGGTAGGCGCCGTCGGCGGACCAGAGGTTCATGCTCTCCCAGGCGAGCAGCGTGAGCCGCCGGTCGATCGCGGCCTGCGTCAGCTCCGGGTCCTGGACGCAATGCATCCACCCGCAGAGCACCTGGCCGGGCGCCATCAGCTCCAGGTCGGAGACGACCGGCTTCGGGAGCAGCACCACATCGCATTCGGCGATCAGCTCGTCCCGCGGGCGGACGCCGGCGCAGCGGTGCGCGATCTCGCCGTCGGGTACCGCGAAGCGCTCGGCGTATCCGGCCTCGAACCAGGTGCGCTCCCGCACAGCCTCGGAGAGATCGCCGATCTGGGCCGGATGGATCGGAAGCCGGCGCTCGTTCTCCTTCCGCGACGTGCCGATGACGCCGAGGGTGAGGTCCTCCGTCATCGGCCCATCCTACGTCCGGCGGGATCTCGCGAGGGCGACTCAGCCCTTCGCGACCAGCTTCACCTTGAGCTTCTTCCCGGAGGTGTTGCCGCGCTCATCGCCGAGCTTGGCCCGGAGAGTCGCCTTGACCTTCTCGCCCGTCGCGAGTGCTGCTGCGAGCTTTTTCGCCTTGTTCTTGGCCGGCTTCAGCTTCAGGGTCCTCGACTTGCCGGCGCCTACGTCCTTCGACTTCGGCTTCAGCGCGAACGATCTGCCGTCCTGCTTGACCTTTCCCTTCACCTCGGCGGTCAGCCGCTCGTCCGCTTTGACCTTCGCCTTGACGACGACCTTGCCGGGTTTCTGCTTCTGGGTCCGCTTGGCCCTGACCTTGCCCTCGACCTTGGAATCGACCGTCACCTCGCGGGTGACCGTGGCGGCCGTCGGGCCGTTGCAGTAGACGGCATTGCCGACCGAGGCGACGTCGCCCGTGAACACTGCATCGGGCGCGCAATCGTTCGTGACGGTGAGCTCGACCTCGTAGGTGCCGTCCCGGCCGTAGGCATGGCTCGGCTCCGGGCCGCCGTCCGCGAGTGTGGAGCCGTCACCGAAATCCCAGTCGAACCGCGTCGGAAAGCCACCGGCCACCGTCGTCTTTGAGGCGTCGAACGGCAGCGGCTTCTTCGCCTTGCCGCCGGTTGCCTTGAATTTCGCCTTCGGTGTCTGCGTCGGCGTCACCCCGACGCTGAAGAAGTTGGGGAAGGCTCCGCCGGTTGGGAACGGCGTGCCCTCGAGGGGCTGCAGGGCCAGGCCGTCGATCGAGAACCCCTCGACCGCGCCGGGATCGGCGAGCAGCGAGTCGTAGAGGAAGGCGCCGTCGGGGCTGATCGCGATCCCGCGTGCCTGCCCCGCCACGATCACGGGGTCGACGTTCTGGGTCAGCGACCCAGTCGCCGGGTTGATCGCGAATCCCTCGACCGACTTGCCGAACACCTCGCTGACCCAGAGCTGATCGCCGTCGGGCTCCACCGTCAGCTCGCTCGGAGTGTCGCCCGCGGCCTGGAACGGGGACCCGGTCATGATGGTCGGCGCGCCAGTCGTCGGATCGAGGTCGAAGCCGTGGATCTTGTCGCCGTTCGACTGCGCGACGTACATGTGACTGCCGTCCGGCGTGATCGAGGCGCCGAAGCTGTTCACCTGTCCCGGGATGTACAGCGGCGAGCCGGCGACGGTGTGGAGGCTGCCGTCGGGGGAGATCGTCAGCGCCACGATCGCCGAGTCGGCATTACTGGGCGGCGGCCCGAGCGGTCCGCGACGCCCGGTCACGTAGGCGAAGCGGCCGTCTGGAGAAACCAC
>JAGQUO010000045.1 GCA_020438445.1 Solirubrobacterales bacterium
GTCGGTCGACACCTCGAAGGCTGCGGTCGCGGCGGCGGCGATCGCGGCCGGCGCCGCGGTCGTCAACGACGTCACCGCGCTCAGCGATCCCGAGATGGCGGCCGTCTGCGCGGATGCCGGATGCGGGCTGATCCTCATGCACATGAAGGGCACGCCGCGGACGATGCAGGACGACCCGCGCTACGGCGACGTCGTCGCGGAGGTCAGCGAGTTCCTCGCCGGCCGGCTCGGGCAGGCGGTCGCCGCCGGAATCGACGCCGGGCGGGTCTGGCTCGACCCGGGAATCGGTTTCGGCAAGACCGTCGAGCACAACCTCGAGCTCCTGGCCCGGATCGGCGAGGTCGCCGAGCTCGGCCGGCCGGTGGTGGTGGGCACCTCGCGGAAGAACTTCATCGGGGTCGTGACCGGGCGGGAGGTGGATCAGCGGATCGGCGGCAGCGTCGCGACGAACGTGCTCGCGCTCGCCGGTGGCGCATCGGTGCTGCGGGTCCACGACGTGGCCGCAACCGTCGATGCCGTCCGGGTGGCCGAGCCGATCCTCGGCCTGAGCGAAGTCCCGGCGGGAGCTGCGGCGTGAGCGAGCCCGTCCGCATCGAGCTCCGCGGGCTGCGCGCCTTCGGCCCCCACGGCGTCAGCCGGGCCGAGCGCGAGGTCGGCCGGCTGATCGTCCTCGACCTGAACTTGACCCTCGCCCGCTGCGAGGCGGTCGCCGACGACGAGATCGCCGGCACCATCGATTACGGCGCCGTCGCACGGGTCGCGACCGAGGTGGTCACGGAGACGAGCTGTCACACGCTCGAGCGCCTCTGCGGCAGGATCGCCGACCGCATCGCAGCTGAGTTCGGGCCCGACGAGATCGAGGTCCGGGCCGCGAAGACCGAGCCGCCGATACCGGAGGCGATCGGCGAGGTCGCGGTCGTCCTCCGGCGACCGGCGCGGTGAGCGTCGCCAGGACCGGATACCTCGGGCTCGGGTCCAACGTCGGTGACCGGGTCGCCAACGTCCGCGCGGCCATCGACGGCCTGCGCGCACGGGGGATCGAGGTCGAGGCGGTCTCGGACGGCTACGAGACCGAGCCGGTGGGAGAGATCCTCGATCAGCCGGACTTCCTCAACCTCGCGGTCCGGATCACGACCGATCTCGAGCCGGAGGAGCTCCTCGATGCGTGCAAGGCGGTCGAGGCCGATGCCGGCCGCGACTTCTCGGCGCCGCGCCACAGCCCGCGGCCGGTCGACGTCGACCTGCTGCTCCTCGGCGACGTCGAGATGACCACCGACCGGCTCAGTCTGCCGCATCGCGAGGTGACGGCCCGCCGGTTCGTGCTCGTGCCGCTGCTCGAGCTCGACCCCGGGCTCGCCCTCCCCGACGGCACCCGCCTCAGCGACTGCCTCGCCGAGCTCGGGGATGCGGAGCGCGTCGAGCCGTTCGGCCCGGTCTAGGCCGCCTGCGCCCGCAGCGGCTCGAGCCACTGGGGAGGGAAGCCGGCCGGGGTGTGCCCGGGGAACTGCGGGACCAGGCGCCGGGCGAGCTCGCCGCAGGGACGCTTCTCGATGAACGGCCGGACGTCGTCGATCGTCATCAGCAGGGCGAGGCTGGTGGCGATCTGGAGGTCGGCGGCGTTCGGCTCCGTGCCGCCCATGACGCCGTCGGCGATGTAGGCGTCGATCCTGTCCAGCATGACCGGGAGCGAGGCGAGGTCGGCCGTCACGTGGACGTCGTCCGCCTCGTTGAAGCGGGCGGAGAGCTTCGCGATCGGCGGCGCGGTCCTGGCGGCGAGGGCCACCGGCAGGCCGAGCCGGGCGCCCTGCAGGTAGCTCTCGATCGGGCCGCTGTCCTTGCTCAGCCGGTTCCAGACCAGCCGCCGGGCGACGTCCTGGAGGATCTCGTCGCCCCACGCCTCGGCCTCCTCGACCTTCGCCCGCGCCTCCGGGTCGGCCGGGAACAGCGGCGGCTCGGGGACGAGCCGGTCGAGCTCGCGCGCGATCGCGCGGCTTCCCTGCACGCGGCGGCCGTCGATCCGGAGGGCGGGAACGGTGACGCCTCCGAACCCGGCGGCACGGAGGATCGGCTTCGAGAGGACGGCGACGAGGTCGATGCGCGAGTAGGGAATGCCCTTGCGCTCCAGCATCAGTCGCGCGGTCCACCCGGGATGGGAGCCGGGGATCGTGAACAGGCGTGCCTTCATGCCGGCGAACCTACACGCAACGGCACCGCGGCGGTTGCGACAATCCGCGGATGCTCCTGGCGGTGGACGTGGGCAACACGCAGACGCACGTCGGCGCCTTCGATGGCGCCGACCTGATCGGCGACTGGCGCCTGGCGACCCGCGGCGACTCGACGGCCGACGAGCTCGCCCTTGCCATCGCGGGGTCGCTGCAGTTCCGCGACCTCGACCGCGCCGCGGTGACGGGGCTGATCCTCTCGACCGTCGTTCCCCGGCTCGCGCCGGAGTACGAGCGCCTCTGCGCCCGGCACCTCTCGGCCCCGTTCCTGCCCGTCGGGCCCGCCGCGAGGACGGGGATGCCGATCCTGATCGACAACCCGCACGAGCTCGGCTCCGACCGGCTCGTGAACGCCGTCTCGGCCTTCGCGAAGGTCGGCGGACGGTGCCTGTCGGTCGACTTCGGGACCTCGATCAACGTCGACGCCGTCTCGGCGGAGGGCGAGTACCTGGGCGGGATCATCGCTCCCGGGCTCGAGGTCTCGATCGACGCACTCTCCTCGCGGGCGGCGAAGCTGCCGCGGTTCCAGCTCACGCGACCCGAGCGGGCCATCGGGCGGAACACGCAGACGGCGCTGCAGTCGGGGTTCGCCTACGGCTTCGCCGGCCTGGTCGACGGCGTCGTCGGACGCATGCGCGACGAGCTCGGCGAGGATGCCACGGTGATCGCCACCGGAGGGATGGCGACGACGATCGCGCCGCTGTGCGGGGCGATCGACGAGGTCGATCCGTACCTGACGCTGACCGGTCTGCGGCTGATCTGGGAGCGGAACCGGTGAGCCGCCGGCCGGAGCTGACCGAGCCGTTCGAGATCGGCGGGGTCCGGATCGCCAACCGGGTGCTGCTCGCGCCGCTCGCCGGCATCGGCAACTGGTTCGTCCGCCTCCAGGCGCGCCGCCACGGGGCCGGGCTCGCGGTGTCGGAGATGGTCTCCAGCCACGCCGTCCACTACCGCAACGAGCGCACGATGCGCGAGCTCCTGCGGATCCACCCCGGCGAGCACCCGACCTCGATCCAGCTCTTCGGCGCCGATCCGGGCGTGATGCGCGAGGCGGCGGCCGTCGTCGCCGCGGCCGGCGCGGATCTGCTCGACCTCAACATGGGCTGCCCGGTCAAGAAGGTGCGCAAGACGGGTGCGGGCGCCGAGCTGATCTCCGATCCCGACCTCGCGGTGGCGGTCGCCGCGGCGGCCGTGGAGGGCGCGGGAAGGCCGGTCACGGTGAAGCTCCGCTCGGGCCTGCGGCCCGGGGACCGTTCCGGGGTCGACGTCGCCGTCCGCCTGGTCGAGGAGGCGGGCGTCGCGGCGATCGGATTCCACCCGCGGCCGGCGGCCGTCCAGCACAAGGGCAGCCCCGATTACGGCCTGGTCCGTGAGCTGACGCGCCTGGTCGACGTGCCGGTGATCGTCTCCGGCGGGCTCGACAGCGCCGAGCGCGCCCGCGCCGCGTATCGGGAGTCCGGGGCCGACGCGGTGATGATCGCCCGCGGCTCGTTCGGCTACCCGTGGATCTTCGAGGAGCTGGTCGGAGGCCGGCGGAGCTCGCCCGATCCGGAGGAGATCGCCGCCGAGCTGCTCTGGGTGATCGACGCGGCCGAGGAGCATCTCGGCTCCGAGCGGGCGTCCGGCTACCTGCGCAAGTTCTACCCCTGGTACCTGGCGCGGATCGGGCTGTCGCACCGCGAGGCGGCGGCCTTCCAGCAGCTCGAGAGCCTCGAGGAGGCTCGCGAGCGGGTTCGCGGCTTCGCCGCCGGAAGCCTCGCGGCGGCCTGATCGGGCGCGCTCCACCGCGGTTCCCGGCGCCGTTCCCGAGGGTCCCGAGGTGCGTCGGGGCCGTTGCTATAGTTCCGCGCCGCCGTGCCCGACCAGCGGACCCGCCGAGGGTTTGCAAATCGGGCGTTTCTAGTCTCCGGGGGAGGTCGAACGGCTCTCGGGGACGACGACGAGGAAGGTTAGGAAACGTGGCCAGAGAGTCCCTGATCACTCCCGAAGGTCTCGACAAGCTGAAGGCGGAGCTCGAGGAGCTCCAGACCACGCGCCGACGCGAGGTCGCAGAGCGCATCAAGGATGCCCGCGAGTTCGGCGACATCGCCGAGAACTCCGAGTACGACGACGCCAAGAACGAGCAGGCCATGCTCGAGCAGCGGATCGCGCAGATGGAGGAGCGCATCCGGCGGGCGATCGTCGTCGACAAGGACCAGCTGGACACCGGCGTCGTCTCGGTCGGCGTCAAGGTGCACGTCAAGGATCAGAAGACCGGCGACTCCCGCAAGTTCCAGCTCGTCGGCTCGGCCGAAGCGAACCCGGCCGAGGAGAAGCTCTCCCACGAGTCCCCGATCGGCAAGGCCCTGATGGGCCGCAAGCGCGGCGAGATCGTCAGCGTCGAGGTGCCGCGCGGGCCGGCCAAGAAGCTGAAGATCACGAAGATCGAGGCCGCCTAGATCCCGTCGTCACCGCGCCCTTCGACGTGGATTCGCGGCCGATCCTGCGACAGGCAGAGGAGTCGTGACGACTGACGGCTGAGGAGAGCCTCCGGCTCAGCCCTCGTCGAGGTGGAGGTCGAACAGCTCCACGTCGAGGATCCTGCCGAGCTTCTCGCCGCAGCGGCGCTGGATGCCGAAGGACCTGAAGCCCGCCGCCTCGTGGATCGCGACGCTCGCGGGGTTCGGCCGGGCGATCCGCGCGAGCAGCACGTGGATCTCCGGGATCGCGCGGGCACGATCGACGAGGTCGGCCATCAGCCCCCGCCCGATCCCGCCGCCGCGGCGCGAGCGATCGACGTAGACCGAGACCTCGCCCGTACGCCGGTAGGCGCCGCGGGGGGACCAGGGGCCGATCGAAGCCCACCCCACGACCTCGTCGCCCGCGACGGCGACCGTCACCGGGTGCCAGGGCGCGCGATCCACCAGCCATGCATCGTCGCGGCCGACCTCCCGCGGCTCGATGTCGAACGTGGCGAGCCCGCTCTCGACCTCGACGTTGTAGATCGCGAAGATCCGCGGCAGGTCGCCGGGCGTCGCCGGGCGGATGTCGATCGTCGGTTCCGAGATCCCTGCAGGCTAGATAAGCCCCGGGGGAGGCCGGTCTTCGGATCGACGGGCGGGTCGGGACGCGGCGTCCGCAGCTTGCGGGAACCGCCCGCCACCCGGCTGCGATGCCGCGAGGCCGACCGACACCCCCGTCTATACTTCTGCATCCGCGCAAACCACAAACCGGAGGGCTGATCGATCGGCAAGCAGGCGCCGAACAGACTGATTCAGATCTCCGGTGGCAGCGCATTCCCGGGGAGCGTCCAGGCCGGGGACCGGCAAGCGTCCGGTCGGAGCCCGAGGATTTCGGCTCCGAGCTCAAGTTCCGAAGGAAGACAGGTCAGGTAACCAGTGTTCGAGAGATTCACAGAGAGGGCTCGTCAGGTCGTCGTCCTCGCCCAGGAGGAGGCGCGGACCCTCAAGCACAACTACATCGGCACCGAGCACATCCTGCTCGGGCTGCTCCGCGAAGAGGAGGGGCTCGCCGCGCGCGTCCTCGAGTCCCTCGACATCACCGTCGAGCGCGTCCGCGCACAGGTCGTGCGGATCGTCGGCTCCGGTGAGGAGGTCACCTCCGGCCAGATCCCGTTCACGCCGCGCGCGAAGAAGGTCCTCGAGCTCGCCCTGCGCGAGGCGCTGTCGCTCGGCCACAACTACATCGGCACCGAGCACATCCTGCTCGGGCTGGTCCGCGAGAACGAGGGTGTCGCCGCCCGGATCCTGCTCGACTTCGACGCCGACTCCGAGAAGATCCGCAACGAGGTCATCCGGATGCTCTCCGGCCCCGGCGGACGCCGCCAGGGAAGCTCCGGCAGCTCCGGCTCGTCGGGATCGGGCGAGGGCAAGAAGTCCTCGAAGCTGCTCGACCAGTTCGGCCGCAACCTGACCAAGCTCGCCGCCGACGGCAAGCTCGACCCGGTGATCGGGCGCGAGGTCGAGATCGAGCGGATCATGCAGATCCTCTCCCGGCGCACGAAGAACAACCCGGTGCTGCTCGGGGAGCCGGGCGTCGGCAAGACGGCCGTCGTCGAGGGCCTCGCCGCCCGGATCACCAACGGCGAGGTGCCGGAGCTGCTGCGCAACAAGCAGATCTACACGCTCGATCTCGCGGCGCTCGTCGCCGGCTCGAAGTACCGGGGCGAGTTCGAGGAGCGCCTGAAGAAGGTGATGAAGGAGATCACCCAGCGCGGCGACATCATCCTCTTCATCGACGAGCTCCACAACCTGGTCGGCGCCGGCGCGGCCGAGGGCGCGATCGACGCCGCCTCGATCCTGAAGCCGGCGCTCGCCCGCGGCGAGCTGCAGACGATCGGCGCGACGACGCTCGACGAGTACCGCAAGTACCTCGAGCGCGACTCGGCGCTCGAGCGCCGCTTCCAGCAGATCAAGGTCGACCAGCCGTCGATCGAGCAGAGCGTGCAGATCCTCGAGGGCCTGCGCGACCGCTACGAGCAGCACCATAAGGTCAAGATCAGCGACGAGGCGCTCGCCGCGGCCGCCGACCTGGCCGACCGCTACATCTCCGAGCGGTTCCTGCCCGACAAGGCGATCGACCTGATCGACGAGGCGGCATCCCGCCTGCGCATCAAGTCGATGTCGCAGCCGCCCGTCTACCGCGATCTCGAGGACGAGATCGACGAGACCCGGCGCGCCAAGGAGGCGGCGATCGAGGCGCAGGAGTTCGAGAAGGCAGCCAACCTGCGCGACAAGGAGCGCCAGCTCACCGCCAAGAAGCGCGAGCTGGAGGAGGAGTGGAGCTCCGGCGAGGAGGGCACGCGCCCGGTCGTCGGCGAGGAGGAGATCGCCGACATCGTCTCGATGTGGACCGGCATCCCCGTCTTCAAGCTGACCGAGGCCGAGACCAAGAAGCTCGTCCGGATGGAGGAGGAGCTGCACAAGCGGGTCGTCGGCCAGGAGGTCGCGATCACCGCGGTCTCGAAGGCGATCCGCCGGGCCCGGGCCGGCATCAAGGACCCGAAGCGACCTTCGGGATCGTTCATCTTCCTCGGCCCCTCGGGGGTCGGCAAGACCGAGCTCGCGCGGACGCTCGCCGAGTTCCTGTTCGGTGACGAGGACTCGATGACCCGGATCGACATGTCCGAGTACATGGAGAAGCACGCGGTCAGCCGCCTCGTCGGCTCGCCCCCCGGATACGTCGGCTACGACGAGGGCGGTCAGCTCACCGAGGCCGTGCGGCGGAAGCCGTACTGCGTCCTGCTGCTCGACGAGATCGAGAAGGCGCACCCCGACGTCTTCAACATCCTGTTGCAGATCCTCGAGGACGGCCGCCTGACCGACGCCCAGGGCCGGACCGTGGACTTCCGCAACGCGATCGTGATCATGACGTCGAACGTCGGCGCCCAGGACATCGCCCGCAACACCCCGCTCGGGTTCGCGGTCACCGACGAGACGGGCACGACCTACGACGACATGAAGAAGCGGATCATGGGCGACCTGAAGAAGGTCTTCAGGCCCGAGTTCCTGAACCGGATCGACGAGGTCATCGTCTTCCACAAGCTCAGCCGGGACGAGATCAAGGTCATCATCGACCTGCTGATCGGCCGTGTCCGCACTCAGATCTCCGAGCACGAGCTCCAGCTCGACCTGACCGACGATGCGAAGGAACTGCTCGTCGAGAAGGGCTGGGACCCGTCGATGGGCGCCCGCCCGCTCCGCCGGGCGATCCAGCGCTACATCGAGGACCCGCTGGCAGACGAGGTGCTGAAGGCCGGGCCGGACTCGATCGAGTCCGGTACGACCGTGCTCGTCTCCCGGGACGAGTCCGGCGACGAGAACGACCAGCCGCTGAAGCTGGAGCTGATCCCGCCGAGCAAGCCGGTCGAGGAGAAGCGCCCGGTCACCGTCGGCGGCGGCGACGAGGAGGGCGAGGACGAGGGTGACGAGCCCGACGCCCAGCCCGAGGGCAAGGCCGAGCCCGGCGACGAGTGATCGCTCCGCCAGCCGGCCGCGGCCTGACCCGCCGGCCGGCCGCTTGACGCATCTCTGAGCTGACCGGCCGGTGAGCAGGCTGACCCGGTCCGGTCCCTCCCCTCGCGCGGTCGCGGTCGCCGGGATCGTGGCCGGGCTGAGCGCCAACTACTGGGCGCTCGAGTCGCTGCTGGCGGAGCGGACCGATCCCGCGGGCTCGTGGATCAGCGACCTCGGCGCTCGCACCGAGTCGACCGGGGTGCTGTTCGATCTGCTCGAGGCCTTCTCTGGCGTGGCCCTGATCGCTTTCGGGTTGCTGCTCGTGCCGGTGCTGTCGGGACGCTCGCGGGAGCTGCGGTGGGGGACGTGGGGGCTGGTGGCCGTCGGTGCCTGCACCGTCGTCGACGGCGCCTTCCCCCTGAGCTGCGGAGAGAAGCTGGCGGAGCCGTGCGAGCTCCGCTACGACCTCGTCGATCTGGTCCACGGCGGTGAGACCTTTCTCGCGGTGGCGATCACGATCGCGACCTTCGCGCTGCTCGCCCGCGGGCTGCTGGACGAAGCGGACGAGGGCCTGCGGCGGCTCGGCGCCGGGACGGCGGGGGCCGGTGTCGCCTGGACGGCCCTGAACGCGATGATGGGCGCCCAGTACCTGATCGGCGACCTCGCCTCGGTGAAGGGCGTCTTCCACCGTGCCGCGCAGGTCGTCCTCGGCATCTGGCTGGTCGCGCTGGCGCTCGGCGTCCGCGCGATGGTGCTGCGCCGGCCCGGGGAGCGCGATGCCGTCCCCCGGGCTTGGCAGGATCGACCGTGATGGCCAAGCAGCGAAGCCGCTACGTCTGCCGCGAGTGCGGGCACGAGTCGCTGGCGTGGGCCGGCCAATGCCCGGGCTGCTCGGAGTGGAACACGCTCGAGGAGGTCGTCGTGACTGCGACCACGGCATCCGCCGCCGGCCGCTCCACTCGCCGTCGTGCCGCACCGCCGCGCTCGATCCCGCTGCGCGAGGTCGAATCGCCAGTCGAGCAGCGCCTCGGCACCGGGATCGGCGAGCTCGATCGCGTTCTCGGCGGCGGCCTGGTGCCCGGCTCGCTCGTGCTCCTCGGTGGTTCGCCCGGAATCGGCAAGAGCACGATCACCGCGATGGCGCTCGGCAATCTCGCTGCGGCCGGCCGCAGCGTCCTCTACGTCACCGGCGAGGAGTCGGCCGCGCAGGTGCGGATGCGCGCCGAACGCCTCGGCGAGAGCGCTCTCGACGTGCCCGCCCTAGCCGAGACCGATCTCGCGGGAGTCGTCGCGGCGATCGAGTCCGAGCGGCCCGATGCCTGCGTCGTCGATTCGGTCCAGACCCTGCATTCCGCCGAGTTGTCGAGCGCTCCCGGCTCGGTCGCGCAGGTCCGCGAGGCGGCCAACGCGCTGATGGAGGTCGGCAAGCGGAACGGCACCGCCCTCGTGCTGGTCGGCCACGTCACCAAGGAGGGTGCGGTCGCCGGGCCGCGGGTGCTCGAGCATCTCGTCGACTGCGTGCTCCTGTTCGAGGGAGAGCGCGAGCGCTCGTACCGGACGCTTCGCGCGCTCAAGAACCGCTTCGGAGCGACGAGCGAGCTCGGCGTCTTCGAGATGCGGGAGGCGGGCCTCGTGGAGGTCGAGGATCCCTCCGCCCGCTTCGTCGGCGAGGCGACGGCGGCATCCGGGTCCGTGGTCCTCTGCGCGATGGAGGGGACGCGCCCGCTGCTCGTCGAGGTCCAGGCGCTGGTCGCCCCGACCGACGTCGTGCCGCCGCGGCGAGTCGCCAACGGGATCGACCGCAACCGCCTGGCGATGATCCTGGCCGTCCTCTCGCGTCACGCCGGCGTCGGCGTCGGCAACGCCGACGTATTCGTCAACGTCGCCGGAGGCGTCCGCGTCGACGAGCCCGGAGCCGACCTGGCGATCGCGCTCGCGATCGCATCGGCCCACCGCGGTGAGCCGCTCAGCGACCGCGAGGGCCGTCCGCTCGCCTGTTTCGGCGAGGTCGGCCTGACGGGCGAGCTCCGGTACGTCGCGCACGCCGACCGCCGGGTCGCCGAGGCGCTCAAGTTCGGGCTCTCCCCGGTGCTCGCTCCGGCCGTCCGCGAGGCGCCGCCGGGCCTCGAGCCGGCGGGGACGCTGCGAGCGGCACTCGGCGTGGCCCGCAAGCGGTTCGGCGCGGCTCTGCGCGAGGCGGCCTGACGGCAGGCGAGCCGGCCCTTCCGCCGGTGGCCGCTTGACAAACCCGAATCCGATCTTTCAACTCGGAATGGCCGGAAACCGGCTCTTTATGCGCTTCTGCCATCATTCCCCCTGTCGATGGCACTGGCTTCCTGGGACGATACGAACGCGGGACTGGTGCACGAGGATCCGAGGCTCCTGCGGGCGCTCGACATGGTCGCGCCCGGCACGACGCTGAGGGAGGGCATCGACAACGTCATCCACGCTTCGACCGGCGCGCTCATCGTCATCGGCGAGCCCGAGGAGATCTCCTTCCTGTTCAGCGGCGGGCTCAAGCTCGACGTCGACTACACGCCGGGCCTGATCTACCAGGTGGCGAAGATGGACGGGGCGATCGTCCTCGACCCGGAGGCGCGGAAGATCTCCTGGGCGAACGTGCAGCTGATGCCCGATCCGACGATCCACTCGTCCGAGACCGGGACCCGGCACCGGACCGCCGAGCGCGTCTCGAAGCAGACCGATGCGCTCGTGATCGCCATCTCCGCCCGCCGGGACGTCGTCTCGATCTACCTGGGCGGCATCAAGTACATCCTCCAGGACATCCCGACGGTGCTCAGCAAGGCGAACCAGGGGTTGGCAACGATGGAGAAGTACCGGCTTCGCCTCGACCGCGTCACCGCCCGGCTCACGACCGTCGAGATGGCCGGTGCGGCGACCCTCCACGACGTCCTCACGGTCCTTCAGCGCGCCGAGCTCCTGCTGCGGACCTCGAACGAGGTCGAGCGCTACATCATCGAGCTCGGGGCAGAGGGCCGGATGATCGAGATGCAGCTCGAGGAAACGTCGGTGGGCGTGCTCTCCGACCGGGTCGCCCTGATCCGCGACTACGCCGTCGACGACAGCGAGGCGGTCCTCGACACGACCCTCGCCGCGCTCTCGAAGCTCTCCCACCAGGAGCTCCTCGACCTCGGCCGCCTCGCCGAGCTCCTCGGCTACGACCGCAAGGTCAACCCGCACGACCTCCACGTCTCGGCCCGCGGCTACCGCGCCCTGGGGAGGATCTCGCGGCTGCCTCGCCTGGTCGGCGAGAAGGTCATCAAGCACTTCGGAAGCCTCGAGGACATCCTCGCGGCGAGCGACGAGCAACTCGCCGCTGTCGACGGCGTCGGCGAGGACCGCGCCGCTGACATCCTGGAAGGACTCGACCGCCTGCGCGAGTCCGATCTCTTCGAGCGATACCCACTGACTTAACAGGCGCCCCGAAGGAGCGCCGCGACAAGAGGAGGCTGACGATTCCTGAGCTAGTTGACGAAACAACCGACACCGATCTCGACATCGAGATGCTGCAGTGCGAGGACTTCGAGGTCGGCGACAACGTCGTCTACCCGCACCACGGGGCCGGTGTCGTTCTCCGCAAGGAGAGCAAGGAGCTTCTCGGGGAGGAGCGCGAGTACCTGACGATCAAGATCCTCCACAACGACATGACCGTTCAGGTGCCCTGCGAGAACGCCGGAATGGCCGGCCTGCGGCGCGTGATCGGGCCGGAGGAGGTCAAGAAGGTCACCGCCGTCCTGACCGACGACGTCTCCGAGATGCCGAAGAACTGGAACCGGCGCTTCAAGCACAACCGCGAGAAGATCAAGACCGGCGACGTGTACGAGCTCGCCGAGGTGGTCCGCAACCTCGCGATCCGCGAGATCGAGAAGGGCCTCTCGACGGGTGAGAAGCAGATGTACACGCGGGCGAAGAAGATCCTCGCCTCGGAGTTCATGTACGCGCTCGACAAGGACGAGGAGGGCGCCGAGGAGTACCTCGACGGCCTGCTCACCGAGCGCTTCGGCGAGACCGTCGCCGAGGCGGGTGCTCCCGTCTGAGCGGAACCCGCGCAACGGCCGTGGTGGCAGCCGCCGGCTCCGGGCAGATGCTCGGTGCCGGCGGCCCAAAGGCCTTCGTCGAGCTCGGTGGGAGGACACTGATCGAGTGGTCGCTTGCGGCCCTCGACGCCGCACGGTCGATCGGCGCGATCGTGGTCGCCGCCCCGGCCGGCTACGAGCGTGAGGCCGAGCTGGCCGCCGGCCTCGCGGCGCCGAAGGCCGCCGTGGTCGTCACGCCCGGAGGGGCGACCCGGGCTGCTTCGATCGAGCTGGCGCTCGAGCACGTGCGGGGCGACCTGGTCGCCGTCCACGACGCCGCCCGGCCCCTGATCACACCGGGACTCGTCGATCGGGTCGTCGGCCGGCTCGCGGCGGACCCGGAGGCGGACGCGGCGATCGCGGCGGCGCCGCTGACCGACACCGTGAAGCGAGCGAGGTCACCGCGGGGGGGCGCGGGCCCGGGTGCCGAGGTGATTGCCGAGACGCTCGACCGCGACGCGCTCTGGGCGGCTCAGACTCCGCAGGTGTTCCGGCTCGCAGCGCTGCGGCGGGCGCAGCGCGCCGCCGCCGCCGAGGACCGCCTCGCCGCCGCGACGGACGAGGCGTCGCTGATCGAGCTCGCCGGTGGGAGGGTCCTGCTCGAGGAGACCGGCTCGGCCAACTTCAAGGTCACGACCGGCGCCGATCTCGCCGCCGCGGAGGCGCTCGTCGCCGTGGGATCCCCGTAGGGGTCAGTCCCGGAGCAGGAGCAGGCCGGTGACCACGAACACGAACACGACCTGGCCGACGCCCAGGGCCGTCCCCGCGTTTGCGGCCCCGAGCGCGGCGGCGATCAGCGCAGCGGCTGCGAAGGACGCGATTGCGATGCCGATGTCGGTCAGGGTTGCGATCGGAATAGGCTAGCCGGGCGGCGATGCTCACCGACTATCACGTCCACCTCCGGCCCGACGAGGACGACACGCCGCCGGAGCGGTACTTCACCGCCGCCAACGCCGATCGGTACCGCGCGGCCGCGGACGACGCCGGAATCGCCGAGCTGGGGATCGCCGAGCACGTCCATCGCTTCGCGCAGGCGCTCGAGGTGTGGCGCCACCCGTTCTGGGTCGAGCAGGCGGTCGACGATCTCGATGCCTATTGCGAGTTCCTCGCGTCGGCCCGACTCAAGGTCGGGATCGAGGCCGACTACATCGCCGGCGCCGAGGACCGGATCGCGGAGCTGCTCGCCGCCAGGCCCTTCGACTACGTCGTCGGATCCGTCCACTTCGTCGGCGAGTCCGCCGTCGACCAGGACCGGTGGGACGTCTGGGAGGCGGAGGGACACGATCCCGACCGCGTCTGGGGGCGCTACTTCGAACAGCTCGCCGCCGCGGCCGGCTCCGGCCTCTTCGACATCCTCGCTCATCCCGACCTGGTCAAGGTCTGGGGGGCGGGCAGGCCGGGGCCCGAGCGCGATCCGCGCCATTACTGGGAGCCCGCGGTGGAGGCGATCGCCGCTGCCGGGATCGCCGTCGAGGTCTCGACGGCCGGCCTGCGCAAGCCGGTCGCGGAGCTGTATCCGTCCGCCGGCTTCGCCCGGCTCTGCGTCGAGGCCGGAGTTCCGTTCACACTGTCTTCCGATGCGCACCTGCCCGAGCACGTCGGCTACGCCTACGACGAGGCGGTCGGGTTCATGACCGGCCTCGGGATCGAGAGCATCTGCGTCTTCAGCGGCCGTGAGCGCACCCTGGAGCCGCTCGGATGAGCCGGGTGGGCATCGGCTACGACAGTCACCGGCTCGTGGCCGGCCGGCCGCTGATCATCGGCGGGGTCGAGATCGACTTCGAGCGCGGGCTCGACGGCCATTCCGACGCCGACGTGCTCGCCCACGCGATCACCGACGCGATCCTGGGGGCGGCGGGCGCAGGCGACATCGGGTCACACTTCCCTCCGACCGACGAGCGCTGGCGCGACGCCGATTCGATCGAGCTGCTCCGAACCGTGGTCGCGGGACTCGCCGGCACGGTCGTCAACGTCGACGCGACGGTGATCTGCGAGCGCCCGCCGATCGGGCCCCACCGGGAGGCGATCGAATCGCGGCTGTCGGAGGCGGTCGGTGCACCTGTAGCGGTCAAGGCGACGACCAACGAGGGTCTGGGGGCGATCGGCCGCGAGGAGGGGATAGCCGCGATCGCCGTCGCCTCCTTCGATCCCTCGCACGGGCTCGGCACCCGATAGGCAATAGGCTGAGAGGCCGTGGCGGGAGCGATGAAGAGCATCACCGGAACGATCGGGGGCGCCGTCAGGCAGGTGAAGGTCGGGCAGCTCGGCAGTCTCATCGACCTGCCGTTCAGCCTCAGGGTCCTGGCGGAGGCGGGGATCATCCGGCCGATGAGCCCGGGCGAGCTTCTCGCCGTCGGCCAGGCGGTGCGGCGCTGGGGTGCCTCACCGGCGGCCGGGATCGCATCGGCCGCTGCGCGCAGGCCCGATGACACGGCATTGATCGATGAGCTCGGCGAGGTCACGTTCGGCGAGCTCGACGCCCGTTCCAACGCCCTTGCGCGGGCACTGATCCGCGCCGGGGTGTCGAGCGAGGACTCGGTGGCGATCATGTGCCGCAACCATCGCGGGTTCGCGGACGCGATCTTCGCCTGCGCGAAGCTCGGAGCGTCCGTGCTCCTCCTCAACACCGACTTCGCCCGCCCGCAGCTGCTCGGCGTGATCGAGCGCGAGCGCCCGCAGGCGGTGATCTACGACTCCGAGTTCGAGAACCTCCTCGAGGGCGCCGAGGGCGAGGATCCGGAGCTGACCCGGATCGTCTCCTGGGCCGACGAGGACTTCGCCGGCGACCGGCTGAGGGCGGAGGACGCGATCGGGCGCAACTCCGATGCTCCGCTCGACCCGCCGGACGAGCCGAGCCGGTTCGTGATCCTGACCTCCGGCACCACCGGAACGCCCAAGGGCGCCCAGCGCGGATCGCCCGACTCATTGGCTCCGCTCGCCGTCCTCCTCTCCAAGATCCCGATGCGCGCCGAGCGGACGACCGCCATCGCGGCGCCCCTTTTCCACTCGTGGGGGTTCATCAACTTCGCCTTCGGCCTCGCGCTCGGCTCGACCTACGTCCTGCGGCGGCGCTTCGACCCGGAGGCGACCCTGCAGATGGTCGCCGAGAACGACGCCGATGCGCTCGTGGTCGTGCCGGTGATGCTGCAGCGCATCCTCGAGCTCGATTCCGCGGTCCTCGATCGCTACGAGCTGCCGACGCTGAGGATCACCGCCGCCAGCGGCTCGGCCCTGCCCGGCGATCTCGCCACCCGGTGGATGGACCGGTTCGGCGACAACCTCTACAACTTCTACGGCTCGACCGAGGTCGGCTGGGCGACGATCGCCACCCCGGCCGACATGCGGCGGGCTCCGGGGACGGCGGGGCGGCCGCCGCACGGGACCGACATCCGCATCCTCGACGACGGGGGCAACGACCTTCCCGACGGCGAGTCCGGGCGGATCTTCGTCGGCAACGAGATGTCCTTCGAGGGCTACACGGGCGGCGGCGGGAAGGAGGTCGTCGAGGGGATGCTCTCCTCCGGCGACGTCGGGCATTTCGACGAGGAAGGGCGGCTGTTCATCGACGGCCGCGACGACGAGATGATCGTGTCCGGGGGCGAGAACGTCTTCCCCCGCGAGGTCGAGGACCTGCTCGCCAACCACGGGTCGATCGACGAGGCCGCGGTGATCGGGGTCGACGACGAGAAGTTCGGGCAACGCCTCAAGGCCTTCGTCGTCGTCAGCTCCGGCGCCGATCTCGACGAGGCGGCGGTGAAGGACTACGTCAAGGAGAACCTCGCCCGCTACAAGGTCCCGCGCGAGGTCGAGTTCTTGGACGAGCTTCCGCGCAACCCGACCGGGAAGATCCTCAAGCGCAACCTCGAGTAGCTCTCTAGAGTCGCCCCGATGCGCGACGTGCGGATAAGGGACACCCTGAGCGGCGAGGTCAAGCTGCTCGAACCGGGCCCGGACGGAGAGGTCGGGATCTACGCCTGCGGCCCGACCGTCTACGGGCCGATCCACATCGGCAACGCGCGACCGTTCGTCGTCTTCTCGCTGCTGCGCCGGTTCCTCGCCCACGAGGGCTATTCGCCGACGCTCGTGATCAACCTCACCGACATCAACGACAAGATCTACGTCGCGGCCGCGGCGGCCGGGGTGCCGTCCGCCGAGCATGCGGAGCGGATGATCGCCGCCTACCGTGCCGACACCGACGCGCTCGGCCTCGGCCGCCCCGATCACGAGCCGAAGGCCACCGAGACGATCGCCCCGATCGTCGCGCTGATCGCGGACCTCGTCGCATCCGGGCACGCGTACGAGTCCTCCGGCGACGTCTACTTCCGGGTCCGGAGCTTCCCCGCCTACGGTCAGCTCTCGAACCGCGATCCCGAGGCGATGGACCAGGGCGAGGAGGCGGGGAGCGCCGACCTCAAGGAGGACCCGCTGGATTTCGCGCTCTGGAAGGCGCGCAAGGAGGGCGAGGACACGGCCTGGCCGAGCCCGTGGGGCGAAGGTCGCCCCGGCTGGCACATCGAGTGCTCGGCGATGGCGGAGGAGCTCCTCGGGCTCGACTTCGCCGTCCACGGCGGCGGCTCCGACCTCGTCTTCCCCCACCACGAGAACGAGCTCGCCCAGACCGAGGCGGCGCGCGAGCGCCCGCTGGCGAAGATCTGGATGCACAACGGGATGGTCCAGGCGCAGCGGGACCGCGGGGACGCCGAGAAGATGGCGAAGTCGGTCGGGAACGTGTTCCTGCTCGGCGAGGCGGTGAGGGCGCACGGGCCGGAGGCCGTCGTCGGCTTCATCGTCTCCGGCCACTACCGGCAGCCGCTCGCCTTCGGAGCGGGCGCCCTCGAGGAGGCGGAGGCGCGCAACCAGCGGATCCGCGAGTTCTTCCGTGAGGGATCCGACCCTCCCGGCGATCCCACCCCGGCCGTGCTCGCGCGCCGTGAAGCCTTCCTCGACGCCCTTGCGGACGACTTCAACACCCCGCGGGCGCTCGCCGAGCTGTTCGGCCTGCTCGCCGATGCGCGGCGCGAGCCGCTCGCCGGCGCTCGGGCGGTCGCGGCCGAGCTGCTGGGGCTGCTCGGACTCGAGTCGCTTGCCGAGGGGAGGGGGGACGAGGGCTCGGAGGAGGCGGAGGCGCTCCTCGCCGAGCGCGAGCGGGCTCGGGGCGAGCGCGACTTCGCCCGCGCCGACGAGATCCGCGACCGCCTCGGCGAGCTCGGGTGGGACGTCCGGGACACGGCCGAGGGTGCCCGGCTCGTGCGCCGCAGCTGAGATGGCGACCGAGCGGATCTACGGCCGCAACCCGGTTCGCGAGGCGCAGCGCGGGCGCCGGCGCGTGCACCGGGTCTGGACCGGCGAGGACACCGGCACCGACGAGCTGTCCAGGCTCGCCGGCTCGCCCGACCATCAGGGGATCGTCGCCGAGGTCGATCCGTACCCCTACGCCGATCCCGGCGTGCTCCTTGCCGCCGAGGACGCGTTCGTCGTCGCCCTCGACCAGGTCCAGGACCCGCGCAACCTCGGTGCGATCTGCCGCACGGCCGAAGCGGCCGGAGCCGCCGGCGCAGTGATCTGCGAGCGCCGCGCGGCCGCGGTCACGGCGGCGGCGTGCAAGGCGTCGGCGGGGGCGGTCGAGCATCTGCCGATCGCGCGGGTGCGGAACCTGACCGATTGGATCGCCGGAGCCAAGGACGCCGGCGCC
Organism: Solirubrobacterales bacterium; assembly: GCA_020438445.1. GTDB lineage: Bacteria > Actinomycetota > Thermoleophilia > Solirubrobacterales > 70-9 > RHKX01. The sequence continues at coordinate 17,966 of JAGQUO010000045.1, forward strand.
TGGGTCTACGGCGCCGACGGAACCGCCGCGACGAGCTACCGCACCCTCGACCTGGGGGGGAGGGTTGTGATCGTCCTCGGCAGCGAAGGGGACGGGTTGCGGCCGCGCGTGGCCGGCGCCTGCGACGAGCTGGTGCGGATCCCTTCCGTCGGACGAGTCGGTTCGCTGAACGTCTCAGCGGCAGCCGCGGTGCTTCTGTTCGCCGTCGCTGAAGCCCGTTCCGAAGCCGTTTGAGGCGGTCGCCGGAGCTCCGTTCTCATATCGGGAGGGGCGGACGGACCCGTCCGTCCTGCAAGATGAATTGCACGAATCCGCGGATCCGGGTTGACAGAACTCCGCTCACGGTTAGAGTGCGCACAGCAAGTAAGGCTGAACTAAAGGTTCACGGTTCGGATCACCTGCTTGTCAATTCGAAGATTGAGGCGCCTGGGGAGGTAAGGCGCCACGGCCCCTATTGGAGGAGAGCACGTGGCAGCAATGACCCAGGAGTTCCCGCGGATCGGCGCGGCGTCGAAGCAGACGCGCAGCGGCGAAGCCGGCGGGGAGCTCAACGACGCTTACCTGGTCGCGCAGGCGAAGCGCGGCGACAGCGTCGCCTATGACCGGATCGTCAGGCGTTACCGGGGCTTCGTCCGCCTCAAGGCGTCCTCGTACTTCCTGCTCGGCGGGGAGCCGGACGATCTCATCCAGGAGGGGCTGGTCGGCCTCTACAAGGCCATCCGCGACTTCCGCACCGACCGGGAGTCGAGCTTCCGCAACTTCGCGGAGCTCTGCATCACCCGGCAGATGATCACGGCGGTGAAGACCGCCAGCCGCAACAAGCACGCGCCGCTGAACCAGTCGATCAGCTTCGCGACCTCGCCGACGGCGGCCGGGGACGGCGAATCCACCCTCGAGGAGATCCTCCCGGGCTCGCGGGTCGAGGATCCGGCGACGAAGGTGATCTCGACCGAGGAGCTGGGCAGCCTCGTCGACTGCCTGACCTCCGTCCTCTCGGAGCTCGAGAGCGAGGTGCTCACGTGCTACCTCGACGGTCGCTCCTACGAGGAGATCGCAGAGCGTCTCGCGTGCGACACGAAGACGGTCGACAACGCCCTCCAGCGCGTCAAGCGCAAGGTCGCCGCACACCTCGCGTCCCGCGAGGTGCTCCACTAGAGCCGGCGTCTCCTCCAAGTTCGCCAACGCGCTCGAAGGCCGGGTCCGCCCGGCC
>JAGQUO010000046.1 GCA_020438445.1 Solirubrobacterales bacterium
CGCCGGAGCCGGCGCTCTACCCGGAGCTGATCGCGGAGGCGGTGCGGGAAGCGGATCGCTGGGGCGACGAGGAGCTCCAGGATCTGGGCCGCAGCCTCCCCTGGGGGGCCCTCCAATTCCGGCCGGAGGCCCTCGGGACGTTCGGCGGCGGCGGCGTGCTCGACCCGGCTGGAACCGACTTCGCGATCCGATTCGTGCGGGCGACCTGGAAGTACCACGGGATCTCGGCGGTGCTGCTCGCCGAGCATCTGACCGGACTGCCGGCCAAGCTCGATCACGTGGCCGAGCTCGCAGCGGAGGGCATCATCGGCGGCGAGCAGCCGACGGCCGCCGACCTGCAGATCGGTTCGACCATCCGCGTCCTGATGACGATCGACGACCTCGAGCCGCTGCTGAGGGACCATCCCGGCGAGCGCATCGCGAGGCGCTGGTTCCCCGAGTTCCCCGGCGGAGTGCCAGCCGGCGCGTTCCCCGCCGGCTGGGTGCCCGCGGCGCGATGATCGAGGCGAGCGGGCTGACCAAGCGCTACGGCGCCCAGGTCGCGGTACAGGACCTGTCGTTCCGCTGCGAGCCCGGAACCGTGACCGGCTTCCTCGGCCCCAACGGAGCCGGGAAGTCGACGACCCTGCGGATGATCTGCGGACTCACCGTCCGTACCGCGGGGCAGGCGACGGTGCTCGGCACCGATTATCGCCGGATCGCGAACCCGGCCCGCCACGTCGGCGTGATGCTCGACGCGAGCGCCCAGCACTCCGGTCGGCGCGGCCGCGAGACGCTGCGCCTCTGCGCTGAGACGATCGGCGCCGACCCGGGCCTCGTCGACGAGGTGTTGACGCTCGTCGGGCTCGACCGGGCCGCGGCCAGGCGGCGGGTCGGCAAGTACTCGCTCGGGATGAGGCAGCGGCTCGGCCTCGCCCACGTCCTGATCGGGGATCCCGAGGTGCTGATCCTCGACGAGCCCGCCAACGGGCTGGACCCGGAGGGGATCATCTGGATGCGGGAGCTCCTCCGCGGCTTCGCCGACCGCGGGGGCACCGTCCTGCTCTCCTCGCACCTGTTGAACGAGGTCGAGACCCTCGCCGATCAGCTCCTGCTCATCAGCCAGGGCCGGCTCGTCGCCTCCGGCTCCAAGCAGGAGCTCCTGGCGGGGAACGGGACGCTGGTCCGCAGCCCCGAGCCCGAGGTGCTTGCGCGAGCGCTGGCGGCGGCCGGGATCGAAGTTGCGGCAACCGACGGAGGATTGATCGCCGAGGCCGACCCCGAGGTCGTCGGGCGCGCAGCGCTCGCCGGCGGTGCGCCGCTCAGCGAGCTCCGGCCGGCCGAGGGGGCCGGGCTGGAGCAGCTCTTCCTCTCGCTGACATCAGCGGAGCAGGAGCAGGGCTCATGAGCGCTCCCACGGACCGCTCCGTCCGCCCGGCGCTGACGCGCCTGGGCCGGGTCGAGGCGCGGAAGATGATCGACACCCGGGCCGCGCTGTGGCTGCTGATCCTGACCGCGCTCTCCGCCGTCGCGGCGGTCCTCGTCGGCGTCCTCTTCGACGATGCGAGTCGCGACTTCGGCGAGACGTTCGTGGACGCGATGCTCGCGGTCAGCGTCCTGCTTCCGATCGTGCCGATCCTCCTCGTCACCGGCGAGTGGTCGCAGCGGACCGCGCTGGGGACGTTCGCCCTGGTCCCGATCCGCGAGCGCGTGATGGCGGCGAAGCTGCTCGCCCTCGTCGCGCTGCTGGCTGCGGTCACGCTGCTCTGCCTCGGTCTCGCCGCACTCGGTGCGGCGATCTCCGGCGACGGCTTGGGCTTCTCCGGCGCCGAGGCCGGAGACGTGATCCTGTTCGAGCTGCTGACCCTCCTGTTCGGGTTCGGCATCGCCGCCGTCCTGATGAACTCGCCCGCAGCGATCGTCCTCAACTTCGTCGTTCCGATCGTCGTCGGCGCGATCGCCGCGATCTCCGCCGGCGTCGAGTCGGTGGTCTCATGGGTCGACCCCTCCGCGTGGTCCGCCTTGACCGATTCCACCGCCGCCGAATGGGACAAGATCGCGACGGCCGCGCTGGCGTGGGTCGTGCTGCCGATCGCGGCCGGCCTCGTCCGGCTCCGCCGCCGGGACATCGCCTGAAGGGTCAGCCCGCCGTGCGCTGTCGCGGGCTTGAAACCGGCTTCAGGTTCGCCTCGACCTGCTCGCGGAGGTGCTCGAACGCCGGCGGCAGCGACAGCTTCTCGCCGAGATGGTCGGCCGGCTCATCGACGCCGAAACCCGGTCCGAGCGTGGCGATCTCGAACAGGACCCCGCTCGGCTCGCGGAAGTAGATCGAGCGGAAGTAGAACCGGTCGATGACGGGGGTCGGACGGCCGCCGCCGGCCAGCACCTTCGCTCGCCAGGCATCGTGCTGCTCGGGCGTGGATGCCCAGGCGACGTGGTGAACCGTCCCTGCCCCCTGAAGCCCACGTACGCCGGGAGGCGGGTCGTAGTGGATCCAGCCCCCGCGCTCGTCGCCCCGCGCCTCCCAGCTTCCATCGCCGCCTTCGAAACCCAGCTCCTCGAGGAGCCCTTCGCTCGCGGTGGGAGCCGAGGAATGAGCCCTGACGGCCTCGAAGCCCTGGAGGGCATGCTCGGGAGCGATCTCCGGGTGGCGAGCGACGAGCGGGCGGTCCCCGGAGGCGGCGACCACGAGCTCGTGGGCCAGGCCCTCGGGGTCGGCGAACCCGAGTGAATCGCCCTCATGCCGGCTCTCGATCCCGTGGTCGGCCAGCCGTCGCTGCCAGAACTCGAGCGCCTCTCGGCTCGCGACCCGCCAGACGACGGTGTGGACCATGCCGTCCCCGGCGCGCCCGAGCGGCGCCCCGGGGAACTCGAAGAAGGTGAGGTCGGCGCCCGCGCTGCCCTCCTCGTCGGCGAAGAACAGGTGGTAGACGGTCGGATCGTCCTGGTTGACGGTCTTCTTGACGAGCCGGAGCCCGAGCACGCCGGCGTAGAAATCGACGTTGTCCTGGGCATCGGCGGTGATCGCGGTGATGTGATGGATTCCTTCGAGCTTCATCCTCGCTCCTGTCGGTCGATCGCCTGCACGTGCAGCTGCCTCCAATTATGGTTGCACTGTCAACGATCTCACACTACGATCTCGATATGGCCACGCCGACTGCGACGGAACCGGGCGCTCGCGACACCCGACAGCTCGAGGACCTCGAGCTCGCCGCCTGGCGCGGTCTGCTGTTCGCCTACCGGAACCTGACCGCCGCGATCGACGAGCGGCTCGAGCGCGAGCACGGCCTGTCGCTCAGCTCCTACGAGGTGCTCCTCGTCCTGTCCAAGGAGGACGACCACGCGATGCGGATGGGCAACCTCGCCGACCTCCTGCTCCTCAGCCGCAGCGGCCTCACCAGGCTCGTCGACCGGATGGTCGCCCGCGGCCTGATCGAGCGTCACACCTGCCCGGTCGACCGGCGCGGCACCTACGCGCGTCTGACCGAGGCCGGGATGGCGATGTTCCGTGAGGCGCAGCCGACGAACCTCGCCGCGATTCGCGAGCTCTTCGTGAGCAGGCTCGATCCGGCCGATCTCGAAGACCTGGCTCGAGCCTGGGAGCGAGTCGATCCGGGCGGCGGGGGGCCGGCGGAGCCGGGCTGCTAAGCATCACGGGTGGCCAACCGACTCGCCGGCGAAACCTCCCCCTACCTCCGCCAGCACCTGGACAACCCCGTCGACTGGCTCCCCTGGGGCGAGGAGGCGAGGCGCGAGGCGCGCGAGCGGGACGTGCCGGTCCTGCTCTCGATCGGCTATTCGGCATGTCACTGGTGCCACGTCATGGCCCACGAGTCCTTCGAGGATCCCGCGACCGCGGCCTACATGAACGAGCACTTCGTCCCGGTCAAGGTCGACCGTGAGGAGCGACCGGACGTCGACGCCATCTACATGGAGGCGCTCCAGGGCATGACCGGGGGCGGCGGCTGGCCGCTGACGGCCTTCTGCGATCCCGACGGCGTCCCGTTCCACTGCGGCACGTACTTCCCGCCCGTCTCCCGCGGCGGGATGCCGAGCTTCATGACCGTGATGGAGGCGGTTGTCGCCGCCTGGAACATGCAGCGGGAGGAGATCGCCGGAGCCGCCGAGCGGACCCGGAGTCAGCTCGGAGCGATCGGGCGGATGGCCCCCGCAGCGGACGAGGTCGGACCGGCGACGCTCGGTGCGGCGATCCCGCGCCTGCTCGAAGCGGTCGACCCGGTCAACGGTGGATTCGGATCGGCGCCGAAGTTCCCGCCGGCGAGTGCCCTGGACCTGCTGCTGGCGAGGGGCGAGGCGGCGCCCGTGGAGCTGACGCTCGACGCGATGGCCGCCGGCGGCATCCACGATCAGCTCGGCGGCGGGTTCGCACGCTACGCGGTCGACGCCGGATGGCTCGTCCCGCACTTCGAGAAGATGCTCTACGACAACGCCCTGCTCGCCCGGAGCTACGTCCGCGCCCACCTCGAGCTCGGTCACGACCGCTACCGGGAGGTCGCGGTCGGGATCTGCGATTGGGCCCTGCGCGAGATGCAGGCTCCCGAGGGCGGCTTCTACTCGGCGCTCGACGCCGACTCCGAGGGCATCGAGGGCCTCTACTACACGTGGACGCCCGCCGAGGCCAGGAGCGCCCTCGAGGACGCCGGCCTCGAGGGCCTCGAGCCGGACCTCCTCGCTCATCTCGGGATCGGCGGCCGCGGACAGCTGGAGGGACGCAGCGTCCTGCACCTTCCGCTCGGCGTCGACGGTCCCGAGCCCGCTGGTCTCGAGCCCGCCAAGGCGGCGCTGCTCGCGGCCCGCGACCGCAGGACCCGCCCCGGGCTGGACGACAAGCGCCTCTGCGCATGGAATGCCTTGATGGCGGGATCGCTCGCCGAGGCCGGAGCGGCCCTCGGGTCGGCTCGCTACCTCGATGCCGCCCGCCGCTGCGCCGATTTCATCCTCACAGGGATGCGCGACGCCGACGGGCGTCTGCTGCGCGCCTACAACGACGGGCGCGCGCACCTCAATGCGTATCTCGAGGATCACGCGTACCTGCTCGAGGCCCTGCTGACGCTGTACGAATCGACGTTCGAGCGCCGTTGGTTCGAGGAGTCCGTCGCGATCGCGGCAACGATGGTCTCGCGCTTCGCCGATCGCCGGAACGGCGGGTTCTTCACGACCTCCGACGACCACGAGGAGCTGATCGCCCGGCGTAAGGACCTCGACGACCACCCCGCCCCGTCCGGCAATGCGGCCGCCGCTCACGGTCTCCTGCGCCTCGCTGCGCTGACCGGAGACGCCGCCTGGGAGGAGCACGCGGCCGGCGTGCTCAGGCTCCTCGCCGATCCCGCCGCAAGGCATCCGCAGGGGCTCGCCTACCTGCTGTCGGCAATCGACCTGTACGTCTCGCCGCGGCGGGAGGTCGCGCTGGTCTGGCCCGACGGCGAGCCCGAAGCCGTCGAGCCCCTCGCCGCGTCCTTCCGGTCCCGTTATCGCCCGCACGCGGTGCTGGCTGCGGGCGCAGAGGGCGAGGCGGTCCCGCCGCTGCTCGCCGACCGGCCCGCTGCGGCCGACGGGCCGCTCGCATACGTCTGCGAGGGCTTCGCCTGCCGGGCGCCGGTCGCCTCAGCGGCCGAGCTGGAGACGCTGCTCGACTGAGCGGCGGTGCCGCGGCGGCCGCTTCTTCTTCGTGCGCAGCGTCGCGACCATGCCGAGGTCGGCGTGCGTCGGGATGGCGCACCAGAGGCGATAGCGCGAGCTGCTTCTCAGCTTCAGCCCGATCGACCCGGTCTCGCCCGGCTCGACGTCTCCGATCTCGAAGACGCGATCGGACCCACGCTTGCGGATGCGGAGGTCGTGCGGATCCTCCCCGAAGTTGTAGAGCTGGACGATCGACGGTCCCGGCCGCAGCTTCGGGCGGGAAAGGGACAGGCTGTACTCGCGGGCCGTGACCAGCAGCCGCGAGGGCGTCGCGTCGCTCGCCGCGGCCGCGCCGCCGGGAAGGCAGGCCAGGGCCGCCACCACCGCGGCTGCCGCCCGTGAGCTCCTCATCCGATCAGCGCAGGACGGGCGAACCCCGAGGCACCCGGGATCACCGCGCCCGCGTCGATGCCGAACCATTGCTCGAGCAGCGAGCAGTAGACGGCGCGGAAGTCGGCCGTGGACCGCAGGTTGTCGTCCTCGTCGAGCGTCTTGAGCCCCGGCCACTCCCCGATCATCCGGCCGCGCGCCCCCGACCCGATCACGAACGCGCTCCCGCCGGCGCCGTGATCGGTCCCGGCGGATCCGTTCTCCTCCGGGCGGCGGCCGAACTCGGACCAGACGAGGGTGAGCACGCGGTCGTCGATGCCGCGGGCCTCGAGGTCGCGCTGGAAGGCGAGCAGGCCGTCGCATGTCTCGGCGAGGTAGCCGGCGAGGTCCTCGGCCTGCTCGTCGTGAGTGTCGTAGCCCCCCGGCGCTCCGACGGCCGCGACCCTGATCGGCAGGCCCGCGTCGAGCATGGCGGCGAGCCCGGCCAGGCTCTCGGGGAAATGCCCGGTGTCGGGATAGGGCACCGGGGAAGTGACTTCGCCCGAGAACGAGCGAAGCTCCTCCCTGAGCGACCGCGCCTGCCGGACCACCCTTCCGGCCGTGCTGAGCTGCGCGTCGCGCGAGGCCTCCGCTGCCGCTCCGAGCCGGCCGAACGACTCGAACATCAGATCCTCGACCTCGCCCCAGACGCCCGGCGCCCAGAGGTCGTAGCTGGCTCCCCAGGTCGCGGCCACCGGCACCCGGGAGGTCGCGAGGCTGGGGGCGAGCGACCCATCGAGCGAGAGCCCCTGGAGCGGATTCTCGTCGCTGCCGACGGCGTCGAGCATCCGGCCCAGCCAGCCGGTGTTCGTCCGGGTGTTGAGCTCGCCGACCTCCCAGTAGTGGCGCGAGGTGAAATGCGACTGGTCCGCGGACGGGTAGCCGATGGCGGGAACCACCGTGACCTTGCCCTCGCCGTGGAGCTGATGGAGGGGCGCGGCCGACGGATGCCACTGGAGGCGGTTGTCCTCCGTCCAGGCCGGGCCGGCCCCCGGGGCCATCCGCAGCCGTGGCCGCAATCGCCGGTAGGTGTCGTCGCCGACCGGGGCCAGGACCGACATCGAGTCGATGCCGCCCTCGAGGAACACCGAGACGAGCACCTTGCCCTGAGCGCCGGCCGCCTCCGCGATGCCCTCCACGAACGCCTCCGGCCTCAGCAGGCTCGCGCCGTAGACGCTGAGCGCGAGCGCGCCGCTGCGAAGCAGGAAGGACCGCCGGTTCAGCCCGGTTCCGGCCGGTGCCGGCATGCCGGGCTCGATCGCGGGAAGCCCGCGCCCCGCCTCGGCCATCGACCTGCGCACCAGCTCGGAGCGCGTGAACTCGCTGCAGCAGCGATGTCGCGGCGGTCCGCTCATGATGTCTGGAACTCCGGGCTCATGACGATCAGGACCCGCAGTGCGTTCTGGCGCAGGCCGCGGTAGGCGCTCTGCTGCCACTCGTCCCGGGCGACGTCCTCGACCCGCGACGCGAACCGTCGCAGCTCCGACTTCGTCTTCGCCGACAGCGTCGGGTTTCCCCAGAACCTGAGGGCCTTCGAGACCGCCTCCGATGCGCTTTCCCGTTCGTCGTAGCCATCGGTGTCGACGGCGACGTCCCTGGTGTTCCAGGCCGCGGCGGTCCAGCGCCCGCTGATCCTCGCCGTGTCGAGCCAGCGGTCCTCGTCCCATCCGGCCACGTTGGGCGGCTGGAACAGGCGCTGACCCGCCTCGTCTGCGATCCAGGTCCACGCGTCCGTCGTCACGCCGCTCCGCCGGGCCCGGAGCATCCCCGCGATCTGCACGATCGGCGGCTTGATCATGCGCGGCCCCTCGTAGAGGGCGGGATGCATCAGGATCGCTTCGACCACGCGGCGGATGCTGCGGTCGCGGCGGTACCCCTTCTTCAGCGCCTGAAGGGTCCGCTTCGGCGGCGGCGTCGGGATGAAGTAGGACCACAGGCGCTCCACGAAGTAGCCCGCGTGTGCGGGATGCCCGACGCAGAGCCGGCATGAGTCCCGCCAGTCGAAGTTGCCCGCGTGGCCGAAGATCCGCTTGCGGCCGTCGTCGTGGCGATCGGCCTCGAACCGGAAGTTGACCATCCCGCGCGTGTCGTCCCAGTCGTTGGTCCAGCCGGTCAGGGCACGCGCCTGTTCGCGAACGTCGTCCTCCGAATAGCCGTTCCCCGCTCCCAGGGTGAAGAGCTCCATCAGCTCACGCGCGTAGTTCTCGTTCGGCGCCCCCGCCTCGTTCTCGTTGCCCGAGAGCCAGACGAGCATCGCCGGGTCCCTGGTCACCGCGAGCAGGAGCTGCTCGAACGATCCGAGCCCGCGCTTGCGGAAGAGCTCGTTCTGCTTCAGGTTGAGGGAGACCTGCCCGATGTCGGCCGTCGCGAACCAGTCGTGCCAGACGAGCGCCATGCGCTCGGCGAGCGGCTGGTCGCTGCGGACCATCCGATCGAGCCACCACAGCAGGTCGTGGCCCCAGGCATCCTGTGGCGCGAGGGGAAGCCCGTCGTTGTCGTGAGGCTTCGGCCCACGCAGCTTCGGCCTCCCCTTCGGCCGGGTCAGCGACAGGACCGCCTTCCGCATGCCCTTGCGCCCCAGCCTCTGGGCCTGACCCGGAGCGGGCCCGAAACCCGCACGCCAGAGCAGGCGCTCGGCCTGTTTCGCGCCGAAGCGACCGTGGTAGACGGGAACGGACATCGACGATCAGGTCGGCAGGATCGTGCCGGTGGTTGAGGGAGCGCAGCTCACGATGGACACCCGGTCCCGCTTTCGTGGACGGAGACCCTCCTTTCGGCGCCATCCGGCGGATCCCTTGACGCCGCGCGGTCGTATGCTGGCGCCGATGCCATCAGGCAGCGACACCGGAGCGACGGCGAAGCGGCGACCGGGCCCGACCACCGCGGCCCGCGCCTATCTCGAGGCGATCGACGCTCACGACCTCGACGCGGCTGCAGCGCTCTGGAGGCCCGGCTCAATCGACCGGATCGTCGGCATGGCCGAGTTCACCGTGCCGGACGGCATGCGCGAATGGTTCGGAACCCTGTTCGCGGCCTTCCCCGACTTCCGGATCGAGGTGCTCTCGATCACCGCACAGAAGCGGAACGCCGCCGCCCGCTACCGCGTCACCGGCACCTTCGACGGCACCGCGAAGTTCGAGGGTCTGACGCCGAACGGCGCTGCCGTCGACATCGAGGGCTTCGACCTGTTCACCGTCGAGGACGGGCTGATCGTCGACAACCGCGGCTATCTGAACGGCGCCGACCTCGCCCGCCAGCTCGGCGCGCTGCCGCCGGCGGGCTCGATCGCCGAGCGCGGGATGACCGCAGCGCTGAACGCGAGAACCGCCGCCGGCGAGCTGGTCGGCTCGATCAGAGAACGGGCAGGAACTGCGAGATCTCCCAGGGCGTGACCCGGACGCGGTAGTCGTCCCATTCCGCCCGCTTGATCTCGATGAAGCGATTGAAGGTGTGCTCGCCGAGCGTCCGCAGAACCAGCTCCGATTCCGCCGCCAGCTCGATCGCCTCGCCGAGGTTCTCGGGCAGCTGCTCGATTCCCCGCCGCTGGCGTTCCTCCGGCGACAGGTGGTAGAGGTTCTGCTCCATCGGCTCGGGTAGCTCGTAGCCCTTCTCGATCCCCTCGAGGCCCGCCTGGAGCATCGCCGCGAAGCACAGATACGGGTTGCAGGCGGGGTCGGGACAGCGAAGCTCGGCGCGCGTCGCCGCTTCCTGCCCGGGGTGGTAGAGCGGCACCCGGATCAGGGCAGACCGGTTCCGTCGCGACCACGCGAGGTATACCGGTGCCTCGTAGCCGGGCACCAGCCGTTTGTAGGAGTTGACCCACTGTGCGAACAGAGACGAGATCTCCCGAGCGTGCTTGAGCTGCCCGGCGATGAACTGCTTGGCGGTCTGGGACAGGTAGTACTGGTCGCCGGCGTCGTAGAACGCGTTGGCGCCGTCCCGGCTGAGCGACTGATGCACATGCATGCCGCTGCCGTTCTCGCCGTTGAGGGGCTTCGGCATGAACGTCGCATGCCAGCCGTTCTTCATCGCGTACTCCTTGACCGTCATCCGGTAGGTCATGCAGTCGTCGGCCATCGCGAGCGCGTCCTTGTAGCGCATGTCGACCTCGTGCTGGGACGGGCCGACCTCGTGATGGGTGTACTCGACGTGAATGCCCATCTGCTCGAGCGCGAGCACGGTCTCGCGGCGGACGCCGGAGCCCGCGTCCAGCGTGGTCAGGTCGAAGTAGCCGCCCTCGTCGAGGACCTCGGGAACGCCGTCTTCGGGATTCGCATCGCGGAAGTAGAAGAACTCGAGCTCGGGGCCGACGTTGAACGCGTCGAACCCCATCTCCTCGGCACGCTTGATCGCCCGCCGGAGGATCCAGCGAGGGTCGCCCTCGTACGGCTCGCCGCCGGGGACCCGGATGTCGCAGAACATCCGCGCGGTCGGCTGCTCGTCCGGGCTCCACGGCAGCGTCGTGAACGTCGCGGGGTCCGGGACCGCGAGCATGTCGGACTCCTCGATCGGATTGAAGCCGGTGATCGAGGATCCGTCGAAGCCGTTGCCGCCGGCGAAGGCGTCCTCGAGCTCGGATGAGTTGATCGAGAAGCTCTTCAGCTGACCGAGGACGTCGGTGAACCAGAGACGGATGAAGCGGATGTTCCGCTCGGCGACCTCCGCGATCACGTCTTCGGCTGTCCGCGTGGGCGTCGGGCTGGGATCGCCGCTCATCTGGCTCGGATCTCCTTGGTCGGGAAGGGCGCACCCTAGATGATCGGCAGCGGCCGCCGGTCCGCGGGCGGGGAGCCGCGGCGCGAACGGCAACCGGCCCCCGCGCCGGTGATCCAAACGCGATTCAGCGCCGTTGAAAAGGGCATCAAGCACCTTGAAAGTGGCCGTTGGCGCCGGTATAACTTACCCAACGTAAGTAACCGGCTAAAAGTAAAGTAAAGGCTCGATCAACGGCCGGTAAGCGTCGAGACCGATTCCATACCGGAGAGCGCCATGACCGTGAAGACCGATTACGCCCGCTTCGACATCCACGACGAGCTGACCGCCCCGGCCGGCAGCGAGCCACTGATCAAGAGCATCCAGACGTCCGGCGGCACGGTCTCGAAGCTGGTGGGCGTCCTCGCCGGGTCCCCGGCGACGCTGCGCGCATTCGCGCGAATGCGCTCCGAGCTGCACGCGGGTGACCTGCCCGCGGGGACGGCGATCCGGATCGGACTCGCCGTGGCGGAGCGCCGCGGCGATGGCTACAGCGTCGCCCAGCACGCTCGCACCGCCCGCCTCGGCGGCCTCGGCCTGGACGAGATCTCGCTGGCACGCTCATTCGCGTCGAACGACCCGAGGGAGGCGGCGTTGCTGACCTTCCTGAAAGGGACGATGGACTCCGAGGGTCACCCTCCGCACCACCTCCTCGAGGAGGCTCGCGAGGCGGACTGGAGCGACGAGCAGATCCTCGAGGCGCTCGGCGAGGTGGCGCTGAACGAGTTCCAGAGCTACGTCGCGAACGCGGCGGGCCTGCCCCAGGACCAGATCGACGCGAACGCCCTCCCGGCCGCCGCCTGACGGGCGCCTGGCCGTCCGGCCCCGGCCGGAGACCGGGGTCGCAGGCATCGCCCCGAACATCGTGAAGTGGAGAGGGCCCCGGAAACCGGGGCCCTCTCTTTAGCGGGTCGCTAAGCCGGATCCTGTCTGGCGCGACCATCCATCTCATCGGGACTGCGTCCCGAAGGGAGCACGTTCGCCGCGCTCCTGCGGCCTACCTGAACCTCGCCGGGCCGGGTCGTCGGTCCTGCTTGGCCTTGCACCGGGCGGGGTTTGCCCGGCCGCTGCGTCACCGCAGCGCCGGTGCGCTCTTACCGCACCATTTCACCTTTGCCTGTGCGCCCGAGGGCGCCATCGGCCGTGTGTTTCTGTGGGACTTTCCCGCGGGTTTCCCCGGGTGGGCGTTACCCACCGCCTTGCCCTTTGGTGTCCGGACTTTCCTCGAGGGATACCTCCCCCGCGATCGCGTTGACCCGCAAGCGGCGATGTTAGGGCAGCGAGGCGTCGGCTCAGCTCAGTGCCGAGCCGCAGGCAACGCATCCGTCGGCCTGCAGCGAGCGGCCGCCGCAGACCGGGCAGCCGGCGACGCCGGTCGAGCGGAGATCCCCGAGCGCTCCGACCACGACGTCCTCGAGCGAGCGCGAGCGCCCGGGACCGGTGCTCGCCGGCTCCCGGCCGCGGCGGCGCTGGTGCCGGCGGCGGCGCTGTGATGCGGCGGCCGTCATCGGTCAGACCTTCCGGAAGACGCCGATCACCTTGCCCAGGACCTGCGCGTCCCGCGAGACGATCGGCTCGTAGGCATCGTTCTCGGGCTGCAGCCGGACGGCGTCGCCCTCCCGATAGAAGCGCTTGACCGTGGCTTCGTCCTCGATCATCGCGACGACGATCTCGCCGTTGTCGGCGTCTTCGGCCGGATGGACGACGACGTAATCACCGCCGAGGATCCCCGCGTCCTGCATCGAGTCACCGCGGACCTTCAGGGCGTAGTCGCCGTCGTCGGCGCCGATCACCGCCGGGACCTCGAGCTGGTCCTCGATGTTCTCCTCGGCGAGGATGGGCGAGCCCGCGGCCACCTGACCGACGAGCGGGATCGACGGACGCATGACCCGCTTCGTCCGCTCGACCAGGATCTCGATCGCCCGCGGCTTCGACGGATCGCGCCGGAGGACGCCGGAGCTCTCGAGCTTGGCGAGGTGGGCGTGCACGGTCGAGGGCGAATGCAGGCCGAGGGCGCTGCCGATCTCTCGCACCGTCGGCGGGTATCCGGTCTTGTCGAGATGACCCTTGATGAAGTCGAAGATCTCGCTCTGGCGCTTGGTCAGGTTCAGATCCATTTCGGCTTCGCCCTCCTGGACGACGATGATTCTCGGTTGTGGCCGGCACCGCTCGGGAAGCCGTCCGGGGAACACATGTTCGCAGAGTAGCCGGGGCCGCGGATGGAATCAATCTCCGCGCGTCCCTGAACTACCGCCGCCCCTTACAATGGCCGCCCTCGCGGCTGTGGCGGAACTGGTAGACGCGCAAGGTTGAGGGCCTTGTGGGCTGAATAAGCCCGTGGAGGTTCGACTCCTCTCAGCCGCACTCGACGGCCCCGCGGCCCGCACCGACCGGATCGGGCGGGCCGCCGCCGTTCGGGAACCGGCACACGCGCATCCCGCCTCTGATATATCTCCGCGCCGTTCAGGCCGCCCGGCCGAACGTGGGGAGATGGGCGCGCCGCAACCGTCCGAACGGGAGAGACCGAATCCGATGCCGAACATTGGCCACCGCGCCGCGCCGAAGGCGCTGCTGTTCCCGCTCGCGCTGCTCGGCGGGCTGATCCTGCTCACCCAGATCGGCACCGGTGTCGCGACCGCGAAGACGGGCAAGCAGAAGGTGCGGGTCAGCGTCTCCACGAGCAGCCAGAAGCAGCTCCTCGGCGCCGGCAAGCTCGCGGTCGCGGTCAAGTCGAGTCGCAGGGGCAAGGTCAAGGTCACCGCCGCCCACGCCGGCAAGCGGAGCCTGTTCGAGCCGAAGACGATCAAGCTCCGCGGCAGGCGCATCGTCGAGTTGCCCCTCACCGACCGCGGCGAAGAGCGGCTCGGCCGCTGCGGCGCCAAGGAGGTCAAGGTCCGCGGCCTCTACCGGGCGAAGGGCAAGAAGCGCAAGGCGGTCGAGGTCCGCAATCTCAGGAAGGACGCGAGCCGCTGCGAGAAGCCGTACGAGCCGGTCCCGGTCGAGAATGCGGACCGCTGCGACTTCCTCGACCCGGCGGTCTGCCTGCAGCCGTTCCCGAACGACTACTTCACCGTCAGCGATCCCTCGACGGCCACCGGCAGGCGCCTGAACCTGAACGAGGAATCGACGCCGGCGAACATCAACGGCGACCACATCGATCCGACCGACATGAACAGGGCCGACGGGTTCAGCCCCGGCAACCTGATCACGATCAAGATCCCGGGACTCGAGACGCCCGCCGCCTTCGCCGCCAGCGGGCTGGTGCCGGAGAACGACCTCCACGCCTTCGACGACGCCGATGCGCCGCTGATCGTCATCAACGCCGACACCGGCGAGCGCCAGCCGATCTGGGCCGAGCTCGACTCGAATCCGACCTCGGTCGACCCGAGCGACGACGGCCCGGGCGGAATCGGGGCCGACCCGGACAACACCGGTGACGTCAACCTGATCGTCCGGCCGGCGGAGAACTTCGACTTCGGCGAGCGCTACATCGTCGCGCTGCGGAACCTGAAGAACGACTCGGGCGAGCCGATCGAGGCGCCGATCGGATTCCGGGTCTACCGCGACGGCGACATCACCGACCAGCCCGAGGTCGAGTCGAGGCGCGCTCACATGGAGTCGGTCATCGACGACCTCGTCGATAAGGCCGGCGTCGCACGCGACAGCCTCTACATGGCCTGGGACTTCACGGTCGCCAGCGAGGAGAGTGTCACCGGGCGGGCGACGACGATCCGCGACGACGCCTTCGCAAGGCTCGGCGACACGAACCTCGCCGATCGCGAGATCCAGGGCGACTCGCCGAGCTGGACGATCACGAGGGTCCTCGACCAGGGCGACCCGATCCCGTCCGGCGAGCGCGGCATCCCGGCGCAGATCGCGCGCCGGGTCGAGGGCACGATCAACGTGCCCTGTTACCTCGACGAGGACAACTGCCCGAGCGGCGCCGAGTTCGCCCACGATCCCGACGGCGGGATCACCTGGGACCCGAGCTTCGACCGCGACGTCGAGTTCCGCTGCGAGATCCCGGATTCGGTCGTGGCCGGCTCCGGACCCGTTCAACCCGCGGCCGTCGGGATCTACGGGCACGGCCTGCTCGGCACTCAGGACCAGCTCACCGGCCAGGCCGCCCTGGCCCAGCAGGAGAACACGATCTGGTGCGCGATGGACTTCGAGGGCTTCGCCGAACAGGACCTCGGGACGGTCATCGCCTCGCTCGCGGACATGTCCAACTTCAACAAGCTGGCCGACCGGATGCAGCAGGGCTACGTGAACTTCATGTACCTCGGCCGGGCGCTGATCCACCCGAGCGGCCTGGCCACCGATACCGCCTTCGCGATGGACAACGGCGACGGCGACCAGCCGGTGATCGACACGAGCGCGGGCGCCGACACGCGGCTGCAGTACATGGGGGTCAGCCAGGGCGCGATCATGGGCGGCGCCCTGACGGCCCTCGAACCCGACGCCGACCGCGGCGTCCTCAACGTCACCGGGATGAACTACTCGACGCTGCTGCGCCGGAGCGTCGACTCCGACGAGTACTTCAAGATCCCCGGAATCGGGCTGTACGCGAACTACCCCGACGAGCTCGAGCGGCCCCTGCTGCTGTCGCTCGTCCAGCTCCTCTGGGACCGCGGCGAGGCGAACGGCTACGCGCACAACATGACGACGGACCCGCTGGCCGACACGCCTCCGCACGAGGTGCTGCTGCAGGCCGCGCTCGGTGATCATCAGGTCGCCAACGTCGCCGCCGAGGTGGAGGCCCGAACCGTCGGCGCCTCGGTCTACACCCCGGCCCTGGAGCCCGGGCGGCACTGGGACTCGGATCCCTTCCTCGGCATCCCGCAGATCGATATGAGCGGCACCGCCACTCCGTACACGGGCGGGAGCATGCTCGTCTACTACGACGGCGGGCCGACGTCGTTCACGGGCACCCGCGGCCAGGGCAGCGGAACGGCGCCGAGCGCGAACGTCCCGCCCCGCCCCGAGTGGGGCTTCGGCGGCGACCCGCACGGTTACCCGCGGGCTGCGGCCGACGGCCTGCTCCAGGAGGGGAGCTTCCTCCGCGGCGACGGGGTGCCGCAGTGCCTCGACACGAGCAGCCTCTGCTACTCGAACGGCTACGCCGGGACACCCTGACCGATCACTCGAGCAGCGCGAGCACCCGGCGCGCCCAGCGCACCGACTCGCGCTCGAACGCGATCCCGCGCATCAGGGTCAGGTAGGGCCCGAAGCCGGGCTGGCCGGGGCCACCGGCGAGGAACTCCTCCTCGCTGAGCCCGCCGAGCGACCCGTCGCGCAGCTCCACGTAGGCGTCCAGCTTCGCCTGATGGTGCCCGAGGCGATCGCGGACCGCGGCGGCGACGTCGGCGCGGTTGTCCTCGTCGAGGCCGGCCACCTTGACCAGCAGGTCGTCGCGGACCATCGTCGGCGCGGTCTCGGCGCGGACGAACTCGTCGATCGCCTCATGCCCCGCAGCCGTGAGGCTGAACACCCGCTTGTCGGGACGCTTCTCCTGGCGGATCCGGCGTGCCACCGCCAGGCCGTCGGCCTCGAGGCGGTCCAGCTCCCGGTAGATCTGCTGCCGTGACGCCGGCCAGAAGTTGGCGACCGAGTGGTCGAAGCGCTTCGAGAGCTCGTAGCCGCTGGACTCGCCGGCCGCCAGCGCCGCCATGACGGCGTGCCTCAGCGCCACGTCGATCCGCTCGCGGCGATCCCTGCTATATAGTCAAATCTATGCATAGTCACAAAGTTGATTATACGGAGCGCCCGGACGGGGACGGGCGGTGGACGAAGACGGTGCCGCCGCTCCCCGAGGAGCCGGACGTCGTCGTGATCGGCTCCGGGCTCGCCGGCCTCACCGCCGCCGCGTACCTCGCCGTCAACGGGACGACCGTCGTCGTCCTCGAGCAGCACGACGTCGCCGGCGGCTGCAGCCAGACCTTCCGGCGCAAGCTGGAGTGGTGGTTCGACGTCGGCTTCCACTACATCGGCGGTGTCAGGACCGGAGAGATGGCGCGGCTGCTCCGCGGCCTCGGCCTCGAGGACCGGATCGGGTTCGCGGAGCTCGACCGCGACGGCTTCGACACGCTCGTCTTCCCCGATCTCGAGTTCAAGGTGCCCGTGGGCTGGGACCCCTACACCGACCGCCTCGTCGAGGCCTTCCCCTACGAGGAGGACGGCATCCGGGAGGTCACCGGCGTCCTCCGGCGCTCGATCGAGGAGTTGCGCCGGGTCGGAGTTCCCGGTGCCGACACGGACTTCGAGGAGTACATGCGCCTCGCACCGACCGTCGTCGCCTGGGGCATGCGGCCGCTGACCGAGCTCTACGACGAGCACTACCTGAGCGAGCGGGCGCGAGCGGTGCTGACCGCGCAAGCCGGCGACTACGCCACCCCGCCGTCGCGGACGCCGGTGCTGATGCACGCCGGGCTGATCGACCACTACATGCAGGACGGCGCCTTCTACATCAAGGGCGGCGGCCAGGAGCTCGTCGGCAACCTCGTCGAGCTGATCCACGCCAACGGCGGCCGGGTCCGGACCCGCGCCGCGGTCAGCCGGATCCTGACCGAGCCCGACGAGGACGGCGGGCACCGCGTCACCGGGGTCGAGCTCGAAGGCGGCGAAACGGTCTCGGCCCCCAGGGTGATCGCGACCGGCGACATCAAGCACCTGTTCGGAGAGCTGCTCGACGCCGACGCCGTCTCGGCCGAGACCCGCGAGCAGGTCGCCGGCTACCGGATGGCGACGCCCCTGGTCAACGTCTACCTGGGGCTCGACTTCGACATCTCCGAGCGGATGCCGGCGACGAACTACTGGCTCCACAGCCGCTACGACCAGGAGGCCTACTACGAGCCCGTCGCGGAGGGCAGACTGGACGAGGACCCGCCCGTCTACATCTCCTCGGCGAGCGCCAAGGACCCCGGCGGCGGCGGTCACGCCCCGGAGGGCTGCTCGACGATCGAGCTGATGAGCTGGGCCACTCCCGACCCCGAGGCGTGGGGAGTCGCCGACGAGGAGGAGTACGGCAGATACAGCAAGCAGGCCGCCTACCTCGAGGCGAAGGAGGAGATCACCGAGCGTCTGATCGACCGGGCCGAGGAGAAGCTCGGGCCGTTGCGGGAGCACATCCTCTGGAAGGAGACGGCCACGCCGATGACTCAGACCCGCTACACGATGTCGTCGGGCGGCTCCTGCTACGGGATCGAGCTCGCCACCGACCAGTTCGGACCGCTCCGGCCCGGTCACCGGACCGAGGTCGAGGGCCTGATCCTCGGCGGCGTGTCGAGCCGCACCGGCCACGGCATCGTCGCCGCGATGTCCGGCGGCTTCGAGTGCGCCGCGATCGCCCTCGACCGCGACCTTCGCGCCGAGCTCGCCGCGGGCGCCGTCTTCGGAGACGCCTCCCGGCTGACCTCGCACCTGCCGGGATGGGACTCGCTGGAGGCGAGCAGGAAGCTCCAGGAGAAGTCGCGCCGGGTCCGCGCGGCCTAGCCCTTCAGACGCGGCTGAGCGGCGCGGCCCATCGGCGCCGCCGCTACTCTCGCCCGCGCATGAGGACGTGGTTCGCAGTTCTGCTCGCGGCAGCGGTCGCGCTCACCGCATCGGCGTCGGCCTCGGCGCTCCCGCGGCTGTCGGCGGAGCCCGATTCCGGGGACGGCGGCCGGATCGTCGATTCGCGCGGCCGCGAGGTTCTGCTCCGGGGCGTCAACGTCAACTCGCTCGGCGAGTACTGGCGGGGCACCGATGTCGACCCCACCCTGCCGCTGGAGCGCCGCGACCCGAGCCGGATCGCCGGGATGGGCTGGAACGTCGTCCGGCTGATCGTTTCGTGGTCCCGGGTCGAGCCGAAACCGGGCCGCTACAACGAGCGCTACCTCGACCGGGTCGCGAAGTGGGTCGGCCGCCTCCGCGATCAGCGCGTCTACACGATCATCGACTTCCACCAGGACGCCTGGGGCGCGACCCTCGCGGCGCGGCCGGGCGAGGTCTGCCCCGAGGGATCGGAGCCCGCGTTCGGCTGGGACGGGGCGCCGGCCTGGGCGACACTCGACGAGGGCGAGCCTCGCTGCTTCACCGGCGCCCGCGAGACGAGCCCCGCGGTCGGCGCGGCATGGAGCAACTTCTTCGACGACGCTCCGGGCCCGGGCGGCACCGGCATCCGGACCCGCTACACCCGGATGCTCGCCCACGTCGCCGGGCGCTTCGCCGGCTCCCGCGCGGTCGCCGGGATCGACGTCATGAACGAGCCCGGCGCGTTCGGCGCCGCTCAGACGGCGCAGCTCGGGACCTTCTATGAGCGGTCGCTCGCGGCGATCCGCCGCGGCGAGCGGCGCGGCGACGGA
>JAGQUO010000047.1 GCA_020438445.1 Solirubrobacterales bacterium
GAGGCCGTCTTGTTGGCGTGCTGCCCGCCCGGTCCCCCCGAGCGGCTCGCCCGGATCTCGATCTCCGCCAGCGGGATCGAGATCCCGTGGCCGATGTCGATCGACTCGCTCACTCGCCGACCGTAGCGCCCGCTTCCGCCTCCGGCCGGCTCAGTCCGCGCTTGAGCAGGCGGTAGGCGACGAGCAGGCAGAGGGCGGCGAACCCGAGCTCGAGCGCCCGCCGCGGCAGCGCGTTGGCGACGACGACCCCGGCGATCACGCCGGGGACCGACAGGATCCCGATCGTCACGCCGTCGCGGAGGTCGACGTTGCCGAGGCGGTGCTGCCGCCACGTTCCGACGATCGCCATCGGGACGATCACGAGCAGCGAGGTGGCCTCCGCCTCGAGCTGATCGCTCCCGAGGAAGACGGTCAGGGCCGGAACGAAGACGATTCCGCCGCCGACGCCAAGGAGGCCTCCGACGGCGCCGCCGGCCAGGGCGAGGGCGACTGCGAGGACGACGTCCATCAGGGGACGATCAGCTCGGCCGCGACGACGATGAGGAGCAGGGCGAACAGCAGGGAGACGACCCGCTCCGGCAGTCGCTGCTGGACTGCGACGCCGATTCCGACTCCGGCCACCGCCGGCACCGCGAGCAGCGCCGCGTCACCGAGGCGGACGTTGCCGTAGGCACCGTGCAGAGCCGCGGCGAGGGCGGCGATCACGGCGATCGCGCAGAGCGACGTCGCCGTCGCCCGGCGCTCGCCGAACCCGAGCATGAGCAGCAGCGGGACGAGGACGATGCCGCTGCCGACGCCGAACAGGCCGCTGAACGCACCGGCGAGAATCCCGATCGCGGCGAAGCGGATCGTCCGATTCCCGGGCACGGCGCGATACTAGATGAGTGATGCAAGTCCCCCGGCCGCCCACGGCCCTCGACCCCCTCCTGGCGGATCCCTCCTCGGCGGCGGTCCTCTGCGATCTCGACGGCACCCTCGCTCCGATCGTCGCGCGCCCGGAGCTCGCCCGGGTGCCCGATGCAGGCCGGGTGGCGCTGGCCCGGATCGCCGATCGCTACGCGCTGGCGGCCGTCGTCAGCGGTCGCAGGGCCACCGTCGCGCGTGAGATCGTCGGCCTCGAGAAGCTCACCTACGTCGGCAACCACGGCTTCGAGCTGCTCCTGCCGAATGCACCGGAGCCCCGGTCCGCCCCCGAGCTCGGCGGGCACGGAGAGGACGCCCGGGGGTTCGCCGCCGGCCTCGCCGCCGACGAGCTCGACGCGGTCGGCCTGCGGCTGGAGGACAAGGGCCCGATCGTGGCCCTGCACTGGCGCGGGGCCGCGGACGAGGCCGGGGCGGAACGGCTCGCCGAGCGGATCGGCGGCGAGGCATCCGATCGCGGGCTCGTGCTCCACCGGGGCCGCATGGTCCTCGAGCTCAGGCCGCCCGGCGAGGTCGACAAGGGGACCGCGATCGAGTCGCTGCTGACCGGATCGGCGGCGACGACCGCGATGTACGCGGGCGACGATCGCACCGACCTCGATGCGTTCGCCGCACTCGATCGGCTCGCCGGATCGGGACGGCTCGGCACCGCGGTCCGGATCGGAGTCACCTCCGCCGAGGGCCCGGGCGAGATCGCCGAGCGCGCGGACGTGACCGTCGAGGGGCCGGAGGCGCTGATCCCGATCCTGGCCGCGCTCGCCGGCTGATGCAGTACAAGGACCTGCTGCGCGGCACCGTCCTCCTCGTGGCGATCGAGGCGACCGGCCTGGCCGCGATCGCGGCGGTGACGATCAACGCAACCGGCGACGACACGCTGGCCGCGATGTCGCTCGGCTGGTGGCTGATCGCGATCGTGGCCGGGGTCTGGCTCGGCCGCCCGTCCCGAACGGCCGAGGTCCTTCGCGGCCCGTTGTCGGCAGCCAAGACCTCGACCCAGCTTCCGGCGCAGTCGCCGGTCCGGATCGCGCTGTCGCGGCTCTGGCCGATCGCGCTCTTCGCGATCCTCGCCGGAGCCCTGGGCCCGCTCCTGCCCCAGGTGCCGGCGATCGCCACCGGCTTCGCGCTGGCCGTCGCGACCGCCTGGCGGAACCGCGAGGCGGCAGTCACGGCGGTCGAGGAGCGCGACGGCATCTGCTTCTACGTCGAGCACGGGTCGGCGTTCGACCCGGTCAAGCTGATCCGCACCCCGGGCCTCCGCCACGGCGGCGCCGCCCGCCCCGGCTAGAGCTTCTGCAGCTGAGCCCAGGTCCGGGTGTTGGCGACCTGGGCGGCGGTCAGGCCGGCACGGCGAGCGGTCGCGACCGAGTACTCGATGAACCGGAGGGTCGAGGTCCTGTGGGCGTCGGTGTTGCAGACGATCGGCACCCCCGCCTCCGCCGCGAGTCGGGCGTTGTGGTCGTTGAGATCCCGCCGGTTCGGGTTGCCGTTGATCTCGATCATCGTTCCGGCCTCTGCGGCGGCGGCGACGATCGCCTCGATGTCGACCTCGTAGGGCTCGCGGCGGAGCAGCATCCTCCCCGTCGGATGGCCCAGGCAGTCGACTCGCGGATTCCGCACGGCCTCGACGATGCGGTCGGTCATCTTCTCCTTCGAGATCCGGAACGAGGTGTGGACGCTCGCGACGACCCAGTCGAGCCGGTCGAGGACGTCGTCGGCGTAGTCGAGCGATCCGTCGGGAAGGATGTTGACCTCGGAGCCGGCGAGGAGGCGGAAGCGGCGGGTGCCGTGCTCGGCGTTGTAGGCGGCGATCTCCTCGACGCGCTCGAGCAGCGCGTCGGGCTGGACGTCGTCGCCGAACCCGTGAGTGGCCGAGTGGTCGGTGATCGCCAGGTACGAGTATCCGCGCTGCCGGGCGGCCTCCGCCATCTCCTCGAGGGTGTTCTTGCCGTCGCTCAGGGTCGTGTGGCAGTGGAGCTCGCCGCGGATGTCCGCCACGGTCACGAGCTCCGGCAGCCGGGCGGCCTCGGCGAGCGCGATCTCGTCGCGGCCCTCGCGGAGCTCCGGCTCGATGTAGTCGAGGCCGAGCCGGCGATAGACGCCGGTCTCGTCCTCGCACCGGGTCACGTCGCCGGTCTCGGTGTCGGCGATCCCGTGCTCGGAGACCGAGAGGCCCATCCTCACGGCCCGCTCGCGGAGCTTGACGTTGTGCTCCTTCGATCCGGTGAAGTGCTGGAGGAGGTTGCCGAACTCGTCCGGCGGCACGATCCGGAGGTCGAGCGAGATCCCGTTGTGGGTCCGGGCGCGAACCCCGTTCTCGCTTGGGTTTCCCGATTCGTCGATCAGCGGGTGGCCGGTCAGCTCCTCGGCCAGCGCGAGCGCGTCGGTCGCGGTGGCGACGATGTCGATGTCCTTGCAGGTGTCGGTCCAGCGCCGGGCCGATCCGGCGAGGACCACCTTGTCCGCGGCATCGCTCGCGGCGAGCGCCGCGACCAGCTCGTTTCCGACCTCGCGCACGTCGCTGAGCAGCCTTCGCTCCTCGGTCCCCCGGTCGGCGATCCGGTCGAGGCCGGAGATCACGTTCTCCTCGAACTTCGCCCCGAGGCCGCGCAGCCCGCGCAGCTCGCCCGCCTCGGCCGCGGCGCGCAGCTCATCGGTCGTGGCGATCCCCGTCTCGTCGTAGATCCGTCTGACCGTCTTCGCGCCGACGCCCGGGATACCGGTGACGTCCACCAGGGTTGCCGGGAACTTCTGCTTCAGCTTCGCCGCCGCCGGGATCTCGCCCTCCTCGAGCAGCGCGACGATCTTCTCCTGGATCGTGTCGCCGATCCCCTGCAGCTCGGTGGCTCTTCCCTCGAGGGCCATCTCCCCGACCGGAGCGGGGCTCTCCGCGATCGACTTCGCCGCGTCGCGGTATGCGAGCACCCGGAAGCGGTTCGCCCCGTCGAGCTCGTAGAGGGTCCCGAGCTCCCGGAAGGCGGCGGCGATCTCGGCGTTGCGCATGGGCTTAGGGTAGATCGCCGGCCCGCAGGGTTATCTAGCCTGCGTCGACTTCATGTCCGTGACCGCGCCGAAATCGCTGCCGATCCGGGTCGTGCTCCCGACCTACAACGAGGCCGACAACCTCGAGGAGATCGCCGCGGCCGTCCTCGCGGAGGCGCCGGCGGGCACCGGCCTCCTCGTGGTCGACGATGCCTCCCCGGACGGCACCGGGGAGCTCGCCGACCGGCTGGCGACGGGGGACGACCGGATCGACGTGCTGCATCGCGACGTCAAGGAGGGGCTCGGGCCGGCCTACGTCGCCGGCTTTCGCCGGGCGCTCGCCGGCGGCGCCGAGCGGATCGTCCAGATGGACGCGGACCTCTCCCACGACCCCGCCGACGTGCCGCGGCTGGTCGCGGCGACCATGGAGGGGGGCGGCGGGGCCGACCTCGCGCTCGGCTCGCGCTACGTCGCCGGCGGCGGCGTCGGTGACTGGGGGCGCGGGCGGCAGGCGATCTCGCGGTGGGGGAGCATCTACGCGCGGGCGTGGCTCGGCCTCGGCGTGTACGACCTGACGGGCGGGTTCAAGTGCTTCCGCCGCGAGGTGCTGGAGGCGATCCGGATCGAGACGGTCAGCGCGCTCGGCTACGCGTTCCAGATCGAGACGACCTATCGCGCCGCTCGTGCGGGGTTCCGGGTCGTCGAGGTGCCGATCGTGTTCCGCGACCGGCGCGTCGGCGAGTCGAAGATGAGCCGCGCAATCGTCGCCGAGGCGGCCTGGAGGGTGCCGCTGATGCGGCTCCGGGGCACCCGCTGGGGCTAGCGTCCTTCCAATACTTCATTTTTTGTAGTAAGGTGTCCGAAGACGCCGCGACCGACGGTCCGGCTGATCGAATCGGTATACAACGACGCCCCAGCACCCAACGAGGAGCACCGAAATGGCGAACCTCCCGCAAGTGACCGACAGCAACTTCCAGGCCGAGGTACTCGACTCGACCGAGCCCGTCCTCGTCGACTTCTGGGCTCCCTGGTGCGGCCCGTGCCGGGTCGTGCACCCGATCCTCGAGGAGATGTCCGGCGAGCGCGACGACGTCAAGATCGTCTCGCTGAACATCGACGAGAACCAGGAGACCGCCGGCAAGTACCAGGTGATGTCGATTCCGACGATGATCGTCTTCAAGGGCGGTCAGCCGGCTAAGACCATCATCGGCGCGATGCCGAAGAAGCGGCTCGAGGCGGAGATCGAGCCGGCGATCGCCGCCTAGCGCTCCCCCCGCCGCCGGCGCGGGTCCCGTCGCCGGACAGCCCCACGGCGCGCGGTGGCGCGCCGCGGGGCGCCCCGTCCGGCGCCTCCCGCGCCTCGCCGATAGGAGGCGGCTGGTTCGCGCCCGATCCCGGCGCGTTCAGAGCTGTCCGTTCGCGAAGCCCAGCAGCAGGACGAAGGTCCCGCCGACCTCGCCGGCGATCAGGGCGTACATGAAGGCGGTGGTTCCCCGGACCGGGTCGCGGAGCTGGTTGTCCGTGTCCTTGCGGGCGCCGTGAATCATGTAGCCGGCGATCGCCGCGGCGAAGAAGAAGATCGGGACGAAGGCGGCGATCAGGTTGACGGCCGCCGAGAAGCCGCTGAGCTCGACGAAGGCCGCCAGAAGCAGGGTGGCGAAGCTGTACAGCAGCGCCGCCCGATGAGCGACGTCGACGTACGGATGGGCCAGCCCGTCCTCGGCTGCCGCCATCTCGCGGTACTTCCAGACCCCGAGCAGGAGCGCCCAGAGGAAGATCAGCCCCGCCGCGAGCACGACCGCCTTGGTGTCGCCGCCGATCTCCACGCGTTCAGCCTACGCGCTCGCCCGGAGCCGGTTCACGGTCTGGCGCCGGGGGAACCGCGGGCGCGAGCGCCGGGCGCTTCAGCCCACCCGCCGCATGACTTGCTTGGGCAGGCTGCCGCGCCCCGCCTCGGCCGACGGATGGGTGGCGAGATCCAGGTAGCGGTCGATCGTCCGCTGGAGCCCGCGCCGCCTGCCGATTGCGGCGAGGGGTGGGAACAGGAGCCGCTGGACGGCGTCGGGAGGCGGGCGGAGGCGGAGCTCGCGGCGGTAGGCCGTGGCGACCATCGCCCCGAACAGCGGCGACGGCCGTCCCTCGGCGTTCGTGTGACCGTCCGTGCAGAGGCCCCAGAAGACGAGGATCGCCTGCTCGAAGCTCAGGGCGGGCTCGACCGTTGCGCGAATCCGAACCTCCGTCTCGCCGGCGTTCCACCAGCGATGCCAGGACCCGGGCCGGACGGTCAGCTGCTCGCCCGCGCCCAGGGTGATCTGCTCGCCGTCGCGGAGGAACGCGATCGTTCCGGCGGAGACCTCGAACTGCTCGGTGCAGTGGTCGTGGACGTGCTCGCCTCCGGGGACGAAGCCACCCTTCTCGACGGCGAAGTCGGCGACGACGCGAGCTCCTTCCGTCTCTTCGCCGGACTCGACGATCATCGCCTTCTCGCCGGTCAGCTCGTTCCAGACGACGTCACCTGTTCTCATCGGGTCCTCCCCTTATTGTTAGACCATCTAACGATCTAGTTAGATCATCTAACGATTCCGGATGACTGTCAAGTGACGCCGCTACCCGACCGATCCCGGCCGCGCCGGCGCTGGCGCGGCGCCGGCCACATCGGCCCGCTGCTGCGCGACCCGGCCCTGACGCTCAACGAGCTCGTCAGCGAGGGGCTGGCAGCCGAGGGGTTCGCGGACTTCCGGCCCGCCCACGGCACGATCGGACAACACATCGCGGACGGGGGATCGCGGGTCACCGAGCTCGCTGAGCTCGCCCAGGTGAGCAAGCCGACGATCGTCTACCTCGTCAACGACCTCGAGCGGCTCGGCTATGTAGAGCGGGTGCCCGACCCCGAGGACGGCCGGGCCAAGCTCGTCCGGATGACCGAGCGCGGCGCTCGCGCCCAGCGGGCGGGGCGGGAGATCGTCGCCCGGATCGAGCGGGACTGGGCCGAGCTGATCGGCCGCGAGGACTTCGACACCTTGAAGGTGCTGCTCGGGCGGCTGCACGAGGGGCTCTGGCCGGAGGGCGGCGATCCTTCGCGATGGGCCCCTCAGCCGGAGCGGCTGACCGCGATCACCAGCTCGCGGCCGTCGACGCTCACCTCGGCCCCGAAGGGGTCGGTTTCGTAGGCGATGCTCCTCGCCAGGGTCTCGCCGGTCACGTACTGCTCGTGGGCGCGGGCGGCGCCGACGAGCTCGGCGTCGCCGCCGAGCTTCAGATCGATCCGGTCGCTGATGTCGAGTCCGCTCTCCTTGCGGGCGTTCTGGACCGCGCGGACGATCTCGCGGGCGTGGCCCTCGCGGATCAGGTCGTCGTCGAGGTCGAGCGCGAGGGCGACGGCGCGGCCGGCCTCGGACTCGACCTGATAGCCGTCGAGCGGCTGCATCGCGAAGCTGAGCTCGTCGGGCCCGAGCGTGTGCTCGCGGCCGTCGATGCTGATCCCGACCTGGCCCCCGGCATCGATCGTGGCGCGCACGTGATCGGCGTCGAGCGCCTCGATCGCGACCTTCACCTGCGGCATGTCCTTGCCGAAGCGCGGCCCCAGGACGCGGAAGTCGGGCTTGACCGACCAGCTCGCCAGCTCGCCCTCCTCGGTCACGAACTCGAGCTCGCGGACGTTGAGCTCGGCCCGGACGATCTCCGAGAGGCCCTCGATCGTCCGCCGCTCGTCCTCGGTTGCGACGATCACCGCCTTGGCGAGCGGCTGGCGCATCTTCACCTTCGCCTGCGCGCGCGCGGCGCGCCCGAGCTCGACGGCGCGCCGGGCGGCCTCGACTCCGTCCTCGAGCGCGGCTTCGCGGAGTGACGGATCGGCCTCCGGGTAGTCCTCGAGGTGGACCGAGGCCTCCAGCGGCGGCTCGGCGCCGTGGGCCAGGTTGAGCCAGATCGCGTCGGCGGTGAACGGGATGAAGGGGGCGAGCAGCTTCGCGGTCTCGACCAGGCAGTGCCGCAGCGTCTCGAACGCCGCCGCGTCACCGTCCCAGAACCGGCGCCGGGAGACACGGACGTACCAGTTCGACATCTCGTCGACGTACTCGGCGATCGCCTTGCCGGCGCCGGTCGAGTCGAAGTCGTCCAGCCGTTCGCGGACGACCGCGGTCGTCGCCTGCAGGCGCGAGACGAGCCAGCGGTCGAGCGCCGCCTCGGCCTCGCTCGGCTCGCGCCCGGCGCTCTCGTCGCCCGCGTTCGCGTAGAGGACGAAGAACGAGTACGTGTTCCAGAGCGTCAGCAGGAACTGGCGCACCGACTCGCCGACGGTGTCGGCACTGAAGCGGTAGCCGGCCCACGGCTGCTGGGAGGCGAGGTAGTACCAGCGGAAGGCGTCGGCGCCGTGGGCGTCGATGACCTCGTGCGGGTCGACGAGGTTGCCGAGCCGCTTGCTCATCTTCCGCCCCTCCGGGTCGAGGATCAGCCCGAGGCAGACGCAGTTGAGGTAGTCGGTCTGGTCGAACAGCAGCACCGACTCGGCCAGCTGCGAGTAGAACCAGCCGCGGGTCTGGTCGATCCCCTCGCAGATGAAGTCGGCCGGGAATCGCCGCTCGAACTCCGCCTCGTTCTCGAACGGGTAGTGGAGCTGCGCGAACGGCATCGCGCCGCTGTCGTACCAGGTGTCGATCACCTCGGGGACGCGCCGCATCCCGCCGCCGCACGACTCGCAGGTCAGCGTCACCTCGTCGATGTAGGGGCGGTGGAGGTCGACCTCGCCCGACTCCGACCGCGGCAGCTCGCCTCCCCGCTCGGTGATCTCCGCGATCGAGCCGACGCAGACCTGCTCGTCGCACCCCTCGCCGGTGCACTTCCAGACGGGCAGCGGCGTGCCCCAGTAGCGCTCGCGCGAGAGCGCCCAGTCGACGTTGCCCTCCAGCCACTTGCCGAAACGGCCGTGCTTGATGTGCTCTGGGTGCCAGCCGATCCGCTCGTTCTCGGCGAGCATCCGGTCGCGCATCTCGGAGGTCCGCAGGTACCAGGACGCCTTCGCGTAGTAGAGCAGTGGCGTGTCGCAGCGCCAGCAGTGCGGGTAGGCGTGCTCGTAGGGAACCTCGCGGAAGAGGCGCCCGGCGGCCTCGAGCGCGGCGACGATCTCCGGATTGTGGTCGCGGACGAGCTTGCCCTGGAAGTCGGGGACGCGCTCGTCGTAGGTGCCGTCGAGCCGGACCGGGTTCTGGAGCGTCATCCCGTACTGCTCGCCGAGCCGGAAGTCGTCCTCGCCGAACGCGAGCGCGGTGTGGACGAGGCCGGTGCCGTCCTCGGTGGTGACGAAGTCCGCGAGCAGCACCGTGTGGCCGTGGGGGCCGAACTCGGAGCCGGCGATGAAGCCGAACGGCGCCTCGTAGCGGGTGCCCTCGATCGCGGCGCCCGGGAAGGTCGCGAGCGTCTCGAAGTCCTCGCCGAGGAGCCGATCGGCCAGCGCCAGCGCGACGACGACGATCTCGCCTCCGGGGAGCGCGGCACGCACGTAGTCGATCTCGGGACCCGCGGCCACCGCGGCGTGGGCGATCAGCGTCCACGGAGTGGTCGTCCAGACGAGCAGGTCGTCGCCCGGCTCCAGCGGCCCGGCGGCCTCGGTCACCGGCAGCCTCACGTAGGCGGAGGGGTCGACGACGTCCTTGTACCCCGACGCGACCTCGTGCGAGCTCAGCGCCGTCCCACAGCGCGGGCAGTAGGGGACGACCTTGTGCCCCTCATAGAGGCGCCCGCGCTCCCAGTTCTGCTTCAGCGACCACCAGACCGACTCGGTGTAGTCGGTGTCCATGGTCACGTAGGGGTCGTCGAGGTCGATCCAGTGCCCGATCCGCTCGACCATCCGGTTCCAGTCGTCGACGTAGGCGAACACCGACTCGCGGCAGCGGCGGTTGAACTCGGCGATCCCGAACGCCTCGATCTCCTCCTTCGAGCTGATCCCGAGCTCCTTCTCGATCTCGAGCTCGACCGGGAGCCCGTGACAGTCCCAGCCGCCCTTGCGGGGGACGTCGTAGCCGCACATCGACTTGTAGCGGGGGTAGATGTCCTTGAAGACGCGGGCGAGGACGTGATGGGAGCCGGGCCTGCCGTTCGCGGTCGGCGGGCCCTCGTAGAAGCTCCAGAGCGGTTGCCCGCGGCGGGACTCGAGCTGGCGCCGGAACGTCTCGCCCTCGCGCCAGCGCTCGAGCACCTGCTCCTCGAGCGCGGGGAAGGACTGCTTCGGATCGACCGGGGCGTAGCGGGCCATGGGGCGGACGATTCTAGGCGGCAGATAGCCTTCGCTCAGGAATCCCCCGAACTGATCGAAACGGAGAATCGGAAGTGGCTGAGGAATCGACGAGCACGGCAACCGGCGGCGACAAGCTCTGGGGCGGGGAGACCGACAAGGCGGTCGGCAACTTCCCGGTGTCCGGGCACCCGATCCCGGCCCCGGTCGTCCACTGGCTCGGGAGGATCAAGGCCGCGGCCGCGCGGACGAACGCGGAGCTCGGCCTGCTCGACGAGGGCCACGCGGAGCGGATCTCGGCGGCCGGCGACGCCGTCGGCCGGGGCGAGCACGACGACCAGTTCCCGGTCGACGTCTTCCAGACCGGCTCCGGCACCTCCTCGAACATGAACGCGAACGAGGTGATCGCGAACCTCGCCGGCGACGAGGCCCATCCGAACGACCACGTGAACATGGGCCAGTCCTCCAACGACGTCTTCCCCTCCGCCGTGCACCTCGCGGCGCTCGAGCAGACCACGAGCGATCTCCTGCCCGCGATCGACGCGCTGGTCGCGACCCTCGACCGCAAGGGCGACGAGTTCGCCGAGCACGTCAAGTCGGGCCGGACGCACCTGATGGACGCCGTCCCGGTCACGCTCGGGCAGGAGTTCTCCGGCTTCGCCTCCCAGATCCGGCTCGGCGCCGAGCGGATCCGAGGGACGCTCGGGCGGGTCGGCCAGATCCCGCTCGGCGGCACCGCCACCGGCACCGGGATCAACACCCACGCCGAGTTCTCCGACCGTGTCCGCGAGAAGCTCACCACCGGCAGCGGCCTCGAGATCTCGGCTCCGGCCGACCGGTTCGAGGCACAGGCCAACCGCGACGCGCTCGTCGAGCTCTCCGGCGCCCTCAAGGTCCTGGCCGTCTCCCTGATCAAGATCGGCAACGACCTGGCGCTGATGGGCTCCGGTCCCCGCGCCGGCCTGGCCGAGATCCGACTGCCCGAGCTCCAGAAGGGCTCCTCGATCATGCCCGGAAAGGTCAACCCGGTCATCCCCGAGGTCGTGATCCAGGTCGGCGATCAGGTGATCGGCAACGACACGGCGATCACCCTCGGCGGCGCCCAGGGGCAGTTCGAGCTCAACGTCCGCGTGCCGCTGATCGCGCGCAACCTGCTCGACTCGATCAAGCTGCTCGCCTCGGCGTGCCGCCTGCTCGACACCAAGTGCGTGGCGGGCATCGAGCCGAACGAGGAGATCCTGGCCAGGCATGCCGAGTCGACGCTTCAGGTGGCGACGGCGCTCAACCCCCACATCGGCTACGACAGCGCCGCCGAGATCGTCAAGGAGGCGGCGTCGTCAGGCCGGACCGTCCGTGAGGTCGCGATCGAGAAGGGCGTCGACGAAGCCGTCCTCGACGAGGCCCTCGACTTCGTCGGCATGGCCCACCCGCATCGCTAGCGACGCATCCCCAGCGCCTGGTCAGCGGACGCGGATCGCCTTCTCCACCCGGTCCCGTCCGGCGTTCTCCGCGTTCGCGCGGTAGGTCACCCGGATCCGTCGCCCGGCCTTCCGCTTCGCGTCGATCCGCAGCCTTCCCTTCAGCCGCCTACCCGGTGCCAGCTCGCCGCCGCCCTTGCAGCGCCCTGCACGACCGACCCGCTTCGGCACGCGGGCACAGACCTCGACGCCGGTGGCGGTGCTGCCGCCGGTGTTGTGGAGGCTGAACGGGATCCGGATGCTGCCGCCGGCCCGGACCCTGCGCTTGCCGCCGCGGACGGCGAGCTCGAGGACCGGTCCACCGGGCTCCGCCGCGCCGGCGGCGACGGCCTCGAGCGGCTCGTCGACCTCCTCGGAGCGGCGGGCGGCGTCCGCGGCGCCCTGATCGGGCGCGTCGAAGAACGTCGTCCGCGCCGCGGTCAGCGAGTAGGCGGGTCCGAGCGTCGGGTCGGTGTTCGCGCCCGAGCTGACGAACTCCGACCCACTCGTCCCGAAGGAGGAGTAGTCGGCGTAGCCGCCGCACTGCCCGAAGCTCGGGCTGCCGCCCTCGTCGCGATAGAACGATCCGGGCGTGAAGCCGGGCACGTCGGTCTCGACCCTGGTGACGGTGTTGAGCGTTCCCGCCTGCCCGGTGACCTGCTCCCAGTCGGCCTGCGGCTGCAGCGTCGAGGATCCGGCTGGGACCGGAATGCCGGCGTCGGGCATGCCGTCGATCGTCACGCCGGTCGGGTATGCCGAACTCCGGTAGGTCATGCCGCTCGCGGCGGGCGCGAAGTCGCGGAACTGCGAGACCTGGCCGATGCCGGCGTGCACCCGCAGGTAGGTGAACGTGTCCTGGCGGCGTTCGTAATAGATGTCGTCGCGCTGGGTGTAGGTGCCGCTGTTGGCGCCGATCTGCGAGCGGATCGCCCGGACCGGCCCCGAGATGTTGGCGATGAACCCGCCGCCGCCGCGGCTGAAAGTCAGCTCGCTGCGACCGCATCCCCGCCCGACCTGCGCCTTGTCGCCGTCGAGGATGTCGGGGCTCGTGCTCGTCCCGGTGCTCAGCGTCATCCGGTCCGTGATCCAGCGTGACAGCAGATGCTGGGTGTAGGCGGGTGTGGTCACGGTGGAATCCTCCGGATTCGCCGGCGGCGCGTCGTCCTCGACGCCGGGCACCCCGTTGAAGTCGTAGGTGGTCTTGTAGTCGCCGGAGTCGAGCGAGAAGTCGTAGTCGACGTAGGACCTGCCGGCCGCGGGGTCGAGCCCCGAGTCGGTCCGGAACAGGTAGACGAAGCGCTCGGCTCCCGGCGCGAGCGGGTTGGAGATCGCCACCTCCGTGCGCGTCGCGGCGACGACGCCGCCGGGACTGCGGCGATCGGATGCTCCCGCACCGGCGTCCTTGGCCATGAAGGCGATCTCGTCGCCGCCGTCCAGAGCCGGATCGGGGTCGCTACCGGCGAAGGTCCCGGGGTCGGTGTAGGCCTCGTTGTCGAACCCGTTGCCGATCTGGCGGACCACTCCGTAGTCGACGACCGCCCGCTCGTCGACCTGTACCGGCACCTGGATCCAGTCGCCGTCCCAGCTGAACGCGACGATCGAGCCGGGGTCGGCCCCGGCCAGCTTCGGCACGTCGGCGCCGGTGAGGACGATCGGATCGGCGTCGCGGCCGGGCACGCCGAGGCCGGCCTGCGCCGGAGCGGCGACGGCGAGGGAGAGGATCAGGGCGGCGAGTGCCGGCGCCGGGTTGCGGCTGCTCATGCGCCGCGAGGATATGCGGATCAGCCGGCGGCGGCGCCGGTTCGATATCCGCGGGCCGAGGCGACCTCCTCGGCGTGGAGGGCGAGCGCCTGTGGCAGCGCGACCGAGACGTGGTCCGGCGCCATCGGCAGCCCGGTCGCGTCCGAGACCGCCGCCGCGGCCTGCGGGGTCGAGAGCCGCATCAGGCCCCGTTCGAGCCTGCAGCCCATCGCGAGCTCCAGCGGCGTGCTGCCGTCGGCGCCCGGCGGGGGGAGCTGAGCCAGGCCTTCGTAGCTCTGGGCTTCGCGGACCTGGTTGACGAATTCGAGCAGGTACATCCGCAGCCACTATCGGAGCCCGTGAACCGATACTTGAATCCGTCCGGGCCGGCTGGACGCCCCTGTCATCATCGTCGTACCCGAGCGCAAGGAGATCAGCGATGAGCGACGCCGCGAACGAGCCCCAGGGAACAGCCGTACCGGGAGCCGAGAGGCCCGAGCGGACCGAGGTCGCCACGTTCGGCGCCGGATGCTTCTGGAAGCCAGAGGCGCTCTACCGGGAGGTCCCGGGGGTGGTGGACACCGCGGTCGGCTACGAGGGCGGCCATGTCGCCAACCCGAGCTACGAGCAGGTCTGCAGCGGCACGACCGGCCACGCCGAGGTGGTCCGGGTGACCTACGACCCCGAGAAGGTCAGCTACGAGGAGCTCCTGGACCGCTTCTGGGACATGCACGACCCGACCCAGGTCAACCGCCAGGGACCCGACATCGGCGACCAGTACCGGACCGTGATCTTCACCCACACACCCGAGCAGGAGGAGGCCGCCCAGGCGTCGAAGGCCGAGCGGCAGAAGCAGTACCGCGACCCGATCGCCACCTCGATCGAGCCCGCGACGGGCTTCTGGATGGCCGAGGGCTACCACCAGTGCTACTTCGAGCAGCGCCGCTCCGGAAGCGGGCTGCTGGGCTCCCTGCTGGGCCGCTAGCCGCCGCCTCCGGGCTTCGGCCGGGGCCAGTCGAAGGCCCGCAGGTTCTCCCGGGCCAGCGCGACGGTCTCCGCGATCCGCGCCTCGCGGGTCGCTTCCCGCTTGGCGGAGCCGATCCACTCGAGGATCGCCCGCCGGCTCGACGGCGGGAACGCGTCGTAATGGCGGCGGGCATCGGGCTCGGCGTCCAGCGCCGCCCGCAGCTCGCCGGGCTCCTCCAGCCGCTCGATCGCGTCGAGAGCCGTCCAGGTCCCCGTCCGCTTGGCGAGCTCGACCATCGCGACTCCCGGCGGCGCCATCCGGCCCTCCGCCGTGAGCCGCTCGACCCGCTCCTTGTTGACCCGCGACCACTTGCTCTTCGGCTTCCGCGGTGTGATCTGGAGCTTCGAGCGGTCGGCGTCGACCCGCTTCTGGACGCTGTCGACCCAGCCGAACGCGATCAGCTCGTCGACGATCTCGGCGATCGGGAGGTATGGGCCGCTCGAGCTCGTCTTCTTGTGGGTGACGAGCCAGACACCCTCGGAGCGGTCGTGGTTGGCCGCGAGCCACTCCCGCAGCTCCGCCGCCGAATCGACGTGCACCTCGGGCCGCTCGGCCACGAAACCCCTTAGACGTTGATCGCCACGTACTTGGTCTCGAGGTACTCGGCGATGCCCTCGGTGCCGCCCTCGCGCCCGAGCCCCGAAGCCTTGACGCCGCCGAACGGGGCACCGGCGTTCGAGACGAGGCCCTGATTGAGGCCGATCATCCCGGTCTCGAGCTTCTCGCAGACCCGGATCGCGCGCTTGATGTCGCGCGTGTAGACGTAGGCGACGAGCCCGTACTCGGTGTCGTTCGCGGCCGCGATCGCCTCCTCCTCGGTCGAGAACGTCGCGACCGGGGCGACCGGCCCGAAGATCTCCTCCTTGAGCAGGCGAGCGTCGGCCGGGATCGGCGCGAGGACGGTCGGCTCGTAGAACGAGCCCTCGCCGTCGATCTCCCTGCCGCCGACCAGCGCCTTGGCGCCCTTGCCGACCGCGTCGTCGACGAGCTCGGCGACCTTCGAGCGCTGATCGTCGTCGATCAGCGGCCCGATGTCGGTGCCCTCCTCGGTGCCGCGACCGACCACGAGGGCGCTCATCCGCTCGGCGAGCTTCTCCGCGAAGGCATCGGCGACCGACTCGTGCACGTGGAAGCGGTTGGCGGACGTGCAGGCCTCGCCGATGTTCCGCATCTTCGCCACCATCGCGCCCTCGACCGCGTCGTCGAGATCCGCATCCTCGAAGACCAGGAACGGGGCGTTGCCGCCGAGCTCCATCGAGGTCTTGAGCACGTTCTCGGCCGACTGCTCGATCAGCATCCGGCCGACCTCCGTCGAACCCGTGAAGCTCAGCTTGCGGAGGCGCGGGTCGGTGATGATCGGCTTCGAGACGGCGCTCGACGACGTGCTGGTGAGGACGTTGAGGACGCCGCCGGGCAGGCCGCAGTCCTGCAGCAGCTCGGCCAGCGCCAGCATCGAGAGCGGCGTGTTCTGGGCCGGCTTCATCACCATCGTGCAGCCGGCGGCGATCGCCGGGCCGATCTTCCGCGTGCCCATCGCGGTCGGGAAGTTCCAGGGCGTGATCAGGTAGCAGGGGCCGACCGGCTGGTGCATGACCATCACCCGGCTTGCGCCGTTGCCGGCGACCTTGAAGTCGCCGTCCAGCCGCAGCGCCTCGCCTGCGTTCCAGCGGAAGAACTCGGCGGCGTAGGTGATCTCGCCCTTCGACTCGGTGACCGACTTGCCCATCTCGAGGGTCATCAGCAGGGCGAGCTCGTCGCTGCGCTCCACCATCCGCTCGAATGCGGACTGAAGGATGTCCGAGCGGGTGTTCGGCGGCGTCGCGGCCCATTCCTCCTGAGCGCCGCAGGCTGCGTCGAGGGCTGCCTTTGCGTCGGCCTCGGTGGCATCGGCGATCTCGCAGAGCGGCTTGCCGGTCGAAGGATCGTCGACGGCGAACTTCTCGCCGCCGCTCGCGTCCCGCCACTCGCCGCCGATCAGCAGCTGCTTGGGGACCGCCTCGATCACCGATTGCTCCGTCGCGCCGCTCATTCTCACCTCTCCGTTCGCAGGTTCTTTCGCAGGGTTCCCGGGTTTTGAGACTACCCGTCGGGAAACGGCTGAACATCGACGCCGTGGTCGGTCCGGCGGGTGCCGAACTCGTAGCTCGCTCCCCCTTCGACCCGGATCGAGATGTCCTCGCGCCCGCTGCGGGAGACGTGCACTTCGAGGTCGGCGATCGAGCAGTTGAGCGAGTGGTGCTCGGGGCCGACCGGGTCGGCGTAGACCCAGCCGACGAACCGGTCCCGGGGCGCGCTCACGGCGCCGTTCGCCACCAGGTCCTCGCCGCCGACGGTGAAGCGGCAGCTGGTCGGCTCGGCGTCGATCCTCGTCCGCAGCGCCCGTCCGAGGCCGCCGACGCGGAGCCGCTCGCCCCGGTGCACGATCTCGCCGTTGACGATCCAGGGGGTGGTCAGCGGGCCGAGCTTCGCCTTCCCGGCGCCGATGTCGACGTAGCCGCGCGAGCCGTCCTCTCCGACCGTCGCTCCGTGGATCCAGATCCAGCTCTCGGCGTGCTCGCTTCCCCAGTTGTGGCCGACCATCCCCGGCCACGCCTCGATGGTGACGCGCTCGCCGGCGACGTCGAGGATGCCGTCGAAGCTGGCGCTGGGATGAGGGCTCAGCAGCTTGGTCCGCGGCAGCGGTCGCTCGTACATCCACTGCGCCGGAAAGTGGTGCAGAGGACCGCCGTGGTCCTTGAAGCGCAGGTTCCAGCTCGCGCTCGTGCCGTTGTTGATCACGCCCTGCACCCGCCCCGGCGCGATCTCGGACTCGTCGACGCGGACGTAGGCCTTGTCCGGCACGGAGATCTCGTCCGCCGCGACCTGGTGCTTGGCGGCAACCGGGCCGGGCCGGTCGGCGTCGAACCAGGTCATCCAGACCGCTCCCGTCGGCCTCTCGCCCGGGCGCTTGTGGACGGTGTGGCGGATCCACACCGCGCGCCCGCCCTCGGGGGCGGCCGCCTTCAGATAGAAGCTCTCGTAGTGGCCGTCCTCGGCCGGGACCTTCGGGAATCGGGCTTCCGTGCGCACCGGTTGAGCGTATTCCTCCGGCCGGGTGGCCGGGGTCCGGGGGCTGTCAGAGTGGGGCGATGGAACGACGGCCACTCGGAGCAGGCGGTGATAACCGGTCCGGGGCCCGCCCCTGGGCGGTCGCCGGGCTGGTCGTCGCGCTGCTGGTGCTGACCGGCGTGATCCTCCTCGTCACCGGCGTCTTCGGGGGCGACGACGGGGTCGACGCGGGACGGATCGCCGAGGCCGCGCGCGACGGCGGTGCCGATGACCCCTTCGCGTGGGAGCCCGACCGGAACGCGGACCTGGAGCGGCGTGCGGCCCTCGGGCTTTCGCACGTCCTCTACGAGAAGAGCCCCGGCGGGATCGTCGCCAGCGCCCGCCGGACGGCTCGCTGGCGGAACCAGATCGAGCGCGCCGCGGCGGCGCACGACGTCGACCCCGACACGATGGAGGCGATGGTGCTGCTCGAGAGCGCCGGCCGGCCCGAGGTGATCGCCGGCGACGATCCCGAGGCGGCGAGCGGGATCGCGCAGATCGTCGCGAGCACCGGCATCGACCTGCTCGGCATGCGCGTCGATCTCGCGCGCAGCCGCGCCCTGACGAAGCAGATCGCCCGGGTCGAGGCCGAGATCGCGAAGGCCGAGAAGCGGGCCAGAAGCGACAAGCCCAAGGTGCGCACCAAGGCGCTGATGGAGCTGCGCAGGCTGCCCGCTCAGGAGCAGAAGCTGCGCGATCGCCGAGCCGAGGCGGACGAGCGGTTCGATCCGGCTGCGGCGCTCGACGGGATGGCGAGATACCTGCAGATCGCCGGCGAGCGCTTCGGGCGGAGCGACCTCGCGACGACCAGCTACCACATGGGCATCGGCAATCTCGAGAACGTGATGGCCGCCTACCGGAAGGAGACCGAGGCCGACGATCCCACCTACGCGCAGCTCTTCTTCGGCTCCTCGCCGCTCGAGAACGCCGAAGCCTGGGACCTTCTGTCCTCGCTCGGCGACGACAGCTCGACCTATCTCTGGCGCGTGCTCGCGGCGCAGCGGATCATGGAGCTCTACCGGGACGATCGCGGCGAGCTCGAGCGGCTCGCGAAGCTCCAGGGCAACAAGGCCACCCAGGAGGAGGTCTTCCACCCCGAGTCCGGGACCGAGGTGTTCGAGAAGCCGGCGGACATCGAGCGGGCGATCGACGACGGCGAGCTCGAGCGACTGCCGCAGGGCTCCGACTACGGCTACACGATCGACAAGAACATGGGGGAGCTCGCGCCCGACCTCGGCGCCGAGCCGGGTCTCTACCGGGCGCT
>JAGQUO010000003.1 GCA_020438445.1 Solirubrobacterales bacterium
GCATCGCTGCCCCTTCCTTGATCAGCGGGCTCTCCGCCTCGCGGTCGCGTGAGAGGGCCGCGGCTCGGCTCCCGAGGGACAGGCAATAGCCTGCGGCACGTGGGCGGCACCGGCGCGGCCTTCTTCGATCTCGACCGGACCCTGATGTCCGGATCGAGCGGTGCCCAGTTCGGGCGCGCGGCCTACCGTGCCGGACTGGTCGGGCGGGGCCAGGTGCTCCGCTGGGGGGTCGAGCACCTGCGCTTCCGGCTCCGCGGTGCGACCGACCAGGACACCGACGCGCTCGTCGCGGCGGTCAACGAGCTGCTTCGCGGCGTCCCGGCGCGGACCCTGCGGCGGATGCTCCCCGATCTCCTCGAGGGCATCCTGCCGCGCATCTACCCGCAGATGATCGCCGAGGTCCGCTCCCATCAGGACGAGGGGCGGCCGGCCTTCATCGTCAGCGCCGCGAGCCACGGGGTCGTGGAGGTGCTCGCCCGCGTCCTCGACATGGAGGGCGGGATCGGGACCCGTTACGAGGTCGACGACGAGGGCCTCTACACCGGGCGGCTCATCGGCGGGCTCAACTACGGGGAGCTGAAGGTCGAGCCGATGCGGCGGTTCGCCGCGGAGCACGGGATCGACCTGGCCGCGAGCTGGGCCTATTCGGACTCGGCCTCGGACCTGCCGATGCTCGAGCTCGTCGGGCACCCGGTCGCCGTCAATCCGGATGCGCCCCTGGCACGGATCGCCGCCGAGCGCGGCTGGCAGGTGATGCGATTCGAGACCCTCGGGCGGACGCTGGCGATCGCCGGGGTGCTGGCGGTCGCCACTGCTGTCGGAGGCGGGCGCCTGGTGGCGCGGCGCCGGGGGACGGACCCCGTCGGCCGGGGGCGGCGCTGGGGGCGCTTGCGGGAGTGGCGGGTAGGCGCGCGACCCATGAAAGCCTCCGAGCTCGCCTTCGCCGGGATCCACCGCCAAGCGGAGCTCCTGCGCGAGGGCGCGGTCACCTCCAGCGAGCTGGTTTCGGTCTATCTCGAGCGCATCCGCCGCTTCGACGGCAGGCTGAACGCGTTCCGGGTCGTCCTCGACGACCGCGCGATCGCCGCGGCCGAGGAGGCCGATCGCCGGATCGCCGCCGGTGATCCGGGGCCGCTTCTGGGGGTGCCGGTCGCCGTCAAGGACAACGTCGACGTCGCCGGGGAGCTCACGACCCACGGCACCGCCGCCTTCGAGGAGCCGGCGCGCTCGGACGCCGCGCAGTACCGGCGGCTCCGCGAGGCCGGGGCCGTCCTGATCGGGAAGACCAACCTGCCCGAGCTCGCCATCTGGCCCTTCACCGAGACCCAGACCTGGGGGCGGACGCGCAACCCCTGGGATCCGGAGCGCAGCCCCGGCGGCTCGAGCGGAGGCTCGGGAGCCGCGGTCGCGGCCGGGCTGGTCGGCGCCGCGTCGGCGTCGGACGGCGGCGGCTCGATCCGGATCCCGGCGGCCCACTGCGGCCTCTTCGGCCTGAAGCCGCAGCGGGGACGGATCAGCCTGATGCCCGACCACGAGCACTGGCTCGGGCTCTCGGTCACGGGGTGCCTCACCCGCAGGGTCATCGACACGGCCCTCTGGCTCGACGTCACCGCGGGGCCGGAGCCGGGCGACGCGGACACGCCGCCGCCGCCGGAGCGTCCCTACGTCGAGGCGGCGCGGACGGAGCCGGGGTCGCTTCGGATCGCGGTCACCACCGAGATGCCGCGCGCCGCCGCGTCACCCGTCGTCAGCGCCGAGGTCGAGGCGGGCATCGCGCGGATGGCGGCGGTCCTCGGCGGACTCGGGCATGCGGTCGCCGAGCGCGGGCCCGACTGGGGCGGCGCGGGCAACGACATCACGCCCAGGTACCTCGCGGGCATCGCCGGCGAGGGCGTGAACGTGCCACGGCCGGAGCTGCTCGAGGCGAGGACGCGCGGGATGATCCGGATGGGCCGGTTGCTGCCGGCCGCCGTGGTCCGCCGGTCGCGCGCGGCCGAGGCGGGCCACGCGGAGCGGCTGAACCGGGTGTTCGAGGACTTCGACGTCCTGATGATGCCGACCGTCGGCATCCCGCCGCCTCAGTCGGGGCGGTGGGCGGGCCGCGGCGCGCTGCGGACGCTCCTGAGCATCAGCCGCGCCTATCCGGGGACGATTCCCTGGAACTACACCGGCCAGCCCGCGGCGTCGGTGCCCCTGCCCCCCGACTCCGCGGGAGGGCTGCCGCTCGCCGCTCAGTTCGTCGTGCCGCCGAACCGGGAGGACCTGCTGATATCCCTTGCCGCCCAGCTCGAAGCCGAGATCGGATGGCCCGAGCGAATCCCGGAGGAGTACGCGTGAAGGTCGTTGCCGTCGGTCCCGAGATGACCCTGGAAGTCCGCGAGGTCCTCGACCCCGAGCCCGAGGAGGGTCAGGTCGTTGTCGACGTCGCCGCCTGCGGTATCTGCGGGTCCGACCTGCACATGCTGCCCTCCGGCGTCCTTCCCGAGGGCTCCGTCCTCGGGCACGAGCTGGCCGGGACGCTCGCGAGGGTCGGAACCGGTGTCGAGGGCTGGTCGGAGGGGGACCGCGTCTGCGTCTACCCCTTCGCCCCGGTCGACCGGGTAGACATCCCGCTCGCGATGGCGAGCGGCATCGGCCTCGGGACCCACGATGGGGGCTATGCCGAGCGGATGGTCTGCGACGCCGAGATGCTCTGGCGGCTGCCGGATGAGATCGAGCTCGAGCACGGCGCGCTCGTCGAGCCGCTCGCCGTCGGCCTGCATGGAATCGACGTCTCCGGCGCCGAGCCCGGGCAGCCGGTCTGTGTGCTCGGCTGCGGGCCGATCGGCGCGATGACCCTGGTCGGCCTGCTCGGGCGCGGCTTCGAGGACGTGGTCGTCGTCGAGCCGAACCCGCAGCGCCGTGAGCTTGCGAGCCGGCTCGGGGCGCCCCGGGTGGCCGCCTCGAGCGAGAACGTGCACGAGGCGGTCCTCGAGGCCCTGGGCGGGCGCGCCCCGGAGGTGGTCATCGAGTGCGCCGGGCACGTCTCCGCTCCCGGTCTCGCGGTCGAGCTCGTCGCGCCGGAGGGAACGATCGCCCTGGTCGGGATGCTGGAGGAGCCGGTGCCGATCTCTCAACTCAACGTGATGCTGAAGGAGGCGGTCCTGCGCGGCTCGTTCGCCTACCGGCCCCGGGACTTCGACGAGGCGGTCGCGATGATCGCGGCCGGGAGCGTCCCGGTGGAGCAGCTCGTCACCTCGCGCCACCCGCTCGAGGACGCCGCTGCGTGCTTCGCCGAGCTGGTCCGGCCGGGCACCGAAGAGCTGAAGATCCTGCTGACGCCCTGAGCGGCTGTCGCAGCCGAAGGGCCCTCAGGCCAGACCGCGTTCACGGGCCTTGCGGATCCC
This sequence comes from Solirubrobacterales bacterium, assembly GCA_020438445.1. Classification (GTDB taxonomy): domain Bacteria; phylum Actinomycetota; class Thermoleophilia; order Solirubrobacterales; family 70-9; genus RHKX01. Next base: position 3,387 of record JAGQUO010000003.1, read on the forward strand.
GAGCCTCGTCGACGCCCCGCTGCCGAGCATCATCAGCGCGTTCGAGGCCGGCAGCCGGTAACCGGCGCGGGTGTGGGGCGCGTAGACGGCGCGGTCGCCGTCGACCTCGAGCCAGCCGGTGTAGATCCGCTGCTCCTGGCCGACCATCCGCGGCTCGAATCGGTGCGCGGTGAGCCCGGCCCGGCGGCCGCCCTCGGGCCGCACCGACGCCGGGACGATCAGCTCGGCCCCGGCGGCGCCGGCGCCCCTCGCCGATACGGCCGTGACCATCGGCAGCCCATCACCGCCGGCCCATCCGAGCAGCGAATGCGGAAGCCGTCCGACCTCACCCACCAGACGGTCGACGTCGGTCCGTGGACCGGTCCCGTTCCTCGGCGGCGACTGGGAGGCGGGCGGATCGGGCAGCGGCTCGCCGTGGACGATGGGCACACCGGCGCAGTCGAGGGTCGGCCAGACCACGATCCGGCGAACCGCGACCGTGATCGCGACCCGCTCGTAGTAGTAGACGCGTTGCCAGCGTCCGAGCAGCCCGCCCTTGCGCTCGCCGAGGAAGTGCGCCCACTGCGACCCGATCGAGTCGAGCCAGGCCCGGTCGGGCGCCGGCTGGACGGTCGCCTCGCCCTGGACGAGGACGAACTCGGGCCGGTCGGTGTCGGCGTGATCACGGGCGTGGAACGCGACGGCGACGCCGGGGTTGGCGCGGATCCGCTCGAGCTTCTTCCAGAGCCCGAGCGACGTCGTCACGGTCACGGTGCCCGCGTCGCGGTCGCGGAGCCCGAGCGGTGCCATCGGGGTGATCACCACACCCCTGGCCGGGGTCAGATAGGCGAGCCCGGCCGCGAGGTCGCCCCCCAGCACCGCGTCCACCTCGTCGGGCCACTCGATCCCCATGGCGGCAATCTAACGGCGGGCGCCGCGATCAGGGAGGCGGCCCGCCGGTAGCCTTCCGGCCATGGCGATCGACCCCGGGTCGGAGCGGCGAGCACATCAGTGGCTCGAGGAGCGGTACTCGCGCGAGCGTGAGCGCGAGGTGCCGTTCGAGACCCTCTCCGGTCACCCAGTCGCCCCGCTCTATACCCCCGAGGACCTCTCCGGCCACGACGCGGAGCGCGACGAGGGGTTTCCGGGATCGTTCCCCTACACCCGTGGCGTCTATCCGTCGATGTACAGGGGCCGCCTGTGGACGATGCGCCAGTTCGCCGGCTTCGGCACGGTCGAGGAGACCAATGAGCGATTCCGCTACCTGCTCGACCACGGCCAGACCGGGCTCTCGACCGCTTTCGACATGCCGACGCTGATGGGCCTGGACTCCGACCACGCCCGCTCCCTCGGCGAGGTCGGGGTGGAGGGCGTCGCGCTCGACACGGTGGACGACATGGCGACCCTCTTCGACGGGATCCCCCTCGATGAGGTCACGGTGTCGATGACGATCAACGCCCCGGCGGCGATCCTGCTCGCCTTCTACGTCGTTGCGGCCGAGGAGAATGGGATCGCGGCCGGGAAGCTCGGAGGGACGATCCAGACCGACATCCTCAAGGAGTACATCGCCCAGAAGGAATGGTGCTTTCCGATCGAGCCCGCGATGCGCCTGGTGACCGACATGGTCGAGTGGTGTTCCGGCGAGATGCCGCGCTGGCATCCGATCTCGATCTCCGGCTACCACATCCGCGAGGCGGGCGCGACCGCCCAGCAGGAGCTCGCGTTCACCCTCAAGGACGGCCTCACCTACGTCGAGCGGGCCGTCGAGCGCGGGCTCGACGTCGACGAGTTCGCGCCGCGCCTCTCGTTCTTCTTCAACGCCCACATCGACTTCTTCGAGGAGATCGCCAAGTACCGCGCCGCACGCCGGATCTGGGCTCGGGAGCTCCGCGACACGTTCGGGGCCAAGGACCCGAGGTCGATGCTGATGCGGACCCACACCCAGACCGCCGGCGTCAGTCTGACCGCACAGCAGCCGCTCGTGAACATCATCCGGACGACGATCGAGGCGCTCGCCGGCGTCCTCGGCGGCACCCAGTCGCTTCACACCAACAGCTTCGACGAAGCGCTCGCGCTGCCGACCCCCGACGCGGTCCGGATCGCGCTCCGCACCCAGCAGGTGATCGCTCACGAATCCGGAGTCCCCAACACCGTCGACCCGCTCGGGGGCTCCTACTTCGTCGAGAAGCTGACCGACGAAATGGAGGCCGCCGCCTACGACTACTTCGCCCGGATCGACGAGCTCGGGGGCATGGTCGCCGCGATCGAGTCCAACTTCCCCCAGCGCGAGATCTCCGACGCCGCCTTCGAGCACCAGGCCGCGCTCGAGCGCGGGGACCGGATCATGGTCGGGGTCAACGCCTTCGAGGTGGCCGACGACGAGCTGACCGAGATCCACCGCCCCGACCCGGCCGCGGAGGGACGGCAGAGGGAGCGGTTGGCCGAGACGATGGCTCGGCGCGACGAGGACGCCGTGCGCACGGCGCTCGGCGCGCTCGAGCGGGCGGCGGCCGAGGACCGCAACCTGATGCCGCTGCTGATCGACTGCGCCCGCGCCCGCGTCAGCGAGGGGGAGATGGTGGCGGCGATGCAGAGGGTCTTCGGGACCTACACCGAGACTCCCGTCTACTAGACGACGGCGCGACTCGCGCCGGGCCACGGGCGATGTTCCCGGTGCTCCTGGATTGAGGAGTCGGCGGGCCGGGTAGGGGTGCGGCATGAGCGATTTCGAGGTCGTCCGCAGTGATGTCGAGGGCTGGGACGTGCGCCGGACCGGCGAGGCGCAGGCGCTCTCCAACTATCCGACCCGTGAGCTCGCCGAAGCGGCGGCCCGCAAGCAGCAGGAGGCGGAGCACCGGAGCGGCGGCACGGCCGATCCGATCGACGTCCGCCAGGACGTCTTCAGCGAGGGTCCCGACGAGGAGCTCCACATCAAGAGGACGCTGTTCGGCACCGGGACGGTGCTGGTCGCCGTCATCGCGCTGATCGTTCTCGCTGCGTTGTTCGTGGTGATCACGGGCGTCACGAACGGGCCGTAGGCGCGGGGCGGACGGGGGCGTCGGCGCGACGGCGCCGCCTCCTCCATCTGGGCGCGATCTTGCAGAACCGGGTCGAGGGTTAACGCTTCGCTAACGGGATCCTTAGGGTGCCCGGCTTCATGCTCATGGCACCGAACCGAATCCTCGCGGGCCTGCTCGCCCTCCTCGTCGCCCTCGCGGTCACCGCCGCTGGAGCCGCCACGACAGCGGCGAAGCCGCACGCCCCCGGGACCCACAAGCGTCCTCTTGACGGCGTCTTCGAGCGCCACGTCTCGAAGAAGAACAAGAAGTGGGCCAAGCGGGTCGCGACCTGCGAGTCGGGCGGCAACCCGAACGCGATCGGCGGCGGCGGCACCTATCGCGGCGCCTTCCAGTTCATGCGCTCGACCTGGCGCACCTCGCCCCGCTCACCGGGCGGCGATCCGATCGACTACAGCTACAAGACCCAGGCGTTCGTCGCGGTCCGGCTGAAGATGCGCTCCGGCTCCTCGCCCTGGCCGAGCTGCGGCTGAGCCTTCAGGTCCAGTGGGTCCGCCGAAAGCGGATCTCACGGTCGCTCCGGTTTCGCAGCCGACGACTGCTTGCATCCCCAGCATCCGATGCGGATATGCTTGCCCCAGCAGGAGGAGGGTTGCACCGATTGGGGCAGGCGCTAATGAAATGGCGCTTTGCTGCCGATTGTGTCGGACGGCTATGAACCAATACGAGGAGAGCCATTTCAGTCGAGTTGCACCCGCCGGCGCCGAGCTGCGGCGGCCGGTGGCCGCGACTTCTCCGGGCGCCCCGATCATGCCTCGCCGCCAAGTCACACTGCTCGCGATCCTGGTCGGATTCGGCCTGCTGCTCGTCGGCGGGATGGCGATACTCAGCGAGCTGCGCGACGAACCGCTGTCGGTCCTGACGAAGGATCCGACTGCGGTCAAGGGTCTCGACTTCGAGACCGGGATCCTGACGCGGATCGAAGTCGTCGTCTGGGTGGCGGCTGCGGCCGCCGCCCTCACCGCCGCCTTCCTCGCTCGCCGGCTCCGGCGGCAGGAGGAGCCGATCCTCTTCGGCTTTGGGTTGCTCGGCCTCGTGATGGCGGTCGATGACAGCCTGACGGTCCACGAAGCCGTTTCCTCGGTGGTCGGAGTGCCGCTCATCGAGCTCGGATACGTGGTGGCGCTCGGTTGGTTGCTCTGGCGCTTTCGCGATCGGCTTCTCACGTCGACGCCGGTGTTGCTGCTCGCCGGCGCGCTCATCGGGATGGGCCTCTCGGAGGCGGTGGACCTACTCGACGACCACACCGCGCTCGAGGCGGGGGCGGCGCTCGAGGACATCTTCAAGTTCCTCGGGATCATCCTCTACTCGGGCTTCCTCGTTCTGATCGCTCAGGCGGTGATCGACAGCGTCGGCCGAGAGTCGAGCGCGAGCGAGCCGCGCTGATGTGGGGACGCCGCGGTGACGGCGCCGGATACGCTTCCGGGCGATGAGCGAACGGAAGATCAGAGTGGTGGTCGCCAAGCCCGGCCTCGACGGACATGACCGCGGCGCCAAGATCATCGCCCGCGCACTGCGCGACGCCGGCATGGAGGTCATCTACACGGGCCTCCACCAGACGCCGGAGCAGATCGCCGCTACCGTGATCCAGGAGGATGCCGACGCCGTCGGCCTCTCGATCCTCTCCGGCGCCCACATGACGCTGGTGCCGAAGGTGGTGGCGATGCTGCGCGAGCAGGGCGCCGAGGACGTGCTGGTGACGGTCGGAGGGACGATTCCCGCCGACGACATCCCCGAGCTGAAGCGTCTCGGCGTCGCCGAGGTCTTCACGCCCGGCGCGCCGACCGACGACATCGTCGAGTTCCTGCGCGACCACGTGGCCGCTCCGGCCTAGGCACCGTTCGACTGGCGCTTCGACTGCGAGAAACCGTGCCCTGGCGGGGGTAACTTGCAGTTCGCGCCCTGACTCCAGCTCCCCTTGCCGCAAAATGACGGTTCGCCCCGGACCACGGCCGCGGCGCGAGCCGTCGCGGTGGCTGTGCCGGCACCGATTGACCAGTCAGTCAGTCGCCTGAATCGGTACCATTCCGGACCGCAGTCCCCCAAGGAGGCACCCACTTTGAAGATCTGTTGCCTAGTCAAGGAGGTCCCGGACGCGGCCGTGCAGAAGCGGCTCGATCCGGCCACCAAGCGGCTCGACCGCTCGGGCGAGAAGACCTTGAACCAGTTCGACACCCACGGCATCGAGGCCGCGATGCAGATCCGCGAGGGCGGAGCTGTCGACGTCGACGAGATCGTCGCCGTCACGATGGGCCCGGAGAGCGCCCAGCGCGCACTCCACAAGGCCGTCGCGCTCGGAGCCGACCGCTCCGTCCACCTGACCGACGGCTCCCTCGCCGGCTCCGACGTCTGCGCGACCGGTTACGCGCTCGCCAAGGTCCTCGAGAGCGAGTCCCCGGATCTGGTCCTGCTCGGCCAGCAGTCCGACGACGGCGAGTGCTACACGATCGGCGCCGTCGTGGCCGACCACCTGAAGATGCCGTCGCTGACGCAGGTGATCAAGATGGACGTGACCGACGGCAAGCTCCGCTGCGAGCGTCAGGCCGAGTACGGGTACGACACCGTCGAGATCCAGCTCCCGGCCGTGATCAGCGTCGGCGACGCCATCAACGAGCCCCGCTACCCGTCGCTGAAGGCGATCATGGGAGCGAAGAAGAAGCCGCTCGACACCAAGGCGGCCGGCGAGGTCGGAATCGATTCCGGCCAGGTCGGCGAAGCCGGCTCCCAGACCCAGGTCCTCGCGATCAACCCGCCGCCCGAGAAGGAGGCCGGCGAGGTGTTCGAGGACGAGGACACCAACGAGACGGTCGAGAAGATCGTCGCGTGGCTCGACGAAAGGAAGCTGATCTAGATGGCGGACATCCTGGTCTACGCCCTCCACGACGACGAGGGCAACTTCAACAAGAACTCGCTCGGCGCCATCTCCGAGGCTGCGAAGCTGGCCTCCGAGACGGGCGGCACCGCCGCCGCCGTTGTCGTCGGCGACGTCTCCGACGACGCCGCCGCCGGACTCGGCGGCTACGGCGCCGCGAAGGTCTACCGGGCCAAGTCCTGCCCGGAGGGCCTCGCCCAGCCGATCGTCGACGTGATGGCGAAGGTCATCTCCGACAACGGGTTCGGCTACGCGCTCTTCGGCGGCGGCCTGCTCGGGTTCGAGATCGGTGCCGGCCTGACCGCGCGCCTCGGCGCCGGCGTGACCATGGAGGTCACCGCGGTCAAGGCGGCCGACGGCAAGCTCGTCGCCGAGCGCCCGGTCCTGCAGGACTCGGCGATCGTCGACGTCGGCTACGTCAGCGAGCCCGGCATCATCATCGGCCGGCTGAACGCGTTCGACGTCAACGAGTCCGGTTCGGGCTCGGCCGAGGTCGAGGACGTCGAGGTCGAGCTGTCCGAGTGGTCGACGAAGGCGACGATGGTCACCCGCGGGGAGGCTCGCGGCGAGGACGTCAACATCGAGGACGCGGAGATCCTCGTCGGTGGCGGCCGCGGCCTGGGCGAGAAGGAGAACTTCAAGCTCGCCGAGGACCTGGCCGAGTCGATGGGCGGTGCCGTCGCGGCGACCCGTGCGGTCGTCGACGCCGGCTGGTACCCGTACTCGACCCAGATCGGTCAGACCGGCAAGACCGTCGCGCCGAAGCTGTACCTCGCGGCCGGCATCTCGGGTGCGATCCAGCACAAGGTCGGCATGCAGAGCTCCGAGAACATCCTCGCGATCAACAAGGACCAGAACGCGCCGATCTTCGAGTTCTGCGACCTCGGCGTGGTCGGCGATCTGCACAAGATCATGCCCAAGCTGACCGAGGCGATCAAGGCCAAGAAGGGCGGCTGAGCGGGTCCGCTCAGCCGCAGGCGAAGCCACGCGGGCGCCCTCCGCAGGGCGCCCGCTTCGCCGCAGAGATCCGAAAGGAACCACAAGCAGGATGTCCGTAGCCCCCTCACAGTTCCCGCCGCCGTTCGACCCGAGCAAGCACGTCGGGCCGCCGACCGATCCCGAGGAGGAGCGGCTCGAGGCGGGCGTGGTGATCGTGGGGGGTGGGCCCGCCGGGCTCGCCTGCGCGAACCGGCTGATGCAGCTGCTCGAGGACGAGCCGGAGCTGACCGAGCAGCTCGGTGAGATCCCGGTCGCCGTCATCGAGAAGGGCAAGGTCTGCGGCGCCCACAACCTGAGCGGGGCCAACATGGTCCCCTCGGCGATGGAGAAGCTCTTCCCCGACCTCGATCCCGACGACTGGCCCGTCTACCAGAAGGTCGAGAAGGACGCCGTCTACCTGCTGACCAAGTCCAGGGCGATCCCGCTGAAGCCGCCCCCGCCCAACTTCCGCAACCACGGGAACTACGTGACCTCGGTCTCGAAGCTCAGCCGCTTCCTGGCCGAGCGGGCGGAGGAGGCCGGCGCCTACCTGCTGACCGAGACCGTCGCCGACAAGCTCCTCGTCGAGGACCGCATCGTTCGCGGCGTCCGATCGGGCGACAAGGGACGCGGCAAGGACGGGGAGGAGCTCGGGAACTTCGAGCCGGGCTCCGACCTGATGGCGAAGGCGACGGTGCTCGCCGAGGGCACGCTCGGGCACCTGACCGACTGTGCGATCGACTACTACGACCTCGCCGGTGACTCGAAGCGCTGGGAGATCGGCGTGAAGGAGATCTGGGAGGTTCCGAAGTCCCTCGACCGGGTCATCCACACGATGAACTGGCCGCTGCGCAAGTCGCCGAAGTACAACGAGTTCGGCGGTTCGTTCATCTATCCGATGGGCGAGGACAAGCTCTGCATCGGCATGGTCGCCGGGCTCGACACGTCCGACGCGACCTTTTCCTGCCATGACCTCCTGCAGCAGTTCAAGACGCACCCCTTCGTCCGCGACCTCCTCGACGGCGGCAAGCGGGTCGGCTGGGGTGCGAAGACGATCCCGTCCGGCGGCTACTGGTCGATGCCGAAGAAGCTCGCCGTGCCGGGAATGATGATGTGCGGCGACAACGTCGCGATGGTCAACGTCCCGTACCTGAAGGGCATCCACCTCGCGATGCACGCCGGCATGTACGCGGCCGAGGCGATCGTCGAGAGCCTGAAGGCGGACCCCGAGTCGGTCGACTTCTCCGGCTACGAGGCGAGAGTCCGCAGCTCCGAGATCGAGAAGGACCTGTACCGGTCCCGCAACGTGCGCCAGTACGGCGACAAGGGCTTCGTCGCGTTCGGCGCGATCGCCAACGCGTGGCTGCTGTCGGGTGGCGCCCTGCCCCCGGGCCACAAGGAGAGCGAGCCGGATTCCGAGGTCGAAGTACACATCGGCGCCGCCGCCGACCACTATCCGGAGCCGGACAACGAGCTCACCTTCGACAAGCTCGGATCGGTCTTCCTCAGCGGCAACGCGACCCGCGACGACGCACCGAACCACGTCCGGATCCAGACCCACGTCCCTCGCGAGGTGGCCCAGACCTGGGTCTCGATGTGCCCGGCTCAGGTCTACGAGATCCCCGAGGACCAGCTCGAGAACGGCGCCGCCGAGGTCGACGTCCACGTCACCGCCTCCAACTGCGTGCAGTGCGGCGCCATCAACGCCAAGGGCGGGCGCCTGACCATGCCCGAAGGCGGGGACGGCCCTCTCTACCAAGAGGTCTGAGTACGCCGCGACGATGATCCAAGCCCTCGGCGCGACGGTCCCGGAGCAGTGAGCGGCGCCCGCGCTGCGGGGCCCGGGGACCTCGGCGCGGCCGGGGCGCTGCTGCACCGGTTCAACGCCGAGTTCGGCGAGGCGAGCCCGGGTGCGGAGCGCCTTGCGGCGCGGGTTGGCGAGCTGACCGCGTCGGGTGACACGGCGGTGCTGCTCGCCGGCGATGGGCCGGCGGGGATCCTCGTCATCCGCTTCCAGCCGTCGCTGTGGTCGCAGCTCGACGAGGCCTACATCGCCGAGCTGTACGTGGTTCCCGAGGCACGGCGGCGCGGGTTCGGAGGTGAGCTGATGACGGCGGCGCTCGAGCTCTGCCGGGCTCGCGGCTGCGACTACGTCTTCATCGGGACCGACGAGGGGGATGCCGATGCGCACCGGCTCTACGAGCGGTTCGGCTTCACGAACCGGAGCGGCGACGAGCTCATGTACGTCTACGAGCGCGAGCTCTGAGCGGCCGCCCGGTTGTCTACGATCGGGCCCGTGGCCGGCGGCTATCTCACCGACGACGAGTACTCGTTCGTCACGTCCGTCGTCCCGACCCTCTGCGTCGACGTGCTCCCGCGATTCACCGACCGGGAGGGACAGCCGTTCCTGCTGATCAAGCGTCTCGACTATGCGGATCGGCCGGGCTGGTGCACCGTCGGCGGCAGGGTCCGGTTCGACGAGCCGATCGCCGACGCCGCCGCGCGCCACATCCGCGCCACCCTGGGGCCGGACGTCCGCTGGACCGACCCGGACTGGGCGCGACCCGATCTCGTCATCGACTTCAAGCGGGAGGCCGATCTCGCCACCCCTCACGATCCGAGGAAGCACTCGATCTCGCTCGAGTGGGTGGTCGATTTCGAGGGACGCCCGATCGCGTCCGACGAGGCGGAGGAGATCGCCATGTTCCCGCTGGAATCGCTCCCGGCGGCGCACGAGTTCGCCTTCGGGCTCGGCGAGGTCCTGCCACGGATGGCGGCGGGCGCGGGTCACCGGTCGCTGACCGGATGAGGGCGATCCTGATCACGGGCCCTCCCGGCGCCGGCAAGAGCGAGGTGGCGGCCTCGCTGCTCGACCGGTTCGGGGAGACGTCGGTGGACTCGGCGGTGGTCGAGTGCGACGACGTCGAGCGTTCCCACCCGCCGCTCGGCAGGAGCCGCTCGGTGGAGCACCTGCGCCTGCTCGCGGGCTCGTACGGCGAGTTCGGTTACTCGACCCTGGTTGTGACCGCGACCATCCTCGACGAGGACCACCTGCGCACGGTCCTGGCGGCCACGGGGGCGGAGGTGACGTTCGTGGTGGCACTCGAGGCCGACCCGCAGACGCTCCGGGACCGGATCCTGGCGCGCGAGCCGGAGGGGTGGCAGGGCCTACCCGAGCTCCTCAACGCCTCGCGGCGCCTGGCGGAGTCGACGAAGTCCCTCCCCGGGGTCGACCTCGTTCTCAGCACCGAGGGTGAGCGACCGGCGGCGGTGGCGGCCCGGATCGAGGAGGAGTTCAGCCGAGCGGGGTGAGGGCCCGGCCGAGCCGGCGCAGCGCGAACCTAACCGGTGACGAAGGCCTCGATCGCGGCCGCCAGCTCCCGCGGCCGGTCGAGCGAGACGAACGTCGAGGCGCCGGCGATCTCGACCATCTCGGAGCCCGGGATCGTCGCCGCGAGCCGCCGGCCCTGCTCGACCCTGAAGAACCGGTCCTCGACGCCCCACGCGATCAGCGCCGGGATCGTCAGTGCCGGCAGCTTCGCTGAGGCGGCCAGGGTGTCCTCCGGGCGCATCGCGGCGACGAACCGCTTCCCGTCGTTCCGGATCCCCGCATCGCGGATCTGGGGCTCGGTGAAGGCCCGCAGTAGCTCGTCGTCGGCCGGGCCGCTCGTCAGCATCCCGTAGGCGAGGGGGGACGTGCGAACGGCGCGAAGGCGCATCGCGTTGACGAGCGCCGCATATCCTCCCGGCGCCCGCGCCATCCAGACCATCGCCTTGAAGAACCCCGGAGGGAAGTGCTCGAAGCTGTCGCAGTTGGTCAGCACCAGCCCTCCCACCCTCGCCGGCGACTCGGTGACCAGGATCTGGCTGACGGCGCCGCCGGAGTCGTTGCCGACGATGGTCACGTCCTCGAGGTCGAGCGCGGCCAGGAAGGCGCTGATCAGCCGCGCCTGCCCGCGCGGGGTGAGGTCGGCGTCGGCGTGCATGGCCTCCGGGTGGGAGCCCATCGGCCAGTCCGGGAGGATGCAGCGGCACGCGTCCGACAGCCGCGCCGCGACGCCGTCCCACAGCCGGCCGTTCGCGATCGCCCCGTGGACGAACACGACGGGCCGCCCGGAGCCGCGCTCCCGATAGTGGATCGGTCCGTCGCCGAGCATCACCCTGCCGGTCTCGAATCCGTCATCGATCGCGCTCATCATCGAGGCTCCTTGCTGCGGCGTCTGCCGCCGGGTAGATTACATACGAACGCCATGTATCTAACATACGAACAACCTGTATGTCAACTCGGGCCGTGCCGGTGACGGCACGGCGCACCCAGGCCGAACGGCGGGAGGCGACGCGGGCGGCGCTGCTCGAAGCCGCCCGGCCCCTCTTCGCCGAACGCGGTTACGAGGCCGTCAGCAGCGAGGAGATCGTCGCCGCAGCCGGCGTCACGAGGGGGGCCCTCTATCACCACTTCGACGGCAAGCGGGGCTTGTTCGCGGCGGTGTTCGAGGAGGTCGAGGCCGAGCTGACCGCGAGCTTCGACCTCTCCGGCCTCGACGCCGGCGATCCGCTCGGCGTCCTGCTCGCGGCCGTCGACCAGTTCCTCGATCTCAGCCTCGATTCGCCGATGCAGCGGATCGTGCTGATCGATGGCCCCGCCGTGCTCGGCTGGGAGGCCTGGCACGAGGTCGAGCGCCGCTACGGTCTCGGGCTGATCGAGGCCGGCCTGACCGCCGCCGTCGAGGCCGGCCAGATCCCGGCGCTGCCGGTGCCCGAGCTCGCGCTGATGCTGCTCGGTGCCCTCACCGAGGCCGGCCTTCAGCTCGCGCGGGCGGAGGATCGGGAGGACGCCCGCGAGCGGGCCGCGGCGGGCCTGCGGGCGCTGCTCGGCGGCCTCGCCGGTTAGTGCCTGTCCGGCCCCGCCCGTACCTTCCCGGCCGTGGCGGAATTCGCGATTCGGGCGCCTTCGATCGACGACCTGTTCGACCCGTTCAGCACCGAGCCGCTGGAGGATCGGCCACTCCGGGAGGAGGTCAGGGAGCGGATCCTCCGCGTCTGGATCGACACCCGGGAGGAGCGTCCCGAGTACCTGACCGTGGAGCTGCCGGAGGGGCAGCGGCGCGACGACCTCGCCCCGCACGTCAAGGAGGCGATTCGCAACGACCTCCGCTCGGCCTACGAGGCGGCGAGCAGGTTCCTGATCTTCCCGGCGCGCAGCCAGCGGCGGGAGGCCTACGTGGCGTTCGCGTTCCTGGTCGGCTGTCTGATCGCATCGAGCCTCTTCGACAAGTGGACCGAGAACGAGACCCTCTTCGTCGGGATCTCACAGGGGCTCGTGGTTCTCGGCTGGGTGGCGATGTGGCAGCCCGCTCAGCAGCTCTTCCAGGCGGTGTCGCTGTGGCTGAGCCGCAGCCGCTACCGCGAGCTCGCAGAGGTGCCGATCGAGGTCAGCTGGGTCTGACACCATGACCCGATGCGCGCCCTCAGGATCCTCGTCACCGGGTTGACGCTCCTCGGTGGCGCGATCCTTCCGGCGGCGGCCGGCGCCTACTCGCCGCCGCCACCGGACGCCGGCTTCGACTACCAGATCGGCGGCGACTATCCGCTTCCCGCCGGCGTCTCGGTGGTCTCGCGGGACTGGTTCAGCGGCCGCCCGGCCGGGGGTGCGTACTCGATCTGCTACGTGAACGCCTTCCAGACCCAGGCGAACGAGCGCGGTACCGATCGGCCCGACGAGCGGTCGAACTGGCCGCGCGGGCTCGTCCTCCGGCGACTCGGCGACGACCCGCACTGGGGCGGTGAGTACCTGATCGACATCGGGTCAGCGAAGAAGCGCCGCCGCGCTTCCCGCTGGGTCGCGCAGATGATCCGCAGCTGTGCCGACTCCGGATACGACGCGGTCGAGTTCGACAACCTCGACTCCTGGACGCGGTTCAACGGCACCCCGCTCGCGCCCAGGGTTCCCTTCGGCAAGCGCCAGGCCCTCGCGTACGCGCGCCTGCTCGCCGCCCGCTCGCACGCGCTCGACCTCGCCGTGGGACAGAAGAACACCGCCGGCATCACCCGCGCCGAGTCGGATCGGGTGGGGTTCGACTTCGCGATCGCGGAGGAGTGCGGGCGCTACCACGAGTGCGGGCGCTACAGGCGTGTCTACGGGGACGAGGTCGTTGCGATCGAGTACCGCCGCAGGGACTTCCGGAGCTCGTGCCGGGCGGTGGGGGACCGCATCGCGGTCGTGCTCCGCGACCGCCTCGTCAGCACCCCGGCGAAGCGCCGGTACGTCTTCGAAGCGTGTTGAGGCGCCGGGCCGGGAGCGGGCGGGAATGACCTTCGACGACGCGCTCACGGGACTGCTCGCCCTCGTCGGGCGGCGCGTTGACGTCCACGTCGTCTCGGCCGGGGAGAGCCCCTATCTCGTGGCGACCTTCGGCGGGGTGCTCAGGGCCGGGCACTCGATGACGGGCGGCGAGCCGACCGAGAACGAGTCGATCTTCGTCCGGATCGACGCTGAGCCCGAGACGGGTTCGATCAGCCTCAACCGCGAGGTCTATCGCGGCGGCATCTCCCACGAGGACGGCTCGCTGACCCTGCAGCTGGGCGGGGTCGAGATGCTGATCGCGGTCCGCGGGGAGTGACGGAGTGAGGACCGCCGCGGTCCCATAAGCTCGTCGCCGGTGCCCGCAGCGGCGACATCGGTGGCTCCGGTCCCGGTCCGCGGGGGGATGCCCCCTCGCCCCGACCTCTCGAACCTGATGATGAGCGTCGGCTTCATGCTCACCCCGACGCGCTTCCTCGACGCCTGCCGGGACCGCTGCGGCGACTACTTCACGCTCCGGCCGACCCCCGATCGCGAGCTCGTCGTGACCAGCGACCCCGCCGCCGTCAAGCGGATCTTCACCGGCGATCCCGACCTTCTGCACGCCGGCGAGGGCAACGTCACCCTCGCGCCGCTCCTCGGGCCGAGCTCCGTGCTGCTCCTCGACGGACCCGAGCACCTGCGCCACCGGCGCCTGCTCCTGCCGCCGTTTCACGGTGAGCGCATGCGGGCGTACGGGCAGATGATGGAGGAGGTGGCCGAGCGGCGGGTCGCGGAATGGCCGGCGGGCCGCGCGTTCGCCGTGCTCCCGAGCATGCAGGCGATCACGCTCGAGGTGATCATGCGGGCGGTCTTCGGCTTCGAGGACGAGGAGCGGCGCGAGCGGATCGGGGCGCCGCTGCGCCGGCTCCTGGACACCGTGGCCAGCCGCCCCAGGGTCCTGGCGCTTGCGCTCACCGCCGGCCGCAACGGGCCCCTGAGCCCATGGCGGCGGTTCGCCGCGATGCGCGCCCGCGCGGATGCTCTGCTCTTCGAGGAGATCCGCGCCCGCCGGGAGGATCCGCGAGGTGCCGAGGGCGAGGACATCTTCTCGATGCTGCTTGCGGCCCGGGATCCCGCCGGGCAGCCGCTGAGCGACGCCGAGTTGCGCGACGAGCTGATGACGCTGCTGCTCGCCGGGCACGAGACGACGGCGACCGCCCTCGCCTGGACGTTCGAGCAGCTGACCCGGAACCCGGAGGTTCTCGGGTGCCTGCTCGCGGCCGAGCGGGACGGTGAGGAGGACTACCTCGACGCGGTCGTCAAGGAGAGCCTCAGGCTCCGCCCGGTGATCCCCGCCGTCGTCCGCTGCCTGCAGGCGCCGATGGTCCTCGGCGGCTGGGAGCTGCCGGCGGGGGTGAACGTGGCGCCGTCGATCTACCTGATGCACCGCCGTCCCGACATCTACCCGGATCCACTCTCCTTCCGCCCCGAGCGCTTCCTCGAGAACCCTCCGGGCACCTACGAGTGGATCCCGTTCGGCGGCGGGATCCGCCGCTGCCTCGGTGCGAGCTTCGCCGCATTCGAGATGAAGATCGTGATCCGGGCGGTGCTCGCGTCGCGCCGGCTGCGGATGCGTCCGGGGGCGCGCCCGGAGGGCGTCACCCGGAGGGCGATCACGTTCGCGCCGACCCGCGGCGGGCGGGTCCGGGCGGATCGGGCCGCCGCCGGCTGAATGGAGTCAGGCTGCTGCGGCCGCCTGCTGACGCCGCAACCCGAGCGGGTCCATCGAGGTGCCTCTGGGCACGACCAGCAGCGGCGAGCGCGCCGACGACATCAGGGCCCGCGAAGTACTGCCCAGCAGCGTCCGGCGCAACGGGCCGTGCCCGCGTGACCCGACGACCATGAGGTCGACCTCGGAGGAGACGTCGGCCAGGAGCGCCCCCGGCGAGCCCGTCATCAGCCGTCCTTCGGCCTTGACGCTGTGGGGGATGCGGCCGAGCGCCAGCTCCTGGGTGCGCTGCATCTCCTTGCGTTCTGCGTCCTGGAACTCGCCCGCGGTCATCACGGTCCACACGGTCGCGTATCCGTACTTGGGGTAGTCGGCCACGCTCAGCACCAGCAGCTCGCCGTGGGTCCGCTCGGCCAGGGCGATCGCGGTCTCGAGCGCGGCCCACGACTCGGGCGAGCCGTCGAAGCCGACGCCGATCTTCAGCAGCGAGTTCTCCGGGCGTTCCGCATAGCCGCGAGGGGCGACCATCACTGCGCACGGCGCACCGTGCAGCAGTGAGGCGCCAGTGCTCCCGAGAACCGTCTCACCGACCTTGCCGCGGTGGCAGGAGCCGACCACGAGCACGGTGGCGTGACGATCCTCGGCGAGCTTGCCGAGCGCATTGGAGATCGACTGCTCGGCAACCGGCACGGTCTCGACGCTGAGACCCGGGAGTAGGTCTCGCACCTTCTTGAACGTGTCGGCACTCTCGACCGCCAGGGCGTTCGAGAGATCCTCGTGGGTCATCAGGCCGCGAGGCCAGGGGTAAACCATCGCGACCGTCAGGCTTCCGCCGGAGACCTCGGCAAGGACGCGCCCGAGAGCCAATGCGTCGCGGCCTTCGGGACTATCCTGATAGCCGATGAGAATCTGGCGGTCCACGTGCCGGAATCTACGGTCGGTGTCCATGGCGAACATCCGAACAGACTTGCGAACCGACTCGGTAGTCAACCCCCATAAGCCCCCGTCCCGGAGGGGGTGCAGGCGATGAGCACCGAAGCCGCGGGCCTCGAGCGCGAGCAGCTCGAGCGGCTCCTGGAGGTGGGCCGCAGCCTGGTCGCCGATCTCGACCTCGACACCGTGCTGATGAACGTGCTCGACGCCGCGCGGCAGCTGACCGGGGCACGCTACGCAGCGCTCGGGGTGCTCGACGCCGACAAGACCGAGCTCGAGCGCTTCCTCTACGTCGGGATCGACGAGGAGACGCGGAAGCGGATCGGCCCGCTGCCGCGCGGCCACGGGATCCTCGGCGAGCTCATCACCGACCCGCGGCCGCTCCGGCTGGACAGCCTCGGCGATCACCCGCGCTCGTACGGCTTCCCCTCCGAACATCCGAAGATGACGACCTTCGTCGGGACGCCGATCACCGTCCGCGGCGAGGTCTTCGGGAACATCTACCTGACCGAGAAGGAAGGGGGCAGCCCGTTCGAGGAAGGGGACGAGCATCTGTTGACGGTCCTGGCGGAGTGGGCCGCGGTCGCCGTCAACAACGCCCGCACCCACGAGAAGCTGCGCCGGGGCCGCGCCGATCTCGAGCGCCTGGTCCAGGGCCTGCAGGCGACTGCCTCGCTGAGCCGGGAGCTCGGCGGTGAGTCCGACCTCGGCCGGGTCCTCGAGCTGGTCACCAAGCGGGCCCGTGCGCTCGTCGAGGCGCGCTCGAGCTACGTGTTGCTCAACGAGGGCGCCGAGCAGGTGGTCCGGGGCGCGGCGGGCGAGTGCGGCGCCCGCACGGTCGGCGGGTCGTTCGGCCCCGGGTCTGCTCCCGCGGACTTCATCGGGATGGAGGCGAGCCAGCGGATCGGCCCGGCCGGGGCGGAGTCGCTGCGAGAGATCGGGATCGAGGCGAGCGCCGGACTAGCGGTGCCGCTGCGCTCGCGGGGCCAGGGTCTCGGCGTGCTGGTCGTCGTCGACCATCTCGGTGAGGACCCATCGTTCTCGGCCGACCAGCAGCTGACGCTCGAGTCGTTCGCCACCAGCGCGGCGAACGCGATCGCCGCCGTCCACGCGATCGAGGACGAGAAGGCGAAGCTCGCGATCGCCTCGTCGGAGCGGGAGCGGGGCAGGTGGGCGCGTGAGCTCCACGACGAGACGCTGCAGGAGCTGGGAGCGCTGCGGATCATGCAGGAGAACGCCGCCCGCGCGGGCTCCCTCGAGCAGGCGCGCGACTACCTGGCCCAGGCGAACGAGCAGGTCGAGCGAACCGTCGCCGGGCTCCAGGGCCTGATCGCCGAGCTGCGACCGGCGGCGCTCGATCAGCTCGGCGTGCCGGCGGCCATCGACGCCCTGATCGAGCGGCTCGCTTCGCGGTCGGAGCTGACGTTCGAGACCGACATCGATCTCGCCTTCGAGCGCGGCGACGCAGCCACCCGCCACGAGCCCGAGCTCGAGTCCACGATCTACCGGCTCGTCCAGGAGAGCCTGACGAACGCGATCAAGCATGCCGACGCCACCCGCGCGAGGGTGGCGATCGAGGAGCGCGACGGCTTGATCACCGTCCGGGTCGAGGACGACGGCAACGGCTTCGACCTCGGGTCCGTGTCCCGCGGCTTCGGCCTGACCGGGATGCGCGAGCGGGTCGAGCTGGCCGGCGGGGAGCTGACGGTCGAAGGCCGGGAGGGAGGGGGGACCCTGATCAGGGTCAGCCTCCCCACAAACCGCGCCGACGGCGGCTAGCTAGGCCTTCTCGCCGGCGCCGAGCTTCTGCTCGATCACGTCCATCGGCGTCGGCTGCTCGTCGAAGTCGTCGGCGCCGATCCGGTGCCTGAAGACCCAGTAGGTCCACGCCTGGTAGAGCAGGACGACCGGGACGAGAAGCGCCGCCACGACGGTCATCACGGTCAGCGTGTAGTCCGAGGACGATGCGGCATTCAGGGTCAGGTCGAAGGCCGAGCTCGTGCTCGAGACCATCGCGTTCGGGAAGAGATCCGCGAAGAGGCTCGTGAAGAGCAGGACGATCCCGCCCGTCGTCGCACCGAACGCCCAGCCCGCGACTCCGCGGCGGGTGAGCAGCACCGCTGCCCACAGCGCCGCCGTCGCAGCGACCGCGAGGATCGCCGAGACGACCTCGATCCCGCCGGCGTCGGACTGGTTGACGAGCGTCCAGGCGAGGAACGCGGTCCCGATCGCTGCCGCGATCGGCATCGAACGCTTGGCGAGCGCGCGCGACCGCTCCTCGACCTCGTCCTTGGTCCGCAGCGCCAGGAAGTTGGCGCCGTGGGCGAAGAAAATCGTCAGGGTCGCGAGACCGCCGAGGATCGCGTAGGGGTTGAGCAGCGTGAACAGCGTGCCGGTGAACTCGCCGTCCGCACCGATCGGCACGCCGTTGACGATGTTCGCCCAGCCGACCCCCCAGAGGAGGGCGGCGAGGCCGCTGGAGATGATCATCGCCCACTCCCAGCGGCCGCGCCAGCGACGGTCCGGCCGCTTGCCCCAGAACTCGAAGGCGACGCCGCGGACGATCAGGGCGGCGAGGATCAGGAACAGCGCCAGGTAGAAACCCGAGAACAGCGTCGCGTACCACTGGGGGAAGGCGGCGAACGTGGCGCCGCCGGCGACGAGGAGCCAGACCTCGTTGCCGTCCCAGACGGGCCCGATCGTGTGGATCACGGCGCGGCGCTCGCGGTCGTCGCGGCCGACCAGCCGCAGCAGCATGCCGACGCCGAAGTCGAAGCCCTCGAGCACGAAGTACCCGAGCCAGAGGACCGAGATCAATACGAACCAGAGGCCCTGGAGGAAGGTCACGTCGTCCATGTCAGTAGGCGAGGCCGAAGTCCGGCTCGCCGGCCTCCTTTTCGGTGTCGTCGTCGGAGTCGGGTCCCTTGCGCGCCTTCTCGAGGAAGATGCGACCGGCGATCACGGCGAGCACGCCGTAGAGCAGCGTGAACCCGACCAGGGTGATCAGGACCTCGGCGGTGCTGACTGCGGGCGAGCCGGCCTCGTTCGTCTTCAGCATCCCGAAGACGACCCAGGGCTGGCGCCCCATCTCGGTGAAGATCCAGCCCGCCGTGTTCGCCACGAAGGGGAGGACCCCTGCGAGGACCATCAGCTTCAGGTAGCGGGTCGACGCGACGAGCTTGCCCTTGCGGACGAGCCACCAGCCGGCGAAGCCGAGGACGGCGGCGAGGAAGCCGATTCCCAGCATCGCCCGCCACGACCAGTAGGCGATGGCCACCACCGGCGCGTACTCACCGGGACCGTACTTCTGCTGGTACTCGGCGTTGAGGTTGTTGATCCCCTGGATCTCGCCCTGCGGATAGCCGGTGCTGATGAACGAGAGGAGGTTGGGGATCTCGACGTTGCGGTTCAGGCCTTCGGGGTTCGACTTGAAGTCACCGGTGGCGAAGAGCGAGAGCCCGGCGCCCTCCTTCGTCTCGAAGACTGCGTCGGCCGCGGCCATCTTCATCGGCTGCTGCTCGCTCATCAGGACGCCGTTGAAGTGACCGACGATCACCGTCACCAGCGCTGAGACGGCGAGCACCGGGAGCGCGACCCTGATCGAGCGGGTGAAGACCTCGGTCTGGGTCCCGCGCAACAGGTGCCAGGCGGAGATCGCGATGACGATCATCGAGGCCGTGATCAGGGCCGCGAGAATCGTGTGCGCGAAGGCGTACAGCGCCGTGTTGTTGCCGAGCACGGCCCAGATCGACGTCAGCTCGGGCCGGCCGTCGACCATCTCGTAGCCGACCGGGTGCTGCATCCAGGAGTTGGCGGCGAGGATGAAGAAGGCCGACAGCGCGGTCGATCCGGCGACCAGCCAGATCGTCGCCAGATGGAGCTTCGGCGACAGGCGGCCCCAGCCGAACAGCCAGAGCCCGAGGAAGGTCGATTCGACGAAGAACGCGGCCAGGCCCTCCATCGCGAGCGGGGCGCCGAAGATGTCGCCGACGAACCGCGAGTAGTTCGACCAGTTCATGCCGAACTGGAACTCCTGGACGATGCCGGTCACGACGCCGAGCGCGAAGGAGATCAGCATCAGCTTGCCCCAGAAGCGGGTGGCGCGGCGCCAGTGATCGTCGCCGGTGCGGTACCAGCGGGTCTGGAAGTAGGCGGTGAGGGCGGCGAGCCCGATCGTCACCGGCACGAAGAGGAAGTGGTAGACGGTCGTGATGCCGAATTGCCAGCGGGCGAGTTCGAGGGAGCTCATGCCCGTGAACGGTATGACCGCGGGGGGTGCCGTCGGTCGGGACCGGCTTCTGGATTCGGCTCGGTAGGGACTACCGACACCGCCTGCAGACGACCGCTGTCAGCGGTCCACGAGCTCGTTGTCGATCGCGTAAGCGATCAGCTCGGCGCGGGTCGAGAGCCCGGTCTTGCGCTGGATGTTGGCGCGATGCGTCTCGACGGTGCGGACGCTCAGCACGAGCCGCTCGGCGATCTCGGGATTGACGTATCCGAGCGCCAGCAGGCCGAGGACCTCGACCTCGCGCGGGGTCAGCTCGTCCGGAGGTCCCTCCGGCTTGTCCGGCTCGGCCGCCAGCCGGGCTCCGAGCTCGGGGTTGATGTAGGTGCCGCCGCCGATTACGGCGCGGATCGCCGTCACCAGCTCGCTCGCCGCCGAGTGCTTGATGACGTAACCCTTCGCACCACCCTGGAGCGCCTTGCGGGCGAAGGCGGGCTCGTTCTGCATCGTCAGGACGACGACGGCGGTCCCGGGGGATGCCTCGAAGACCTTCGGCAGGGCCTCGAGGCTCGGTAGCCCGGGCATGCTGAGGTCGAGGACGAGCACCGACGGCTTGTGGCCGAGGACGTAGCGGGCCGCCGTCTCGGCGTCGCCGGCCTCGGCGACGACCTCGAAGCCCGGTTCGTCCTCGAGGACCTTGCGGATCCCCGCCCGCACCAGCTCGTGGTCGTCCGCGAGGACGATCGTCACCCTGTCTGCCTCGGTCTCGGCTCCCACTCGGCGAGAAGACTACTTCCGGCGCCTGCGGCCCTGATCCGCGCCCGGCCGCAGCGGCTCTCGGTAGTGGCTACGGAGGCCCGGGCACACCGGCCCGGCCGCTCCGGGTCCGGGCTAGGGAACGATCACCGCCGCGCCGAGGAAGCGCCCGGCGCGAAGGTCCTCGAGCGCCTCGTTCGCCGCCTCCAGCGGATAGGTCGTGACCGCGGTCTCGACCGGGATCTCCGGCGCGAGCGCCAGCATCTGCTCGCCGTCGGCGCGGGTGAGGTTGGCGACCGAGCGGATCGTGCGCTCGCCCCAGAGCAGGTCGTAGGAGAAGGCGGGGATCTCGCTCATGTGGATGCCGCCGCAGACGACCGTGCCGCCGGGCACGACGGCCGCGAGCGCCGCCGGGACGAGCGCGCCGACCGGGGCGAAGATGATCGCGGCGTCGAGCTGCTCGGGCGGGGCCTGATCCGAAGCGCCGGCCCAGGCCGCTCCGAGTCCGCGGGCGAACTCCTGTCCTTCCTCGTCCCCGGCCCGCGTGAAGGCGTAGACCTCCCGCCCCTCGGCCACCGCCACCTGGGTCAGGATGTGGGCGGCCGCCCCGAAGCCGTAGAACCCGATCCGCCCGGCGTCCCCGCACATCCGCAGCGAGCGATATCCGATCAGCCCGGCGCAGAGCAGCGGCGCCGCCTGAGCGTCGGGGTAGCCGGCGGGGATGGGGAAGCAGTAGCGCTCGTCGGCGACCGCGTACTCGGCGAACCCGCCGTCGATGTCGCAGCCGGTGAAGCGGGCGTCGGGACAGAGGTTCTCCCGGCCCGAGAGGCAGTAACGGCAGCGGCCGCAGGTCCAGCCGAGCCACGGCACGCCGACCCGGCGATTCTCGCCGACGACGTCGGCGACGATCTGATGCCCGAGGACGCGCGGAGGGTCGGACACCGGCACTTCGCCGTCGAGCAGGTGCAGGTCGGTCCTGCAGACGCCACAGGCACGGACGGACAGCAGCAGCTCGCCCGGGCCGGCTGCCGGCCGGCCCAGTTCGACCGGCCGCAGCGGCCGGCCGGGAGCCTCGAAGACCATGGCCCTCATGGTCGGCTCCGCCACCGGCGGCCCCCGCTACTCGTCCCTCGGCGTGATCCTGAAGATCGAGACCACCTCGGCCTGATGCGCCTCGGGATGGACGACGTACGCGCTCGGGCCGCCCCCGAACCAGCCGGCGCTCTCGTTGTCGCCGACGAAGATCCCGGGATGGTGGCGTCCGTCGCCGTCCTCGACCCAGACCTTGTCCCCCTCCTTGAAGCCGTGCGGCGAATCGTCGCTCATTCCCGGAGCGTATCGCCGTTAGCCTCCGCCGCATCGGATCGCTCGACGCGAACAAGCAGCTCGTCCGCGACTTCTACGAGCAGGCGATCAACGGCCGCGACCTCGGGGCCGTCGAGCGCCTGCTGACCGACGACTTCCGCCACGACGGCGAGCTTCGCGGGCGGGACGGGCAGCGGTCTGCGGTCGCCGCGTTCCTGGACGCCTTCCCGGATCTCGAGCACCGGATCGACCAGATCCTCGCCGAGGGCGACCTCGTCGCCGCCCGGCAGACCTGGCGCGGGACCCACGCCGGCGAGTTCGCCGGGGTCCCGGCCTCGGGCCGCAGGGTCGAGTTCGGCTCGACCGCCGTCCTCGAGGTGCGCGACGGGCTCATTGCGGCGGCCTGGGACCGGGTGGACGTCGCCGGCCTGATGGCCCAGATCACCGGCGCGGACGACTGACGGTCCCGGCCCTGGACAGGCTCTCTAGACTCGGTGGAGATGAAGACCGAGATACATCCCGAGTACGGCCTCTCCCACGTGCGCTGCGCGTGCGGCAACGAGTTCTACACCCGCTCCACCAAGCCCGAGATCCACGTCGAGATCTGCTCCGAGTGCCACCCCTTCTACACCGGCAAGCAGAAGCTGGTCGACACCGGCGGCCGCGTAGAGCGCTTCCGCCGCCGCGCCGCCAAGCGGTCGGGCTGAGAGCCCGCCGGTCGGCGTCCTCGTCGGCTCACGGCCCGCCGGCCGCTTCGCCTCCTGCGTCCTTGACCGGCGGGCTCTCAGCCGCGACCGGCCTCCCGTCCTCGTCGGCTCACGGCCCGCCGGCCGCTTCGCCTCCTGCGTCCTTGACCGGCGGGCCCGGGGCTCGCGCGCGATGAGCGAGCTGCACGAGGCGGCCCAGCCGATGCCCGACGGCAAGCCCGTCGCGTCGCGGGACGCGCCCGTCGGCGGTCAGGCGATCCTCGAGGGGGTGATGATGCGCGGCGTCTCGACCTGGGCCGCCGCCGTCCGCACGCCCGAGGGCGCGATCACGATCACCTCCGAGCCAGTCGTCTCTTGGGCCAAGCGGCACCGCATGCTCCGCCTGCCGGTCGTCCGCGGCGTCGTCGCCCTCGCCGAGTCGCTGAAGATCGGGTTCCGCGCGCTCGCGTTCTCCGCCAACGCGCAGATCGCCGACGAGGAGGAGCAGGAGCCGATCGGCGGCCTCACCTGGGGGCTGACGGTGGCATTCTCGCTCGCCCTGGCGGTCGGCCTCTTCTTCGTCGTGCCGGTCGGGCTGACCAGCCTGATCAAGGACCAGCTCGGCTCCGCCGTCGTCTTCTGGCTCGTCGAAGGCGTGCTGAGGACCGCGATCTTCATCGGCTACATCGCCGCGATCAGCCGCCTGCCCGACCTGCGGCGGGTCTTCGAGTACCACGGCGCCGAGCACAAGACGATCTCCTGCTTCGAGGCCGGCGATGAGCTGTCCCCCGAGCGCGCCGCGCGGTACTCGCGCCTGCATCCCCGCTGCGGCACGAGCTTCCTGTTGATCGTCATGGTCCTCGCGATCTTCGTCTTCGCCCCGATCGGGCTCCCCGCCTGGTACTGGCTCGTGATCACGCGCATCGTCGGCATTCCGCTGATCGCCGGGCTCTCCTACGAGGTCATCAAGTGGGCGGGAAGGAACCGGGGCCGCGCCTGGGTCCGCGGCCTGATGTGGCCCGGCCTGATGCTGCAGAACCTGACGACCCGCGAGCCCGATCACGAGCAGCTCGAGGTCGCGATCGCATCGCTCGGGGAGGTCCTCGCCGTCGAGGGAGCGGTGCTCGACGGCCGCGAGAGCCCGATCGAGATAGTCGCGTAGCCTCCGCGACGTGGCCCATTCCCACGATCACGGCCATGAGGGGCACTCGCACGGCATCTCCGCCGATGCCGACCGCTCGAAGCTGAGGATCGCCCTCGCCCTGATCGTCGGCTTCATGGCGGTCGAGGTGGTGGTGGGCATCGTCGCCAACTCGCTCGCGCTCCTCTCCGACGCCGCTCACATGCTCACCGACGCCGGCGCCATCGCGCTCGCCCTGGTCGCGATCCGGCTGGCGAGGCGGCCGGCGGCCGGGTCGATGACGTTCGGCTGGAAGCGCGCGGGGATCCTCAGCGCCCAGTTCAACGGTGCGACGCTGCTCGTCCTCGGGCTCCTGATCGTCTTCGAGGGGGTTCGCCGGATCATCGATCCCCCTGCCGTCGAGGGCGGGGTTGTGCTGGCCGTCGCGATCCTCGGCATCTTCGTCAACCTCGCAGCGACCTGGACGCTGTCGCGTGCCAATCGCGAATCGCTCAACGTCGAGGGGGCCTTCCAGCACATCCTCACCGACCTGGCGGCGTTCGTGTTCACGGCGATCGCGGGCTTCGTGATCCTGACGACCGGCTTCGACCAGGCCGACGGGATCGCGTCCCTGATCGTCGCCGCGATCATGCTCCACGCCTCCTACGGGCTGTTGCGCGAATCCGGCCGGGTCTTCCTCGAAGCCGCGCCGCGGGGAGTCGATCCGGACCGGATCGGCGTCGCGATGGCGGCGGTTCCGGGCGTCGAGGAGGTCCACGACCTCCACGTCTGGGAGGTCACCTCCGGCTTCCCGGCCCTCTCCGCGCACGTGCTCGTCGGGCCCGACGACGACTGCCACGCGATCCGGCTGGCGCTGGAGCACGACATCCACGAGCGGTTCGGGATCGACCACACGACGCTCCAGGTGGACCATCACCGTCCCGCGGAGCTCCTGCAGGTCGAGCTCCCGTCAGACTCCCGGCGGTGATCGAGCAGCTCGTCACCCAGATCGAGGAGCGGTTCGCCGGCCTCGAGCGGGAGATGTCCGACCCCGCGGTCATCTCCGACCGCGACCGCTACGCGGCGGTCGGGCGCGAGTACCGCGAGCTCGAGCCCGCCCATGAGCTCGCCCGCCGCTGGCGCACGCTCAGCGACGACCTCGAGGGGGCCCGCGAGCTGCTCGCCGAGAGCGACGACGAGGAGCTCCGGCGCCTGGCGGCCGAGGCTCCGGCGCAGCTGGAGGAGCTCGCCGAGGAGATCCGCCTCGCGATGGTCGAGCGGGACCCCAACGACGACAAGAACGTGCTCGTCGAGGTCCGCGCCGGCGCCGGCGGCGACGAGGCGGCCCTGTTCGCCGGCGATCTCTTCAAGATGCTCACCCGGTACGCGGAGCTGCGCGGCTTCAGCACCGAGGTGATCTCCGAGAGCCCGGCCGAGGTCGGCGGCTTCAAGGACGTCACCTTCGCGGTCAAGGGCGACGGCGCCTATTCGATCTTCAAGTACGAGGGCGGGACGCACCGCGTCCAGCGCGTGCCGAAGACCGAGTCGCAGGGGAGGATCCACACTTCGACGGCGACGGTCGCCGTGCTACCCGAGGCCGAGGAGGTCGACGTCGACATCGATCCCAACGACCTCCAGGTCGACGTCTACCGGTCCTCGGGGCCCGGCGGGCAGTCGGTGAACACGACCGACTCGGCCGTGAGGATCACCCACGGGCCGAGCGGGATCGTGGTGTCGATGCAGGACGAGAAGTCGCAGCTGCAGAACCGCGAGAAGGCGATGCGGGTCCTGCGCGCTCGGCTGCTGGAGAAGGCGATCGCCGACCAGCAGGCCGAGATCTCGGCCGAGCGCAGGTCGCAGGTCGGAACCGGCGAGCGCTCGGAGAAGGTGCGAACCTACAACTTCCCGCAGGGACGGGTGACCGACCACCGGATCAAGCTCACGAGCCACGCCCTCGACGAGGTCCTCGGAGGCGACCTGCGCGAGTTCAGCGACGCGCTCTCGGCCGAGGAGAAGCGCCGCAAGCTCGAAGCTCAGGCCCTCGCGGAATGACGCCGGCCGCAGCCGCGACCGTCGGGGAGGCGCTGGCGGCGGCGACCGACGCGATCGCCGCGTCTGGGTCCGCCTCGCCGCGCCTCGACGCCGAGCTCCTGCTCGCCGCCGCGACCGGGTCCCGCCGGGAGAGCTTCGCGACCGAGCCCGAGCGGTGCCTCGACGGGCCCGAGGCGCGTGCGTTCGGGGCGCTGGTGCGACGACGCGTCGGTCACGAGCCGGTCGCCTACATCCTCGGTCATCGGGGATTCCGGCGGATCGAGCTCCGGACCGACGCCCGGGCGCTGATCCCGCGGCCGGAGACCGAGGAGCTGGTCGATCTGGCGCTCGAGCTCGAGCCGGAGCGGGTCCTCGACATCGGCACCGGCAGCGGGGCGGTCGCCCTCGCCGTCGCCGACGAGCTGCCCGGAGCCGAGATCGTCGCGGTCGACGTCTCCGCCGCGGCGGCCGCGCTCGCACGCGAGAACGCGGCGATGCTCGGCCTCGCCGACCGGGTCCGGGTCGTGGACGGCCCGGTCGCGAGCGCCGAGGGCGAGTTCGACCTCGCGCTCGCCAACCTGCCATACGTGCGCGAGGACGAGCGCGGATCGCTGCCGCCCGACGTCGTCGACCACGAGCCGCATGCGGCGCTGTTCGCCGGCACCGACGGGCTCGGGGTGATCCGGGACGTCCTGGTGGCTCTCGCCCCCGGGGGCGCTGGGCCCCGCTGCGCGGCGGTCGGGCTCGAGGTCGGGGCCGGGCAGGCGCGGGAGGTCGCCGGACTGGTCGGGGCAGCCGGCTATCCGGCCGTCTCGATCCGCCCCGATCTCGCCGGGATCGAGCGGGTGGTGGTGGGGCGACGGTGAGCCGGAGGGTCGCGCTGGCCGTCGACGGGGCGGGCGCCGCGCGCTCCGCCCTCGACGGGTGCGTCCTCGCCGGCGGGGTCGCGTTGTTCCCCGCCGACGGCCTCTACGGCCTCGCCTGCGACCCGCTGCGCGCCGACGCGATCGCGCGCATCCACGGGATCAAGGGACGCGACGACGGCAAGCCCTCCGCGGTCATGTACTTCTCGCCACTCGCGATGCGCGAGCTGCTGACCGGGCTGGGTGAGCGCAGCCGCGCCGCGGTCGCGGCCCTTCTCCCCGGCCCGCTGACCCTGGTCCTCGCCAACCCCGAGCACCGCTACCCGCTCGCCTGCCGCGATGATCCGGGCCGGATCGGAGTCAGGCTCCTCGACGGCCCGCTCTCCGGCGCCTCCTGCGCGATCTTCCAGACGAGCGCGAATCGGAGCGGCGAGCCGCCGCCGTCGCGCTTCGCCGACGTCGACCCGGCCATCGTCGCCGCCGTCGACCTCGCCATCGACGGCGGCGAGCTCACCGGGATGCCTTCGACGGTCGTCGACCTCACCGGCCTCGAGGCCGGTGGCGGGTGGAGCGTCCTCCGCGAGGGCGCGGTGAGCGAAGCGGACCTGGCCGAGCGCCTGCGGGAGGCCGGGCTGGGTTGACGCCCGGCACTGCTCGGGATATTGCCGCTATGTGGGCAATATCGCGATCGGTGGCCGTTGAGGCTCTTCCGGCTTCCGTCTCGTCGACCCGATCGCGTAGGCTCGCTGAGGTGCGCATCGCGATCGGATCCGACCATGCCGGCTACGAGCTGAAGGAGGCTGTCGCCCCCTCGCTCGCCGCTGCCGGGCACGAGCTGATCGACGTGGGAACCGACTCGACCGAGTCGGTCGACTATCCGGACCCGGCCGTCCGTGCAGCCCGGATGGTCGCCGAGGGAGCTGCCGACCGGGGGGTGATCGTCTGCGGCTCGGGGGTCGGGGTCGCGATCGTCGCGAACAAGGTCGACGGCGTCCGCGCGGTCAATGCGCACGACGCCGAGGAGGCCGAGATGAGCCGGCGCCACAACGATGCCAACGTCCTCACGCTCGGCGGCAGGCGCCTCGATGCCGAGGCGGCCGATCCGATCGTCGAGACGTTCCTCGGGACCGAGTTCGAGGGCGGAAGGCACGCGCGCCGGGTCGAGAAGATCGCAGCCGTCGAGAGCGGTGCCGAACTGCTGGAGAACCGATAGAGAGGCTTGACCCGATGACCGAACTCCCCGAGGACTTCCAGAACGCTCCGCTGAGCGCCGTCGACCCGGACATCGCCCGCGTGCTCGATCGCGAGCTCGAGCGCCAGCAGAACACCCTCGAGATGATCGCCTCCGAGAACTTCGTCCCGCAGGCCGTGCTCGAGGCGGCGGGATCGGTCCTGACGAACAAGTACGCGGAGGGCTACCCGGGCAAGCGGTACTACGGCGGATGCGAGGAGGTCGACGTCGCCGAGCAGCTCGCGATCGACCGTGCCAAGGAGCTCTTCGGAGCCGAGCACGCGAACGTCCAGCCGCACGCCGGCGCCCAGGCGAACAACGCCGTCTACTCGGCGCTCCTCGAGCCCGGCGACACCTTCCTCGGCCTCGCCCTCGACCACGGCGGCCACCTCTCGCACGGGATGAAGCTCAACGTGTCGGGGAAGCTCTACAACCCGGTTCCCTACCACGTCGATCGCGACGACTACCTCGTCGACATGGACGAGGTCGCCGCGCTTGCGAAGGAGCACCGGCCGAAGATGATCGTCGCCGGATGGTCCGCCTACCCGCGGCAGCTGGACTTCGCCGCCTTCCGCGAGATCGCCGACTCGGTGGGGGCTCTGCTGATGGTCGACATGGCGCACTTCGCCGGGCTCGTGGCGGCCGGCGAGCACCCGAACCCGGTCGAGCACGCCGACGTCGTCACGACCACCGTCCACAAGACGCTCTGCGGGCCCCGCAGCGGGATGATCCTCTGCCGCGAGGAACACGCAAAGGAGATCAACCGCGGGATCTTCCCCGGAAACCAGGGCGGCCCGCTGATGCACGCGATCGCCGCCAAGGCGGTCGCGATGCGGATCGCTGCGACCGAGGAGTTCCGGGCTCGCCAGCGGCAGACGATCGCCAACGCCCGTGCATTCGGGGACGAGCTGATCGCCGGTGGCCTCGACGTCCTCACCGGCGGCACCGACGTCCACCTCGTGCTGGTCGACGTGACCGCCGCCGGCTACGACGGCAGCACGGCCGAGCAGCGCCTGGAGGAGATCGGTATCACCGTGAACCGCAACGCGATCCCGTTCGACGAGCGCCCGCCGATGAACCCGTCGGGCCTGCGGATCGGGACGCCGGCGCTGACGACTCGCGGCCTCGACGAGGACGACATGCGTGAGATCGCCAAGGTCATCTGCACCGCCCTCTCCGACGACTACGAGGGCGAGCGCGAGTCGCTGCAGGCGCGGACCCGCGCCCTCGTCCACGACCACCCGCTCTATCCGCAGCTCTCGGCAGCCACCGTTTGAGGGGCTGGAGCGTCTGCACCGCCGCGGCACATCCGGTCGTGCTGCGGCCGGTGGTCGCGCTGCTCCGGGACCGGGGCCACGAGGTCTCGATGACCGCTCGGGCCTACGGGCAGACGGAGGGGATCCTCGAGCGATTCGGCCTCGACTACGAGTCGTTCGGAACCCACGCCGGAGGCGGCACCGGCTCGAAGGCCGCGGCGGTCGGGCGCCGCAGCGCCGAGCTCGCCCGCTGGGCGCGGGGTCGCGGCTTCGACCTCGCCATCGCTCACGGCTCCGTCGACGTCGCCGTCGTCGGAACGGCCCTGCGGATCCCGCAGGCGCAGATGCAGGACTACGAGTTCGCGGGCCTGCAGCGCAAGCTCGCCTGGCGTTCGGCCCGGCGGGTCATCGTCCCCGATGCGATCCCGATCGAGCGGCTCGAGGCCGCCGGAGCGAAGGCGTCGAAGCTGGTCCGCTACCCGGGCCTGAAGGAGGACTACTACCTCGCCGACTTCACCGCCGACCCCTCGGTCCTCGCCGGGCTCGGCCTCGGCGAGCTCGGGATCGGCGCCGACCGCGCCGCCGACGAGCGCGTGCTCGTCGTCGTCCGGCCGCCCCCGGAGACTTCCGCCTATCACGCCGACAATCCCCTCTACGAGCGGCTGATCGACCGGCTCTGCGGCGATCCTGCCGTCGTCACCGTGCTGATCCCGAGAACCGAACGCCAGCGAGCCGCCGCCGACGAGCGCGGTGACGACTCGCTGATCGTCCCCGGGCGGGCGATCGACGCGCAGAGCCTGATCGCCTACTCCGATCTCGTCGTCAGCGCCGGCGGGACGATGAACCGCGAGGCCGTCGCCCTCGGCGTCCCGGTCCTGACCATCTTCAGCGGCCGGATGGGGGCCGTCGACGAGCGCCTGATCGCCGACGGGCGGCTCGGCGAGCTCCGCGATGCCGACGACCTCGAACTCGTCAAGCGGACCGGGAAGGTCGGCCCCGTCGACCCGCGCGACCCGGCGATCCTCGCCGACGGAGCGCTGGAGGCGGCCGGAGAGGCCTGACGTGCCCGAGACCCTGGACGCCCTCTTCGCGTTCGCGGCGGCGGCCGCGATCGCGTGGCTGCTCGTTCCCGTCGCCGAGGCGTTCGCCTGGCGGATCGGCGCGATTGACCTCCCCAGCGAGCGCAGCCTCCACGTCGTCCCCACGCCGCGGCTGTCGGGCATCGCGATCCTGATCGCAGTCTGCGCGTCGGGCGCGATCTTCCTCCCCTGGGACGAGCAGACGCGGGCCATCCTCCTCGGCGCGATCGTGATCGCGATGGTGGGCATGGTCGACGACGTCTTCGACCTGCCGCCGCTGGTCAAGCTGCTCGGGCAGATCGTCGCCGCGGTCATCCCGGTCAGCGCCGGGGTCACGGTCGACGTCTTCACCCTCCCGTTCGTCGGCGGCGTCGACCCCGGCGGCACCGAGCTCTTCGAGCTGCCGCTGGTCGGTCACGTCGACCTCGGCGAGCTCGGGACCGTGATCGGGATCGTCGCCATGGCCAACGTCGTCAACCTGATCGACGGCGTCGACGGCCTCGCCTCGGGCGTGTGCCTGATCAGCGCGGCGACCCTCGCCATCATCGCCCTCTCGCTCGAGCGCAACCCGGCGGGCATCCTCGCCGCGATCACCGCCGGCGGCGCCCTCGGGTTCCTCCGCCACGGCTTCCCGCCGGCCTCGAGCTTCATGGGCGACACCGGCTCGAACCTGCTCGGCTATCTGCTTGGGGTGGCGGCGGTCCAGGGCGCCCTGAAGACCAACGCCGTCGTCGCGCTCGCCTTCCCGCTGCTCGTGCTCGCCGTCCCGATCCTCGACACGGGCTTCGTCGTCGCCAAGCGGCTCAAGTACCGGCGACCGATCTACGAGGCGGACGCCTGGCACTTCCATCACCGGATGGCGAACATCGGCTTCTCCCAGCGCCGCACCCTCGCCTATCTCTACGGCTGGACCCTGGTCATGGCCGGCGTCGCCCTCGCGCTCCGCTTCGTCCCCTACAGCGACGATCGCGGCAACTTCGATCCACTCTGGACCGCGGTGATGGTGGCGATCCTCGCCTTCGCGGTCGGCGCCAGCTTCTATGTCATCTACGTGCTCGAGATCCTGAAGCTGCGGCGGTTCCGGTTCCGCCAGGTCGCCGCAACCGGAGCGCCGCCGCTCGCCGACGCCGTCGATCGCGAGGTCGAGCACGAACTCGAGACCGGCGAATTCCGCGAACCGAATCCCGAAACGGGCGAGTTCGAGCAGGTCGATCCCTCCGCCTGACGACCGGTTCCGGCGGCGGCCCGTGGATCGCTCCCCTATCGGGTATATTCGCGGACCCCGCGCCCGAGTCGCCGGCCTGAAAGAGAAGTTTCATCCGCCGGCAACGTCCAGACTCGGATCGCACCTGACGTGGAAAGCCCCTACTTCGACAACCCCGGAGACCGCGACCCCTCTCGGCACCGCCGTGCCGAGGGTCCTTCGTTCGAAGGCGCGAGGGTCGAGCGGCCCCGCAAGCGCGACGAGCGCTGCCCTGCCGGGCTCTACGCCGCTCCCGGCGCGTCCGGGGGGTGGAGCCGTGCTCGCCTCCGGCCTCTGAAGTGCCGGTAGCAGCGCGCCCCCTGAACATGGACCTGATTCGAAACATCGATCTGCTCGTGCTGCTCGCGGCGCTCCCCGTCTTCGTCCTCGTCGGCGCGCCGCTGGTCGCCTGGCTGGTGGCGGGAGCCGCCTGGATCGCGGGTCGCGTCGGCATGGAGCTCGCCGCCCGCAGGCGCCGGAGCGCGCTCGCCGCCTCGAATCGCAACGCGGCGCTCGGAGTGACCGCGATGGCGGTGATGGGCCGGGTCTGGATCCTCGCTCTGGCGATCCTCCTCGTCGGCCTGCTCTACGAGCGTGAGGCCGGCCTCGCGGCGGCGGTCCTCGCGCTCGTCCTGGTCACCGCCCACCTCGGCGCGTCCTTCCTCGACCATCTCCTGCACCCCGAGGCCGACGGGAGCCTGCGATGAGCACCGGCAAGAAGCTCGGCCTCGTCTTCGGCGGCTACGCCCTGCTGCTGATCGCGATCGGCCTGATCTTCGGCAGCGACGGCAAGAACGAGGAGTTCCAGCCGCAGAACGAGTTCAAGCTCGACAACTGGGTCCCGATCCACATCGGCGGCATCGACCTCTCGATCAACAAGGCGGTGCTCTACATAGTCCTCGCCTCGGTCATCACCTGCTTCGCGATGATCTGGATCGCGCGGCGGATGCAGGACCGGCCGAACAGGACGCAGGTCGCGGTCGAGGGCATCTACGACCTGATCCGCGGTCAGATCGTCAACGACAACCTCGACTCGAGGATGGCCGCCAAGTACTTCCCGTTCCTGGCGACCCTCTTCTTCTTCATCCTCTTCTCGAACTTCATCGGCCTGATTCCGTTGCCGACCAACACCGAGCATCCGGTCGACGTCTTCGGCATCTCGGTCCCGAGCTTCGCCCTCTACGCGGCGACGGCGAACATCTCGATTCCGCTCGTGCTCACGATCGTCGTCTGGATCGGCTACAACGCCGAGGGCGTCAGGGCGCACGGCTTCATCGGCTACATGCGGACGCTGCTGCCGGCCGGGATCGAGGACATGCCGGGAGCCTTCAAGGCGTTCGTCTTCGCCATCGAGGTCGTCTCGAACGTCGTCCGGCTCGTCTCGCTCTCCGTCCGACTGTTCGCCAACATCCTCGCCGGCCACCTGCTGCTGCTGTTCATGGGCGGCGGGCTGGCGGTCCTGCTCGGGATCTCGGCGCTCGGCGTGCTGACCTTCCCGATGGCGTTCGCCTTCTACATCTTCGAGATCGTCATCGTCGCCGGTCTTCAGGCATTCATCTTCGCGATTCTCACCGCAATCTATCTCGGGGGCGCGACCTCCGAGAGTCACTAGGAAAAGGAGTCAACTGAAATGGATCTAGTGCTTCTGGCACAGGCCGCGGACGCGGTTACCGACACCGGCGTCACCGACGCCGGCAAGGCGATCGCACTCGGCGTCGGTGCCGGGCTCGGTTCGATCGGCGCCGGCATCGGCATCGGCGTGATCTTCGGTTCGGAGATCCAGGCCGTCGCCCGCCAGCCGGAGATGAAGGACGAGCTTCAGAGCATCCGCTGGCTCGGCTTCGCGCTGACCGAGGCCGTCGCCTTCTACACGTTCATCTTCGGCCTGATCGCGTTCTTCCTCTAGGCCCGTGGAGTTCGCCGGCGACATAACCGCCCTCGTAGTCACCGCCGCCACCGAAGGCGGCGAGGAGGGAGGCGGCAGCTTCCTCGTCCAGCCGGGCATCGGCCTGATGATCTGGACGCTGGTCGCGTTCGTGCTCACGATGTGGGTGCTCTCGAAGTTCGCCTTCCCGCGGATCCAGCAGGCCCTCGAGGAGCGGGCGGAGAAGGTCAACCAGAACATCGACGAGGCCGAGCGCCTGCGCGCCGAGGCCGACGAGCTGCTCACCGAGTACCGCGAGCGGCTGAAGGAGGCTCGCGAGCAGGCGGACGACATCGTCGCCCGCGCCCGCAAGGCGAGCGATGCCGCGAAGGCGGAGGCCACCGCCGAGGGCAAGACGAAGCACGACGAGCTCGTCGCCGCCGCCCGCAAGGACATCGAGGCGGAGACGAGGCGCTCGCTCGATCAGATCCGCAAGGAGGTCGCGGACCTGACCGTCCTCGCCACCGAGAAGGTCGCACGCAAGTCGCTGACGCCCGACGACCAGAAGCGGCTCGTCGAGGACGCCCTCTCCGAGGTCGACTTCACGGCGCTCGCCGGCGACGAGGCGAGCGGGGCGTCGAGGAACTAGGGCGATGGAAGAGGTAGCCCGGGTCTACAGCGAGGCGTTGTTCGACGTCGCCAGGGAGCACGGCTCGCTCGACGAGATCCGTGACCAGCTCGGCGAGGTCGCCGACGCCGTCGCGGCCGATCAGGACCTGCAGGTCTTCTTCTTCAGCCCCTACTTCTCGTCGAACGAGAAGCGGGACGGGATCCGGAAGACGATCTCGGGGGCCAACCCCGAGCTGGTCAACTTCCTCGAGCTGCTGGCCGAGAAGCACCGGATGCCCGCCCTGTTCCGGATTCGCAGGCGCTTCGACGAGCTCTGGGACGAGGAGAACCAGCGACTCGAGGTCACGCTCACGAGCGCGATCGAGCTCGACCCCTCCGTGGTCGAGTCGGTCGGTGCCGAGATCGAGCGCAAGACCGGGAAGACGATCGAGCTGAAGAGCGAGGTCGACGAGTCCATAATCGGAGGGCTGGTCCTCCAGGTCGGCAACCGGGTCCTCGACGCCAGCATTCGTCACCGCCTCGAGAAGCTGCGCCGCGAGGTGGCGCAGGCGGCCTGATCCGAACACCGGACTTCGACACGAACTTCCAACCCACAAGGAGCGTTAGAGCAGATGGAAATCAAGCCCGACGAGATCTCCTCGATCCTGCGGCAGCGGATCGAAGGCCTCGACACCGGCAGCGCCGACCTCGCCGAGGTCGGCACCGTGCTCTCCGTGGCGGACGGCATCGCCCGCGTCCACGGACTCGACAACTGCATGTCGCTCGAGATGCTCGAGCTTCCCCATGACGTCACCGGCCTCGCGCTGAACCTCGAGGAGGACAACGTCGGCGCCGTGCTCTTCGGCGAGTGGGACAAGATCGTCGAGGGCGACACGATCAAGCGCACCGGCCGCCTGCTCGAGATCCCGGTGGGTGATGCGCTGCTCGGCCGCCTGGTCGATCCGCTCGGCCGCCCGCTCGACGGCAAGGGCGACGTCCACACGACCGAGACCCGGCCGGCCGAGTTCAAGGCGCCCGGCGTCATCCAGCGCCAGGGCGTCAAGGAGCCGATGCAGACCGGCCTGAAGGCGATCGACTCGATGATCCCGATCGGCCGCGGCCAGCGCGAGCTGATCATCGGCGACCGCCAGACCGGCAAGACCGCGCGCGCGATCGACACGATCATCAACAACAAGGACAAGGACCTCGTCTCGGTCTACGTCGCGATCGGGCAGCGCATGGCGACCGTCGTCCAGCTGATGGAGACGCTGAAGGAAGCCGGCGCGATGGACAACACGATCATCGTCGCCGCTCCCGCGGACGAGGCCGCTCCGATCAAGTACATGGCGCCCTACGCCGGTACCGCGATGGCCGAGTACTTCACTTACAAGGGTGGGCATTCGCTCTGCATCTACGACGACCTCACCAAGCACGCCTACGCATACCGGCAGATGTCGCTGCTGCTGCGGCGCCCGCCGGGTCGCGAGGCGTACCCCGGCGACGTCTTCTACCTGCACTCGCGGCTGCTCGAGCGCGGCGTCAAGCTCTCCGACGACCTCGGAGGCGGCTCGCTGACGGCGCTGCCGATCATCGAGACGCAGGCGTCGGACGTCTCCGCCTATATCCCGACCAACGTCATCTCGATCACCGACGGGCAGATCTTCCTCGAGTCGGACCTGTTCTACTCGGGCGTCCGCCCGGCGATCAACGTCGGCATCTCGGTCTCCCGGGTCGGCGGCAACGCGCAGACGAAGGCGATGAAGAAGGTCGCCGGCAAGCTGCGCCTCGACCTCTCGCAGTACCGCGAGCTCGAGGCCTTCGCGCAGTTCGGCTCCGAGCTCGACCCCGAGACCCAGAAGACGCTGGCTCGCGGCGAGCGCCTCGTCGAGGCGCTGAACCAGGGCGAGCGCCAGCCGCTGTCGGTCGCCGAGCAGGTCGCCTCGATCTACGCCGGCACCGGCGGTTACCTCGATCGGATCAAGGTCGAGCGGGTCCCCGCATTCCTGGGCGACCTGCGCGACCGGCTCCGGGCCGAGCAGGCCGACCTGGTCAGCTCGATCAACGACGACGGCCAGCTCTCCGACGAGCAGGAGGAGCAGCTCGGCAACGCGATCGCGGAGATGATCGACGACTTCGGTCCCGATTTCGACGCCGAGGGCAATGAGCTGGCCGAGGGCGAGTCCGACCGGATCCGCTCCGACGAGGAGCGCGAGGCCCCCGGCCGGAGCGTCGCCGACGAGGAGGCCGAGGCCGCCGATCAGGCCGCCGACGAGGAAGAGGCTGCGACCGTCTAGGCACCCATGGCTACCCAGAAGGAAGTCAAGAACCGGATCACCTCCGTCAAGAACATCCGCAAGATCACGCGGGCGATGGAGATGGTGGCCGCTGCGCGGCTGCGCCGGGCCGAGCAGCGGATCGACCGGATGCGGCCCTACGCACAGGCGATCCGCCGGATCACGCAGCAGGTCGCCGACGCGGCGGCGCAGGCCGGCAACCGGGTGGCGCTGCTCCAGCAGCACGACGAGGTCCGCCGGGTGGGGATCATCCTCGTCACCGGCGATCGCGGGCTCGCGGGCTCCTTCAACACGCAGATCATCCGCGCCGGCGGGCAGCTCCAGCGCGAGCTCGAGGCCGAGGGCAAGGAGGTCCTGTACTACGTGGTCGGGCGCCGCGGCAACTCGGCCCTGAGCTTCCGCGGCGAGACGATCGAGGGCTCCTTCACGGGCTTCACCGATCAGCCGTCCTTCGCGAACGCGCGTGAGATCGGCGACCGGCTCGCCGCATCGTTCGTCGACGAGGAGGTCGACCGCGTCGAGCTGATCTACAACCGTTACGTCTCGCCGCTGACGCAGTACGTGCGTCGCCATACCCTGCTGCCGCTGGCCGAAGCGGAGGTGTTCGGCGAGGGCGTGCCGGAGCCGGAGAAGCCCGAGGACCCGGAGCTGGCCGAGGCCCATCAGCGCGCCGAGTGGATCTACGAGCCCGAGCCCGAGGACGCGCTCAGGGACCTCTTCGAGGAGTACGTGAACCTCTCGGTCTACCGGGCGCTGCTGGAGTCGGCGGCCTCCGAGCACGGAGCCCGGATGACCGCGATGCGGAACGCCGCCGAGAACGCGGGCGACATGATCGACCGGCTGACGCTCGAGATGAACCGGGTTCGCCAGGCCGAGATCACCCAGGAGATCCTCGAGGTGGTCGGCGGCGCCGAGGCCCTCGGAGCGGGCTGATCACCGACTTGAAAGCTTCAACAGGACCGAGCAAGGAGACAGAGACACAACATGGCTGAAACGAACGGACACAATCAGGGAACCGTCGAGCAGGTGATCGGCGTCGTCGTCGACGTCGTCTTCACCGACGGCCTGCCCGAGATCTACAACGCCCTGACGATCGACATCCCCGAGGGCGACGGCCGCGACGCCATCAGCCTGACCTGCGAGGTCCAGCAGCACCTCGGCGACGACCGCGTCCGCGCGGTCGCGATGGATGCGACCGACGGCCTGCGCCGCGGCGACCCCGTCGTCGACACCGGCGCGTCGATCACCGTGCCCGTCGGAAAGGACACGCTCGGCCGGATCTTCAACCTGCTCGGAGACCCGATCGACGAGAAGGAGGCCGTCTCCGGCGAGGACCGCTGGCCGATCCACCGGCCGGCTCCGACCGCCGAGGACCTCACCCCGACGCAGGAGATCCTCGAGACCGGCATCAAGGTCATCGACCTCCTCGCCCCTTACGCGAAGGGCGGCAAGGTCGGCCTGTTCGGCGGCGCCGGCGTCGGCAAGACGGTGCTGATCCAGGAGCTGATCGCCAACATCGCGACCGAGCACGGCGGCCTCTCCGCGTTCTGCGGCGTCGGCGAGCGGACCCGTGAGGGCAACGACCTCTACGTCGAGATGACCGAGTCCGGCGTCATCGACAAGACGATGATGGTGTTCGGGCAGATGAACGAGCCGCCCGGAGCGCGCCTTCGCGTCGCCCTGACCGGCCTGACGATGGCGGAGTACTTCCGCGAGACCGGCGGTCAGGACGTGCTCCTGTTCATCGACAACATCTTCCGCTTCGTCCAGGCCGGCTCCGAGGTCTCGGCGCTGCTCGGCCGGATGCCCTCGGCGGTGGGCTACCAGCCGACGCTGGAGACCGAGATGGGGCAGCTGCAGGAGCGGATCACCTCGACTCAGCAGGGCTCGGTGACGTCGATCCAGGCCGTCTACGTCCCCGCGGACGACCTCACCGACCCGGCGCCGGCCTCGGTGTTCGCCCACCTGAACGCGACCACCACGCTGTCGCGGTCGATCTCGGAGAAGGGCATCTACCCGGCCGTCGACCCCCTCGACTCGACGTCGACGATCCTCAAGGCCGACATCCTCGGCGAGGAGCACTACAAGACGGCGACCGACGTCCAGGAGGTCCTCCAGCGCTACAAGGAGCTGCAGGACATCATCGCGATCCTCGGCATCGACGAGCTCTCCGACGAGGACAAGCTCCAGGTCAACCGCGCGCGGAAGATCGAGCGGTTCCTGAGCCAGCCGTTCAACGTCGCCGAGCAGTTCACCGGGACCCCGGGCGAAGTCGTCTCGGTCGCCGACACGGTCGCGAGCTTCCGCAGCATCGTGGACGGCGAGCACGACGACATCCCCGAGGGCGCCTTCTACATGAAGGGCTCGATCGACCAGGTCCTCGACGCCGCCAAGGGCCGCGGCGAGGACGAGACGGCGGGTGCCGAGAGCGAGGCCGCCGAGCAGGCCGAGAAGGAGGAGGCCGGCGCAGCCGCCTGATCCGATGGCCGACGCGACGACGACATTCAGGGCCGAGGTCCTGACCCCGAACGGGAAGGTCTACGACGGAGAGATGTTCCAGGTCTCCGTCCGCACCGTCGTGGGTGAGGTCGGCATTCGCGCGCGCCACGCGCCGATGCTGGCCCGCCTCGTCCCGCACGAGATGCGCCTGTTCGAGTCCGAGTCCGATTTCGGCTCATCCGGTGGCGCCAGGCGCTACGCGGCCGCCGAGGGGTGGCTCGAGGTCTTCGCCAACAAGGTCACCGTGCTCGTGACGGAGGCGATCGATCCCGACCAGCTCGACGTTGCCGATCTCAAGGCCCGGATCGAGGATGCCGAAGGAAGGCTCGAGAGCGCCGACGAGGAGTCGGCCGCCCACCGGACGGCAGAGCAGGACAAGGTCAGGGCCGAAGCATTCCTGGAGATCGCAAACGGAAGCTGAGCAGCGCCGCAATCGCGGTACTGACAGCACTTGCCGTCGCAGGATGCGGCGGCGGCGACTCCGGCAAGGTCTCGATCAGCAGCGACAACGGCCCGGAGGGGGATCCCGGCCTGGTCAAGGGCGATGCGGCCTCGGCGACCCAGAACCAGCGCGTCCCGGTCACGCGCTCGGGCACGCCGGTGGCCGTCTACAGGGCCCCGGTCCGCGAGCTCGAGGAGGGCATGCGGCTGCGTGCGATCGCGAACGTGACCCTGACGAAATGCGCGATCACCGACTACATCCCGAACAACCGCGAGCACACCGCCTGCCAGGGAACGCGGGAGTATCACTACGACCCGGTCGACGTCGAGACCAGCTTCGTGCTCGTCGGCGGTGAGAAGGAACCCGATCTGACCGGGCCGCGCAAGGTCCTCGGCAAGCCGCTTCGCTATCGCTGCACCACCGCCGTCCATCACTGCACCGTCTCCCAGCAGGAGGAGATCGTTCTCGGGTCCGGCGACGTCGCCGACGCGAGCAGGTGGAAGTGGATCGTGTTCGAGACCCGCGCCACATCGCCGCAGGCCGTCGGCTGCCGGCCGCCGTCACCGCGGAGCTGCAACGTCCTCGCCGTCGAGACCCAGAAGGGAACGGCCATGTACTGGGTCCAGGCCGATGACGACGTGCCCGAAGCGAGCCCGCCGGAACCGGCCCGCACCGCCGCGGTGAAGACGCTAGACGTGCTCCCGAACAAGAGCAACAAGAACAAGGTCAGGCGCGTGATCTACAGCGTCGACCTCGCGCCGGACGGCGACACCGAGGCGATCGAGGGCCGCCAGTACGAGCTCGACGCGAAGGGGAGCATCCGCGAGCGGCTGCCCGACGCGCCCGACATCGCCTCCTACATCGTCCTCAGCGACAGCCCGACCGGGATCAAGGGGCGCTTTCTGATCAGTGACACCTACGACCCGGACAAGACCGGCAACGCCGGTGGCAACTGCGACCGCCGCTGCTCGGCGGAGGCCGGCGCGGCGATCACCACCATCCTCACCTGCGACGTCGAGGCCGGCCGCCGCTACGTCAACGTCGTTTCCGCCGCCTCGCGCATGGCCGCCAAGCCCGGAGAGGTCGTTCACGTGCTGCCCGGCGGATTCCTCGAGATCACCCACGCCTACCCGGCGGACGCCGGCGACGACCCGCCGGGCCGGCGGACCGACTGCTCGCCGACCGACCGGTAGGAGCTCCTGACGCTCGGTCAACCCGACGAAAGCCACCGTACGGGTGGGTTTCCGCGGGTTGACGACGGGTCGTGATCGCCCGCCCGCACCCGCCTGCGCGCTCCGCCGTGCTCGGCCGCCCGCACGTCGCCGGGCGTTCTACCCTTTGCGGATGCAGGAGCGCCTGCTCACGGAGAAGCTGATCGGCTACGACACCTCGACGCCCGAGGGGGTCCGGCTCTGCGCCGGGTTCATCAAGGGCTGGTTCGAGGCGCGCGACATACCCACCCGGCAGCTGACGGTCCGCGATCTGCCGATCGTCGTCGCCGAGGTCGGCCCGCCGGAGCTGCCGCCGATCATCTTCCACGGCCACATCGACGTCGTGCCGGGACGTCCCGGGCAGTTCGACCCGCTGCTCGACGGCGACCGCCTCTACGGCCGCGGCGCCTACGACATGAAGGGCGCAGCAGCGGCGATGATGCTGGCGCTGGCCGATCTGCGTGAGCAGGACGACGTCAGGGTGGTGCTCGCGCTGGTTCCCGACGAGGAGACCGAGGAGGAGTTCGACCGCGGGACCGAGATCCTCGTCGACGCCGGGTACACGGGACAGTTCGCGATCACCGGCGAGCCGACCGACATGCTCATCGGGGTCGCCGCCAAGGGCGTGCTCGCGCTGCGGATCGAGGTCGCGGGGCGCGCCGCGCACAGTTCGACGCCGTGGAAGGGGGACAATGCGATCATCAAGGCGATCTCGGTGTTCCGCGGGATCGAGTCGCTACCGTTCTCACTGCAGTCTTCCGAGCTCTTCGACCGCCCTTCGATCAACCTCGGCCGGATCATGGGCGGGGACGCCTTGAACAAAGTGCCCGACACCTGCGTCATCGACGTCGACATCCGTTACCTGCCTGAGCAGGAACCCGAGGAGATCCTCGAGCAGATCGCCTCGATCCCCGACACCGACGTCGTCTCGACCTTCCGCTGGCCGCCCGTCGACGTCGATCCCGCGTCTCCGTTCGTGCGGGCGCTCGGCGACGCCGCCCGGCCCAACCACGCCGACGAGGTGACGAGCATCGGCCGCGACGGCGCCTCGGACGCCGTCGCCTTCATCCGCGCCGGCACGCCGGCGGTGGAGTTCGGCCCGGTCGGAGCCGGCCACCACGGACCGGAGGAGTGGGTGTCCGTCGCCTCTCTCGCCTCCTACCGGGCGACGCTCTGCGATTTCGCCCGCTCGGCTCCGGTCGACCGCAGCGCCGCCGGGAGGGTCGCCGGATGAGCGACGAGGAGAGGCGCGACGAGGGCGCAGGAGGCGCCGGCCCCCCGGAGGAGCGGGAGGAGAAGGGCCTCGGCCTGACCGAGGAGTTCGCCAGGCTCGAGGAGGAGATCCGCCGCGAGGTCTCGGGTGGGCCCGAGGCGAAGACCGCGGGTGAGGACGCCCCCGCGCCGGACGGGGGCCCGGCGGCGGAGTCCGGCGACCGCCCCACCGACCTCGACGACGACGCCGGGCCCGCAGCCGGAGAGTGGACGTCGCCCGCCGACGAGGCTCCCGGCGGCGAGACCGAGGAATGGGCGATGGGAGATGCAGCCGACGCGGGCGAAGGTGCCGCGGCTGCGGCCGCTGAGGCCGGTGATGACCGGGAGGAGCCGGAATCCGGGACCGTCGCCGAGGACGGGGAGGAGGTGCAACCCGGCCCCGGGGACGACGAGGTGCCTCTCGAGGCCGAGGAGGCACCGGAGGACGACGTGGAGCACACGGTCGTCCGCCGGGGGCCGCCGCCGGTCCCGCTGACCGCCGCCTACGCCGAGGAGGAGGATCCCGAGATCAAGACGCCGGCGCTGTGGTGGCGCTTCCTGATGGCGTCGGTGCTGATCGTCGTCTCCGTGGCGACCGCCGTCTCCGTCTCCTCGCTCCTGCTGCTCACCGACGTCGCCGCGAAGCTGCAGCCGATCCCGGGGCTCTCCGACAAGCTGGCCGAGCTCGGCACCGGGGACCCGCAGACGATCCTGATCGTCGGCTCCGACAAGCGCACGAACATCAAGGGCGATCCCGGTCGCTCCGACACCACGATGCTGCTCCGGGTCGATCCGGAGAAGCAGGTCCTCTCGCTGTTCTCACTGCCGCGCGACCTCAAGGTCGACATCCCGGGTTACGGGACCGCGAAGCTCAACGAGGCGTACGCCGACGGCGGCGTCAAGAAGACCCTCGAGACCGTCAAGGACCTCACCGGCCTGCCGATCAACCACGTCGTCAACGTCGACTTCTTCGGGTTCGCCGAGGCCGTCAACGCGATCGGCTGCGTCTACGTGGACGTCGACCGTCACTACTACAACGACAATTCGACCGCGCTGAGCTCGCTCGACACCTACGCCGAGATCAACGTCAACGCCGGCTACCAGCGACTCTGCGGGCAGAACGCGCTCGACTACGTCCGCTACCGGCACACCGACACCGACATCGTCCGCGCCGCCCGCCAGCAGGACTTCCTCCGCAACGCCCGCCAGCAGGTGCCGATCAGCGAGGTCCTGCCGATCGTCGGCGGCGACACGGGAAGCGACCTGATCGACATCTTCACCAAGTACACGTCATCCGACATCAAGGATCCGGCGCAGATGATCGGGGCGCTGAAGGCATTCCTCGCCGTCAAGGACGTGCCGATCAACCAGATCAGCTTCGATGGAGAGCTGGGGCCGAGCTA
Source organism: Solirubrobacterales bacterium (assembly GCA_020438445.1). GTDB lineage: Bacteria > Actinomycetota > Thermoleophilia > Solirubrobacterales > 70-9 > RHKX01. The sequence goes on from JAGQUO010000003.1 coordinate 46,606, forward strand.
CGTGACGGCGACCCCCGAGCAGATCCAGAAGGCCGTCGACGAGTTCCTCAACGGCAAGGACACTCCGGGACCGAGCGGCGGCAAGAACGCCACCAAGCCGGAGAACGGCTCGGGCGGCGGCTCGTCGAAGGGGGGAGGCTCGAAGAAGAAGGACGAGGACCCGACCGACGGAGCGAACCTGATCCCGACCTCCGAGGTCCTCGACCTCAACACGGGCATCAACAAGTTCGAGGCGTTCGGCAAGACGTCGGCGCGGCGGCTGCCGTTCCCGGTCTGGGTGCCGACCGAGGTCGTGCCCGGGTCCCAGTACAGTGCCGATTCCCGCCAGTACGACATCAAGGACGAGGACGACAAGAAGCAGGCGGCCTACAAGCTCGTTATCGAGTACACGGCACCCGACCGCCTGCCCGAGTACTACGGCGTGCAGGGCACGACCTGGTCCGATCCGCCGATCCTCCGCGACAGCCACGACACCGAGACGATCGACGACCGCGACTTCGACATCTACTGGGACGGCGACCGGATCCGCCTGATCGCCTGGCACGACGATGACGGGAACTCCTACTGGATCAGCAACACCCTGGTCCAGACCATCGACAACTCGGACATGCTCGCGATGGCCGCGAGCATGAAGGAGGTCAAGTGAGAGAAACGGTCGGTGTCGTCGGGGTCGGATGGGTCGGCCTCGTGACGGCAGCATGCTTCGCGTCGCGGGGCCACGATGTCTGGGCGATGGACGTCGACGAGGCCAAGGTGGCCGAGTTGTCCTCGGGCGAGGTGACCTTCCACGAGCCGGGCCTCGCCGAGCTCGTGACCGAGCACGCCCGGCGGCTCCACTTCACATCCGACATGGACGAGGTGCTCGCGAACTCGCGACTGCTCTTCTGCTGCGTCGACACCCCTCCGACCTACTCGGGCGATGCCGACCTCTCCCGGGTCATGACCGTGGTCGAGCGCCTTCCCGACGACGCCGAGCACGCGCTGGTGATGAAGAGCACGGTGCCCTCGGGAACCGGGTCCTCGATCCGCCGTGAGATGCCCGGGCTCGCGTACGTCTCCTGCCCCGAGTTCCTCAAGGAGGGGTCGGCGGTCGCCGACTTCCTCAATCCCGACCGGGTCGTGATCGGGGCCGATCCGGGGGACGAATGGGCCGCCGACGCGGTCACGGCGCTCTACGAGCCGCTCGGCGGCGAGATCGTGCGCACCGACGTCTCCAGCGCCGAGATGATCAAGCTCGCGTCCAACGCCTTCCTCGCGACGAAGATCTCGTTCATCAACGAGATCGCGAACGTCTGCGAGGAGGTCGGCGCCGACGTCACCGAGGTCGCCCGCGGCATGGGTCTCGACGAGCGGATCGGCGGCTCCTTCCTCAAGGCGGGAATCGGCTATGGCGGGAGTTGTTTCCCGAAAGACGTTTCTGCTCTTAAGCAACTCGCCGGCAACTCCGGCTACCACTTCCAGCTCCTGAACTCGGTAATCGAGGTCAACGAGCTCCAGAAGCGACGGGTGATCGGCAAGCTGACCAAGCACCTGGGATCGCTCGTCGGCAAGCGGATCGCGCTGCTCGGCCTCGCGTTCAAGCCGAACACCGACGACATGCGGGAGGCCTCGAGCCTCGTGCTCTCGGCCCGGCTGCAGGGCGAGGGGGCCGAGGTCGTCGGCTACGACCCGGTCGCGAAGGACGCCGCCTCGGGCCTGCTGCCCTCGATCGAGTTCGCCTCCAGCCCCGGCGAGGCCCTCGCCGGGGCCGACGGAGCGATCCTCGTCACGGAATGGAGCGAGTTCGCCGATCTCGACTGGCCCGCGCTCGCCGCCGAGATGACGAGCGCGGTGATCGTCGACGGCCGGAACTTCCTCGATCCCGAGCGGATGCGGGCGGCGGGCTTCGCCTACGAGGGCGTCGGCCGCTGAGCCCGCTTAGCGGCCGACGGGGCGACCGCCGGACCTTGTAGAAACCCCCTTCCATGGACGCGGCTAAGAAGGAGATCCGGTGCAGGCGCTGATCCTCGTCGGCGGGCACGGAACGCGCCTGCGCCCGGTGACGCTGACGCTGCCGAAGCCGGTCATCCCGCTGGTCGACCGGCCGTTCCTCCGCTACATGATCGACTGGCTCGGTCGCCACGGGGTGGACGACATCGTCATGGCCTGCGGATTCCGTCCCGACGACATCCGCGAGGTGCTCGGCGACGGCATCCCCGGAGGGGCCCGGCTGCGGTACGTCGAGGAGCCGGAGCCGCGAGGGACGGCGGGAGCGATCAAGTTCGCCGAGGACCTGCTCGACGACCGCTTCTTCGCCCTCAACGGCGACGTGCTCACCGACCTCGACCTGACTGCGCTGCTGGACCAGCACGACGCGAGCGGCGCCCGTGCGACCCTGGCGCTCCATCCGGTCGAGGACCCGACCAACTACGGCCTCGTCCGCCGCAAGCCCGACGGTGAGATCACGGAGTTCCTCGAGAAGCCCGATCCGGCCGACATCGACACCGACGAGGTCTCGGCGGGCGCCTACGTGCTCGAGAAGTCGATCCTCGACATGGTCCCGGCCGGCATGGACGTCTCGATCGAGCGGTCCGTCTTCCCCGAGCTGGTCGGCAAGGGCCTCTACTCCCTCCGGCTCGAGGGCTACTGGATGGACATCGGAACCCCGGAGCGCTACCTCGATGCCTGCTGGGACATCCTCGAGGGCGAGGTCGAGTCCGAACCGGGCGAGATGGTCGACGAGCGCGGCCGCTACGTCGCCGAGAGCGCGATCGTCGACCCGACCGCCGAGGTCGCGGCTCACAGCTTCGTCGACGACAACGCGAACGTCGGCCCCGATGCCGAGGTCGGCCCGAAGGCGGTGCTCGGCATGGGCGTCCAGGTGGGCTCCGGCGGCCTCGTCGAGGCATCGGCGCTCCATCCCGGCTGCTTCGTCGGCGACGGTGCCGTCGTCCGCGGCTCGATCCTCGCGGCGGATGCGGTCGTCGAGGCGGGAGCGCTCGTGCCCTACGGCTCGGTCATCGGCGCCGGCGCGACGGTGACGGCGGGCGCGGAGCTCGAGCCGGGTGCCCGCGTCCAGCCCGGGGAGCGCGCATGAGCGACCTCGCCGACAGGATCGGTGCGATCGACTCGGGCGATCAGCTCGACGCCGCGCTCTCGCTTCCCGACTTCCTCCGCGACGCGCTCTGGCGGTTCGGCTCGGCCGACCTCGATCCGATCGAGGCGAGCGGTCTGATCGTCTGCGGGATGGGGGGCTCCGCGATCGGCGGCGACCTCGCCGCAGCGGCGCTCGGCTCGCGGCTCTGCAAGCCGCTCGACGTCGTCCGCGGATACGGGGTGCCCTCCTGGACACCGCCGGACCGCGCGATCTTCTGCTCCAGCTACTCGGGCAACACCGAGGAGACCCTCGGCTGCTATGCGGCCGCCGAGGCCGTCGGCGCGCAGCGGGTGGTCGCCACCACCGGCGGCACGATCGGCGAAGCGGCCCGCCGGGACGGTGTGCCGGTGATCGGCATGCCGGCGGGGCTGCAACCCCGGGCCGCGGTCGGCTACACGTTCGCGATCGCCGCCGAGGTCGCGGCGCTGGTCGGAGCCGGACCGGGCCTGCGGACGGAGATCGACACGGCCGCAGCCCACCTCGAGGCGGCGCGTGACTCGCTGCTGGCCCGGGCCGAGGAGATAGCGGGACGGGTCCACGGCTCGGTCCCGCTCCTGTACGGATGCGGCCTCACGGCCCCCGTCGCCTACCGGTGGAAGTGTCAGATCAACGAGAACGCGAAGCTGCCGGCGTTCGATCACTCGCTGCCCGAGCTCGACCACAACGAGATCGTCGGCTGGGCCGGGGGAGCGCCCGGCGCGTTCAGCGCCGTCTTCCTCGAGGACCAGGACCAGCATCCACGCGAGCGCCAGCGGGTCGAGCTGACGGCCGAGCTGATCGCCGACCGGGCTCGGGACGTCGTCCGGGTCGAGACGGTGGGGGAGACGCGGACGGAGCGGCTGCTCTGGGCCGTCATGCTCGGCGATCTGATCTCGCTCGAGCTCGCCGCTCGCGAGGGCGCCGACCCGACCCCGGTCGACGTGATCGAGAACCTCAAGGACCGCCTCGGAAGACCATGAGGGCGATGGTCATGGCAGCGGGGCTGGGGACCCGACTGCGGCCGATCACCCACGCGATCCCGAAGCCGGTCGTGCCGGTCGGCAACGTCGCGATCGTCGAGCAGCTCGTCCGTCTGCTCGCGGCCGCCGGCGTCGGCGAGGTGATCGCCAACCTGCACTGGTTCCCCGACCAGGTGCGCGGCCGGCTCGGAGACGGATCGGAGCTGGGCGTCGAGATCACCTACCGCGAGGAGGAGGAGCTGCTCGGCACCGCCGGCGGGGTCCGCAACGTCGCCGACTTCCTCACGGCGCCCGGAGAGGACTTCCTGGTCCTCGCCGGCGATGCGCTGACCGATGCCGATCTGACCGCGCTCGCCGCGGCGCACCGGGCCAACGACGGCGTCGCCACGCTCGGGGTCAAGAAGGTGAAGGACGTGAGCGAGTACGGCGTCATCGTCACCGGCGCCGACGGCCGAATCCAGGGCTTTCAGGAGAAGCCGGACCCGGCCGAGGCGCTCTCCGATCTCTGCAACTGCATGATCTACGCCTTCAGCCCCGAGATCTTCGACTACTTCCCGCGGGGCGAGATGCCCGATCCGGTCGACTTCGCCAACGACGTCTTCCCGGCGCTGCTCGACGGCGACGTCCCGTTCTACGTCCACGAGATCGAGACCTACTGGAACGACGTCGGGACCCTGCCGGAGTACCTGCAGGGCAACCTCGACGCGGTCGACGGCGAGGTGCAGCTGCCCGAGCTCGCCGGCGATCTCGGGATCGACGGCCCGCCCGGAGAACTCGCGATCCCGGCCGACGTCGAGGTCTCCGGCCGGGTCCTGTTCGGCTCGGGCTGTGAGATCGGCGCCGGGGCGGTGCTCACCGGTCCACTCGTGATCGGCGCGGGCTCCCGCATCGGCGCCGGGGCGCAGGTCAAGGAGGCATTGCTCCTGCCCGGCGCCCTGGTGCCCGACGGCGGCGTCCTGGCGCGTGGGATCGCCGGTGATTCCGCCCGGCTCGCGTCGGGCGACTGGTGAGGGACGCGTGAGCGGGCGGCGGCGGATCGTCCGGGTCCCGGCCTCGACTGCGAACCTCGGGCCCGGCTACGACGTCCTCGGAGCCGCGCTCGCGTTCGAGCTCGAGCTCGAGGTGGCCGAGACCGGGTCCTTCGGGGTCGTCTCCGAAGGGATCGATGCGCCGGTGGACCGCAGCAACCTGATCGTGCGTGCGTTCGAGGACCTCCATCCCGCCGACGGGATCTCGTTCCGGGTGCGCAGCCCGATCCCTCTCGCCCGCGGTCTCGGGTCGAGCGCCTCGGCGATCCTGGCCGGCCTGCTCGCGGCGGATCACATGTTCGAGCTCGCCAACGACCGCGAGCAGATCCTCGCTCGGGCGACCGAGATCGAGGGCCATCCCGACAACGTCGCCGCGGCGCTCTACGGGGGCGTCACGCTCTGTCCTCCGAGGGAGGCGGGCCGCCCCCAGCCGCCGCCCGTCCGGCTCGCGCCGCCGGAGGGGGTCGAGGGCATCCTCGTGATCCCCGGCGAGGAGGTCTCGACCGCCGCCGCCCGCGCCGCCCTTCCGCCCGAGTACCCGCTCGCGGACGTCACCCGCAACGTCGCGGCGGCCGCTCAACTCGTCCTCGGCATCGAGCGCTCCGATCTCGACCTGATCAGGGCCGGGCTCGCGGATCGGATCCATCAGCCGCACCGCGCGTCGCTCTACCCGCGCTCGATGGAGCTGGTCGAGCGGGCAGCTGAGATGGGCGCCCTCGGCGCGACGATCTCGGGTGCGGGGCCGACCGTCCTCGTCTGGGCCTACTGGCAGTCGGGAAGGGCGCTGCTGGACCGCCTGCACGAGTTCGCCGACGGCTGGGCCGAGGTCCGGAGGGCGCAGTTCTCTCCGCGCGGCGCCCGCGTGGAGCTGAGCTAGGAGCCCGGGACGGCGGACGGCTCAGCGGCCGTCGCCTTCGCCAGGAGAGCGGCCAGCTGCTCGACCTCATCCGGATCCAGGGCCGCGAACTCGGGCGGCGGCTCGAGCAGCGCGGCGAGGGCATCGTTCCTGACGCCGTCGCCCTTCTCGGTCAGGGCGATCAGGGTGACCCGGCGGTCCTCGGGGTCCGGGCGGCGCTCGATCAGGTCGTCCTCCTCGAGGCGGTCGACCATGTTCGTCATGAACGAGGCGTCGCAGGAGAGGCGGTCGCCCATCGCCCGCATGGACATGGTGCTGCCGGGCGGCAGGCGCCAGAGCAGGACGAGCTGCTTGGGGGAGAGTCCGAACTGCTGGGCGACGGCCGGGATCCGCGGCTGCCGGCCGGGACCCCAGCCGGCGAGGGTCATGACGGACCGCCAGGCTGCCGCCGCGGCCTCTTCGCTCGTCCGTGTTCCCATCGCCGGTGACGATTCTATTGTGTTCCACCGATATTTGCAACTCACCAATAATGGTGGTGCTACAAGGATCTGTGCTAAGGTGCCGCGGATGCTCAGGGGTGAAAGCGAGCGGGCCATCCAGGTGGAGGGCCTGACTCAGAAGTTCAGGAAGGGACCGCTTGCGGTCGACGGCATCGATCTCCACGTCGATCCGGGTGAGATCTACGGCTTTCTCGGGCCCAACGGCGCCGGGAAGACGACCTTCCTCCGCCTCCTCGCCGGGCTCCTGGAAAGGGACCGGGGGGAACTCTTCTTTGACGGCGCCTCCTACGACCGGTTGGA
>JAGQUO010000048.1 GCA_020438445.1 Solirubrobacterales bacterium
AACGGCCGGGAACCCGACCGGGCGCGCGAGGGCGGGCGCTTTCTGACGCGCTGGGCGGGCCTGCCCGATGTCGGCTGGGGCGGCGGCATGGTCGCGCTCGGCGTCCTCGTCGCCGCGGGGACGATGCTGACCGGGACGATCATGGTCGCGATCTTCGACCCCGAGCTCGACTCGCCCGCCGCGAGGAACGCCGCCCAGCTCGTCGTCGCGATCAGCCTGATCGGGACCGCGCTCGGCTTCGCCCTGTTCGACGCGCGGGGGAAGCTGAAGGAGGCGTACGGGAAGCTCGGCCTCGGCCCCCGGATCGCGCTCGGCGCGATCGGCCTCGCCATCCTCGCCTGGTTCGTCTACATCGTCTGCGCCGGGATCCTCGCGCCGCTCCTGCAGCCCGATCAGGAGGACGTGACGCGGGACCTCGGCACCAACAAGGACGAGCTCGGCAGCGTCGCCGTCGCCGCCTTCCTGATCGTGATCGCCGCGCCGGTCTCCGAGGAGGTGTTCTTCCGGGGCTTCATGTACGGCGGGCTTCGCAACTCGATGTCGATCCTGCCCGCGGCGGCGATCTCGGCGCTCGTCTGGGGATCGCTGCACCTCGGTGCGGGCAACATCGGGGTCGCGATCCAGCTCGCCGTCTTCGGCCTCATCCTCGCCTGGCTCTACGAGCGCAGCGGCACGCTCTGGGCGCCGATCCTCGCCCACGCGATCAACAACACGATCGCGTTCGTGCTGCTCGTGACCGACACGATCTGACCAGCGGGGCCGGTCGGCCGCCCCTGGCCGTACAATTGCGCCCGCAATGAGTCAGGGAATGCGTCTCCGATCAGTCCTCGTCCTCTCGCTCGTCCTCGCGCCGGCGATCTTCGCCGCATCGGCGTCCGCCCAGGAGCCGGCGACGCCGACGACGACCGTCCCGGAGGCGACCACCGCCCCGGCCGCCGATCCCGGCGCTCCGGCGGAAGCCGCCGAGTCCGCGGAGCCGGACCCGGCCGCCGGGGGCGCGGGCGAGGCCCAGCGCGCGAAGAAGGGCGGCGCGCCCCAGCTCCAGCCCACCTCGACGAAGGTGCGGCTCAAGGGCCTGCGCGGCGGCAAGGTCACGGCCGGCAACCGGATCAAGGTCGCCGGGACCGTGCGGCCGTTCCACGCCGGCCAGAAGGTCACGATCGTCCTCTACAAGCGCAAGAAGACCATCAAGCGGAAGACGGTCAACGTGCGCGACAAGGGCAAGGGCTCACAGCTCGGTCAGTTCCACTGGTCGCGGAAGATGACCTCGCCCGGCATGTACCGGGTGCAGGCGATCCTCCGCAAGGGCAAGGACTGGGGGCAGTCGAAGACCTCGAGCCGGAATTTCCGGATCCGCTACCCGAGCCTGAAGGAGGGCAACCACGGCTCGGCGCCGGCGCTCCTCAACGACCTCCTGAACGGCCTCGGTTACGTCTCGAGCAAGGGCTCGAAGTTCACCTCGGCCACCGGGCGGGCGGTGCTCGCCTACCGCAAGGTCAACAACATGGCCCGCAAGGAGAAGGCGACCAGCGGCATCTTCAAGAAGCTCGCCAAGGGCAAGGGCGGCTTCAAGCTCAAGCATCCCGGGGCCGGCAAGCACGTCGAGGCCGACCTCTCGCGACAGGTGATGGTCCTCGCCGACAACGGCAAGGTCGACGAGATCTACACGATCTCCTCCGGCGCCCCGGCGACCCCGACGATCAAGGGCAAGTTCCGCTTCTACCGCAAGGACGCGGGCTACAACAGCCTCGGGATGTACTACTCGGTCTACTTCATCCGCGGGTACGCCACCCACGGCTACCACTCGGTTCCGACCTACCCGGCGAGCCACGGATGCCTGCGGAACCCGATCCCGGACTCGGTCCACATCTACAACTGGATCGACCTCGGCGACCCCATCTACGTCTATTCCTGACCAGTCGCGGACGCTGAGATGAGCGCTCGTGAAACGCTGATCGCGGAGCTGCGCGAGCACGCGCTCGTCATCGGCGAGGTGACGCTGACGAGCGGGGGCAAGGCCTCCTACTACGTCGACGCCAAGCGGGCGATCCTCCGCCAGCCGGGCTTCGGGGCGCTCGCCGAGCTCGTCGCCGCCGAGGCGATGCGGCTCGGCGCAACCGCCGTCGGCGGGATGACCATGGGTGCCGACCCGATCGCGAGCGCCGCGATCTCGGACCCCGCCGGACGCGATCTCCTCGCCTTCTTCGTCCGCAAGGAGAAGAAGCAGCACGGGCTCCAGCGCTGGGTCGAGGGGCCGCTGCTCGAGCCGGGCACGCGGTCGCTGATCGTCGAGGACGTGGTCACCACCGGCGGCTCGACCGTGAAGGCGATCGAGCGTTGCCGCGAGGAGGGCCTCGAGATCGCCGGCACGGTCGCGGTTCTGGACCGGCTCGCGGGCGGGGGCGAGGCGATCGTCGCGGCGTCCGGCGGCGCCCCGTACACGCCCCTGGCGACGATCGACGACGTCTACCCCGAGCGGGACGACCGCTGAGCCGCGGCCGGGCTCGGCGCCGGCACCTCCGCCTTTCGGAAGCGCGGCTCGCCGGCGATGTGGGAGTCGAGGACGGCTGCGAGCTGACGCTCGCAGATCGCCGCGGCGAGATGTTCGTCGGCGGCGCGCAGGCGCCCCGCCTCCCACTCGGAGTCGATCCAGTGCAGTGCCCGGCCGATCACCTCGCTCTGGATCGTGATCCCGTCGATGCCGACGCCGACGGCCTCGGCGATGACGGACTCCGCCCGCTTCGCGTCGCCGGCGAGAAGCGCCCTGCGGAATGCCTCGCGGGCCTCGGTCAGCGGCGCCGTCTCGGCCGTCCGGGTCGCTGCGATCGGCCCCGAGGCGACGAGCTCGGCCGCGTCCGCGACCGGGCCGGGCCGGGCGAGCATGTAACCCTGGCCCTGCCGGTAGCCGAGCGCGAACAGATGCGCGAGCTGCCCCTCCGTCTCGATCCCCTCGGCCACGACCTCGATCCCGAGGGCGCGGGCCAGCGGCAGCACGCCCGCAGCGAGCGCGGCGTCGGCCGAGGCCTCGCCGAGCCCGACGACGAACGAGCGGTCGAGCTTGATCTGGTCGATCGGCAGCGAGCGCAGCTGAGCGATCGAGGTCGAGGCCGTCCCGAAGTCGTCGAGCGAGATCCTGACGCCGAGGGCGCGGAGCTCGGTGACCCGGGCCAGATAGGCGTCGGCGGCGCCGCTCAGAGCCGACTCCGAGATCTCGATGATGATCCGCTGGGGGTCGACGTCAAGCTCCTCGACGAGCGCGCGGATGCCGCCGATCAGCGGGTCGGAGGTGAGCTGGCTCGATGAGACGTTGATCGCGAGCGAGATCGAGCGGGTCGGGTCGCAGGCGGCGATCAGCGGGAACTCGGCGGCGGCGTGGGCGAGCAGGCGGCCGAGGAGGTCGCCGACGCATCCCGACTCCTCGGCGATCGGGACGAACAGCTCCGGTGAGATCGCTCCCCGCTCGGGGTGGTGCCAGCGTGCGAGGACCTCGACGCTCACCACCCGCCCGGAGGCGATGTCGACGATCGGCTGGTAGTGGAACGCGATCTCGTCGGAGGCGAGCGAGGCCGTGAGCTCGCGGCCGATCTCGGCCCGGTACCGGATCCGCTCGCGCAGCTCCTCGTCGAACAGCTCGAAGCGCCTGCTTCCCGAGCGGTCGCGCTCGAGCGCCGACTCGGCGTCGCCGACCAGCGACTCGGCCGATGCGCCGGGCCCCTCGCAGACGACGACCCCGACCGAGACGGTCGCGGCGACGACCTCCGCACCGAGGTCGAAGGGGTCGTCGAACGCCTCCAGGATCGCCTCGGCCAGGTCCACGACGTCGGAGCCCGTCGCGAGGCCGCGGCTCAGGACGACGAACTCGTCGCCACCGGCCCGGGCCACGAGGTCATCGTCGCCGACGGCCGAGAGCAGTCGCCTGGCGGCCGAGAAGAGGAGCTGGTCGGCGATGCCGTGTCCGAGGTCGCGGTTGACCCTCCGGAAGCCGTCGATGTCGACGAAGAGGACGGCCAGAGCGCCGCCTTCGAGCGCTTCGAGGTCGGCGCCGAGACGGTCGAGGAACTGCCGGCGCGTCGGCAGGCGGGTCAGCGGATCGGGGGCGCCCGGCCCGCCCGCGACCGGACCGTCGGGCGCCGCGGCACCCGCTGGGAAGTCGGAGGGATTCACGGGCCTCCCTTCGCGGCGGGGTGACCGTTCCCTGCCCTGCCCCGCGGCCGGGGCCCTGCGATCAGCTCAGCTGGTGGAGCGTCGGGTCGCCGGCATCGATCTGGAACTCGCCGATCGTCGTCGTCGCAGTCGCGCGCTTCGTCAGTGCGTCGACGGCCTTGAACTGGGCCCGGACCCGCTTCTTCGACACCTCGATGACCGCGTAGCCGCGGCGGTCGAAGTCCGCGTACTTGACGTGCGGGTCGTTGGCGGCCGCAAGGGCGTGCAGGACCGACGAGTCGACGTTGAGGTACTCGGGGAGCCCGAGCGAGGTCGCCGAGCCACCGACCAGCTCGACCCCGACCGGGTCGCCCCCCTGACGGCCGGTGGTCGTCACATCGCCGGCGAAGAACGTGTGGATGTCGCCGGTGAGGACCACCAGGTTGTCGACGCCCTTGTCCTTCCAGTGGGTCAGGATCTCGCCGCGCTCGGCCTGGTAGCCGTCCCAGGAGTCGAGGATCGCTGCCTGGCCCGCGGGGACGTCCACGCTCATCACCATCAGCTCGCTCGCCCAGAGCTTCCACTTGGCGTCGGAGGCGGGAACGGCCCGCTTGAACCACTTCTTCTGCTCGGCGCCGAGGAACGTCCGTCCGGGCGCCTGGGCATCGGGGCAGGGCGTGAGGACTCCGTCGTCGCACGGCTGCGGGTCGCGGTACTGGCGCTGGTCGGTGAGGAACAGCTCGGCGAGCCCGCCGAGGCGGATGCTGCCGTAGATCTGGTTCTTCTCCATCCCCTTGCGCTTCAGGCGCGGGTGGGCCTCGAAGTAGGCCTTGTAGGCGTTGCGGCGCCGCCGCTCGAACGAGACCCGGCGCGGGTAGCCGCTGTTCTCGAGGTTCGGGTCGGGCTGGGCCGAGTCGGCCTGATCGCCCGCGTAGTTGTCCTCGACCTCGTGGTCGTCCCAGATCGTCACCCAGGGATGGGCGGCGTGCAGTGCCTGCAGCTGCTTGTCGGCCTGGTACATCCGGTACTTCTGCCGGTACTCGTCGAGGCTCTGGACGTCACCGTCCTCGTTGACTCCGGTCCGGTCGACCCGGTCGGCCGGGCCGTCGTAGTACTTGTGCTCGTAGATGTAGTCGCCGAGGCAGATGACGAGGTCGAGATCCTCGTCGGCCATCGCCGCCTGGGCGTTGTAGTAGCCGGCCTCGTAGTCCTGGCACGAGAAGAAGCCGATCTTCAGCTTCTGCTTCGAGTCGGGAGCGGGCAGGGTCCGGAAGCGGCCGACCCGCGAGTGCTTGTTCTTCGTCTCGAAGCGGTAGTAGTACTGGCGCCCGGGGTCGAGGCCGGTGACGCGCTTGTGGACGGTGAAGTCGTCGCCGGCGTCCGCCGTGACCCGGGTGCGCTTGACGACCCTGCGGAAGTCGTCGTCGGTCGCGACCTCGAGCATCAGCCGGGACGAGCGCTCGACCTCCGAGAGACGGGTCCAGAGCGTCACGCCCTTCGGCGACGGGAAGCCCGACGCGACGCCGTGGGCGAACTTGCCGTTCTTCGCCACCGGCGCCCTGGCGCCGCGGGCGATCGCCGCGTAGTTCAGCGGTACCGCAGCGGCGGCACCGACCGCAGCCCCGGCGCCGGGACGCGCCGGGTGCCGGGCTGGGTCGGCCTAGCGTCTGGCGCGGGCCAGGCCGATGCCGCCGAGGATCATCAGCAGGCCGCCGATGCCCACTGCGAAAATCCCCGTCGAAGGATCACCGGCGCCGTCAACCTGCAAGCCCGCAGGGGCGAAGGAAGGCGTCACGTCGAGTCCTGCGGTACCGGCATAGACGGCAATCGCAAAGATGACTACTCCCAGCAGGATCGGTAGCCAGCTGTTCGCCTTCTTGGCGGTGGCCCAAACGGCGACCGCTGCGCCGAGGATCGCCGCGGCGATGACAGCGATCCCGTAGCCGGCGGCGACCATCGTGTTGTCTGCGAGGTCCACTTCGTTTCCGTTGAACTCCAGCTTCGCCTCCGTAAGAAGGGAGCCGACCACCGCGACGATCGCGCCGAGCACGACAATGAGCGCGGGAAACGCGCTCTCCTTCCTCTCGGCCGTCGAGGCCGCTGCGACCCCGACACCCGGCGGAGCCCCGCCGCCGGGCGACGCCGCGGGCTCCGCGGACGCCGAGGGCTCACGGTCGCTCGCCGGCGGTGCGTCCGCCTGCTCCGTGGTGGGTTGCGGCTCGGTCGACCGTGCCTCGGCACCCGGCGCCGCGGGCCCGGTCTCGATCGCCCCGGCGCCCTGGGAGGCAGCAGGGCCTCCCGCGGCGACGGCGGCGGTGTCGGCAGCGGGTCCGGAACCGGATTCCGGCTGCCCCCCCGAAGCTTCCTGGGCGGGTGTGATCCGCTGCTCTACCTCCTGCTGTTCGTAGGTATCTTGCTCGCCCCGCTCCTGCAGGCGGGTCTGCTGCTGCTCGGCCACTTGCGGGTCAGCCTGATGCTGCTCAGCGGCCTGATCGGTGAAGGCTTGGCCCGCTTCGGTCTTTGCGTCAACCGCCGGCGCCGGAGGCTGCGCCTGGGCGGGCCGCGTCTCGGCGCCCCAATCGGTGCCTGACCAGTAAGCCTCCCAACCGGGAGCCGTCGGGTGCGGGTACCAGCCCGCGGGAACCGCGGGCTGCGCTTGCTCGCCGCCTGGTCCGGAAGTGGGTGGGCCTTCGCTCATCCTCGCCGGGAAGACTCGCATATCCGGCGGCCCGAGGGAAAGCGAAGCTCGAATTCGGAAGCCCAATTCCTGGACGGCGGGCGACGATGCTCAAGGTCGGAGGGCGGGACGCCGACCGGATTGGGGATGCGCTTGCACGCGATCAAGCCGACCGCCGGACTCGCGGCGCTCGCCTGCCTGGCGATCGCCGTTCCCTCGATCGCCGCCGCCGACAAGCCGGATGCGCATCTGGTGGGCAGCCGGGCGGTGGCTCCGAAGGGAGCGCCGAAGGTCGTCAAGCGGATGATCCGCGCGGGCAACCGGATCCGCCACAAGAAGTACAAGTGGGGCGGCGGCCACGGGGACTGGACGGACAAGGGATACGACTGCTCGGGTGCGGTGTCGTTCGTCCTCCACAAGGCCGGCATCCTCGACTACCCGCTCGACTCGCGGGGCTTCATGAAGTGGGGCTCGAAACGGCGCGGCAAGTGGGTGTCGATCTACGCCAACAAGAACCACGTTTACATGGTCGTCGCCGGCCTGCGGTGGGACACCTCCTACATCACCGACGGCGACCGGTCGGGGCCGGGCTGGTCGGAGTACATGCGACCGGCCAAGGGGTTCCGCACCCGCCACCCCGGCGGGCTCTAGCGGATCAGCGGGCCCCGGCCGTCGCGATGCCGCCGGAGGCGAGTGCGCCGAACAGGTCGCGGAGCAACGGGTCGTCCGCGTCGGCCTCGCCCCGCGCGAGGCCGACGAAGTCCTCGAGGCCGGTGCTGAGCCGTGCGTCGGGGTCGGCCGGCGCGCCGTGGCGGACGCGGGCGATGCCGCCGGCGACGGTGACGGCGAAGCGGTCGCCGTCGACGTCGAAGGCGAACTCCCGGCCCTCGAGGCCCGCCAGCGCCACCGGATCCGCGGCGGCCGCGAGGGTCGAGGTGAAGAGCGAGGGCCGGACCGTCCACCCCTGCTCGAGCTCGGCCTCGGGATCGAGCAGCCCGAACCCCCAGATCGCGAGCGCCTCCATCGCGGGGCGGAGGCCCTCGCCGCGCTCGGTCAGGGCGTAGGCCTCGACCGAGGCCGGAGCCGGCAACTCGACCCGCTCGACGATCCCCTCGTCCGCGAGCGCGCGCAGGCGAGCGCTGAGCAGGTTGGCGCTGACCCCGGGCAGCGCCTCCTTCAGCGCGCCGAACCGCTTCGGACCGAGCAGCAGCTCGCGGACGATCAGCAGCGTCCAGCGCTCGCCGAGCAGGTCGAGGGCCCTGGCGACTCCGCAGATCTGCATGTAGCTGCGCCGGCTCATCGGCCTGCAGTCTACAGCGTTATCGGATTGATAACCATCTAGTATCTGTTTTTGTACTATGCTCTCCGCCGAGTCGACCATGCCTTCCGAACGGAGCCGATGAAATGAGCCGCGCCCCCGCCCTCGCAGTCCTCCTCTTCTGCGCCTTCGCCGTCAACGTCGACACGACGATCGTCAACGTGACGCTCCCGACGCTGTCGACCGCGCTCGACGCCTCGACCCGCGACCTGCAGTGGATCGTCGATGCCTACACGCTCGTCTTCGCCGCCCTCGTGCTCGCCGCCGGCGGTCTCGGCGACAGGTTCGGCCGCCGCCGGCTCCTGCTGATCGGGCTCGGGATCTACTTCGCCGGCAACCTGGGCGCGTCGCTCGCGGGATCGAGCGGAGAGCTGATCGGCTGGCGCGCGCTGATGGGGGTCGGCGCGGCGGTGATCTTTCCGGCGACGCTCTCCACCATCGTCCACCTGTTCGGCAAGCGCTCCGAACGGGCGAAGGCCATCGGCCTCTGGGGCGCGACGACGGGGATCGCCGTCGCCCTCGGGCCGATCGTCGGCGGCGCGCTGCTCGAGGCGAGCGGCTGGCAGGCGGCGTTCTGGATGAAGCTGCCGCTCGCGGCCGCCGCCTTCGCGCTCGTCCTCGCGGTGGTGCCGGAGTCCGGAGATCCGGGGCGGCCGCGGATCGACCGGCTCGGCCTCGCCCTCTCGACGACCGGCGTCTTCGCCCTCGTGTTCACGATCATCGAGGCGCCCGAGTACGGCTGGCTCGCCGGCCGGACGATCGCCGGGTTCGCCGTCGCGCTGGTCACGCTCGTTGCGTTCGCCGCCTGGGAGGCGCGGAGCGACTCGCCGCTGCTCGACGTCCGCCTGTTCCGGAACGCCCGCTTCAGCGCCGCGTCCGTCGCGATCACCTTCGCGTTCTTCGCCCTCTTCGGCTTCATCTTCCTGATCACCCAGTACTTCCAGATCCTCCGCGACTACGGCGCGCTGGAGACGGGGGTCCGGCTGCTGCCGGTTGCGCTCTCGACCGGTACCGCGGCCGTGGCCGGCACGATCCTCGCGGTCCGCGTCGGCAACAAGGTGGTGGTCGCGACCGGGCTCGCTCTCGGGGCGGTCATGTTCGCCTGGACCTCGCAGGTGGACGGCGCTACCTCGTACCTGGAGATCGCCGCGCAGATGGTCGTCCTCGGGACCGCGATGGGGTTCACGTCGGCGCCCGCGACCGAGTCGATCATGGGCGCCGTTCCCGAGGCCAATGCCGGAGTCGGCTCGGGGGTGAACGACACGACGCGCGAGCTCGGCGGCACCCTCGGGGTGGCGGTGATCGGGTCGGTCTTCGCTTCGCTCTACGCGGCGGGCTTCGACGGCGCGCCGTCAGCCCTCCCCGCCGGCGCCGCCTCGGACTCGATCGGCGCCGCGTTCGCGATCTCGGAGCAGCTCGGCGGTGCGCCCGGCACCGCCCTCCGCGAGATCGCGAGCGCCGGCTTCTACGACGGGCTCACGGCCGGGTGCCTGGTGGCCGCCGGCGTCTGCGCGGCCGGATCCCTCTTCGTCGCCGCACTGCTGCCGGCGCGCCCGGCCGAGGAGGAGGCGGGCGAGGAGCTCGTCGCGGCCGCTCCGGTGGCGCTGAACGAAGCCTGAGCTCCGTGCGACGGTCACGCCGCCGCCGCGGCGGCCGCGGGTAGGGTCGCAGCATGGAAACGGGCACCGCCGCCGAGGAGGATGCGCTCGCCGCCGTCGAGCACGTCGACGTCCTCGTCGTCGGCGCCGGGATCTCAGGAATCAGCGCCGCCTGCCACCTCCGTGAGCGCTGCCCGGGGAAGAGCTTCGCGATCGTCGAGGCGAGGGACGCCATCGGCGGCACCTGGGATCTCTTCCGCTACCCGGGCATCCGCTCGGACTCGGACATGTTCACGCTCGGGTACTCGTTCCGACCGTGGGAGCACCCGGAGGCGATCGCCGACGGCCCTCAGATCCTCGAGTACCTGGCCGAGACCGCCGCCGAGTACGGGATCGCGGAGAAGATCCGCTTCGGTCACCGCGTGGTCCGCGCCGACTGGTCGAGCGACGACGGCCGCTGGCTCGTCGAGATCGAGCGGGCGGGCGAGGACGGCGGCGCGGCGACGGAGCGGATCAGCGCCGGGTTCGTCTGCGGCTCGACCGGCTACTTCCGCTACGACGCCGGCTATTCGCCGGCGTTCCCGGGTCGCGATCGCTTCGCGGGCCCGGTCATCCACCCTCAGCACTGGCCCGAGGACTTCGACTACACGGGCAAGCGGGTCGTCGTCATCGGCAGCGGGGCGACCGCGGTGACGCTGGTCCCCGCCCTCGCCGGGCGGGCGGAGAAGGTGATCCAGCTCCAGCGCTCGCCCACCTACGTCGCGTCGCTGCCGGCGCGCGATCCGTTCGCGATCGCACTCCAGCGCCGCCTCCCCGCCCGCCTCGCCTACGGGCTGACGCGGGCCAAGAACGTCGCCCTGCAGATGCTCAGCTACCGGTTCAGCCGGCGCTTCCCGGCCCTGATGAGGAAGCTGCTCCGCCGCGGCGCCGTCGAGGGCCTGCCCCCCGGATACGACGTCGACACCCACTTCAACCCGAGCTACGACCCCTGGGACCAGCGCCTCTGCCTGGTGCCCGACGGGGACCTGTTCAGCGCGATCCGCTCCGGCCGCGCCGAGATCGTCACCGACCGGATCGACACCTTCACGGAGGCCGGGATCAGGCTCGAGTCCGGGCGTGAGCTGGAGGCCGACGCGATCGTCACCGCCACCGGCCTGCAGGTGCTCTTCCTGGGCGGCATCGAGCTCACGGTCGACGGACGCGCGATCGACCCCTCCGACCAGGTGGCCTACAAGGGGATGATGCTCAGCGGCGTCCCCAACATGGCGTTCTACGTCGGCTACACGAACGCCTCCTGGACGCTCAAGTGCGACCTGGTGTCCGCCTACGTCTGCCGGCTGCTGCGCTGGATGGACGAGCGTGGATACGCCTGGTGCATGCCGCGGGCGCCCCGGCCCGGGGTCGAGCTGAGCCCCGTCGTCGACCTCGCGGCCGGATACGTGCTGCGGGCGCTGGACCGGATGCCGAAGCAGGGCTCCCGCGCGCCGTGGCGGTTGCGGCAGAACTACCCCTACGACCTTGCGATGCTGCGCTGGGGTCCGATCGAGGACGAGGGCATCGAGTTCCACCGCGCCCGCCACCGGAGACCCGCTGAAGCTGTCGTGATGTAAAGCACGCTTGACACCGCGGCGGTGTCAAGTTAGTTTGACATCCGGATGAGAAACGAAGTGCGGAAGCTACGGGCCGAGGCCGGGCTCTCCCAGCAGGAGCTGGGTGACGCCATGGGCGTCTCGCGGCAGACGATCAACTCGATCGAGAAGGAGCGCTACACGCCCTCCCTGCCGCTCGCCCTGAACCTCGCCCGCTACTTCTCCAAACGAGTGGAAGAGGTGTTCGACGATGAGAGCTGAAGGCAGGGAAACGACGCAGACGCCGTGGCGCGGCCGCTGGTGGCTGCCGATCTGGACCGCGGGACTGGGCGTCGTGATGCTCGTCGCGGCCGCGCTCGGCGGCGACGCCGTCGCCGGGCTCGTGATCGCGGCGTCGTTCGCCGTCGCGGCGGTCGCCTTCGCGGCCGCCGAGCGGACCGAGTCGCTTCGCGGCATCGGCGGCGTCGACGGCGACGAGCGGTTCGCGCGGATCGAGGTCCGTTCGATGGCGGCCGCGGGCCGGGTGATGGCGGTGGCCATCGTCGCGGCGTGGGCCTACGAGCTGTCCCAGGGCGACGACGGCGGCGCATTCACCTGGATCCTCGGGCTCGGTGCCATCGGCTACGTCGCGGCCATGGTCTGGCTCCGTGGCCGGACCTGACGGTTCGGGTACCGACGCGACACCGACTCGGGCCAGTCGGTGATCATCCGCGTGATCGTGGTCGTCCGAAACGGATTCCGCTTCGTCCTGCTCCTCGCCGCAGCGCTCGCCGGGACCGTCGCGGCACCGGCCTCGGCGGCCGACCGGTGCGCGCGCTCGGCCGCGCTCGACGTCGGCGCGACCGGCGGGGCGCTCTTCTCCACGGTCTCTCCGTTCGAGCACTTCGGCTCGAACCGGACCCAGGTCTTCCCCCACACCTGCACCCTGCGTCAGCTCACCGGGACGGCCACGCCCGCCGTCGCGGCGCGGACCTCCGATGCCGACTTCTCGACCCCCTACATCTCCGCGACCCGCAGGCGGGGCGAGCTCTACGTCTACGGCTACCGGCGGAACCCCGCGACCGAGGGCGGGTTCGTCGCCAAGGTCGATCCGCGGACGCTCGAGCAGGAGTGGCGGACACCGATCCTCGATCCCGAGCCCGCCGACGGCTGGACCTATCCCGGGGTGATGGCGGTTCACGGCAACGGCTACCTCTACGCCGTCTACGCCAGCGTCATGGTCAAGCTCGACCCCGAGACCGGGAGGACGCTCGCCCGGCGCGAGCTGCCCGAGGACCCGGACGGGACCGGCGCGGCCTACAACGGCCTCGTGATCCTCCCGGACGGGCGGATCGTGACGAAGAAGATCGAGCGCGGCCCGTGCTCGACGCCGCCCGGCGCGACCGCGAGCGCCGCCGCGATCGGCGGGCTCTTCTGCTCGGCGGCGAACGGCCTGCCCTCGAAGCTCGTCGTGCTCAGCCCGCGCAACCTCCGGATCCTCTCGCGGACGACGCCGCCGGAGCCGATCACCGGGCGGATCACCGCCGGGCGCACGGCCGGCAGCGACTACGTCTACGGCGCCGGCAGCGACTCGCTGTTCCGCTTCCGCTACCGGCGCGGGGACCTGCGCTTCGACCGCGGCTGGGGAAAGGTCACCTACCGGACCGGTGCGCAGGAGCCCGGCACCGGGCCCGGCATGCTCGGCCGCTTCGCCGTCGTCCAAACGAACTTCGTCAGCTCCGACGAGCCGATGACGGTGACCGCCGTCGACACGCGCGACTCCAGCCACGTCTTCCGGATCCGGCCCTTCGCCCACCAGGACGGGAGCTGGATCGTCTCGAAGGCCGCGCTCGACTCGGCGAACTCGACGATCGTCACCCACGACACCGCCGCCGGGAAGATGGCCGCGATCCACCTGAGCCCGAAGCGCGGGCTCCGCGTCCGCTGGCGCCGCGACCTGACCTCGCTCGCCTTCTCGGCGCTGGTCGGCCCGCCGCGCTCGCGCCAGATCGTCATCCCCGACGCGAGCAACGGCGGCGATCAGGTCGTCTGGCTCGACGAGGACGACGGGACCGAGCGCGCCCGCAGCGAGACGCTCGCCCCCCTCCCCGCCCCCGGGAACATCGTCACCCCCGGGTTCGGCGGCCGCTTCTACTACACCTCGCAGGGCGGGACCCTCTGGGAGCTGCGGCCTGAGGCACCCTGAGCGGGCGGCCGCGTAGGCTCAGGCGATGCGCAGCTGCCCGAGTAGGGACCTCAGCCGGGGACGGTGCCGCGCGCGAACCACGCGCGCGCCTCGAGCGAGAACGGACCGTCGGAGAGCGCCGCGCGGCACGCCTCCCTGACCACGGCCCGGTCCGCTTCGCCCAGCGACTGGAGCGCGTTGCCGGAGGGACCGACCCCGAACGTGAACGGGTCCCAGAAGTCGTCGAAGCCCTCGTAGTCGACCGTGACGACCAGCTCGTCGTCCACGTCCACCCTCACCCCGGCTCCGGCGAGGAGCTCGGCGATCTGCCCGCGCGAGGTGCCGGCGCGATTCTCGCGGCGCTCGTAGCTCGGGTCGACCGCGCGGATCGCCGTCCAGAAGGTGTTCAGCATCCTCATCCCGCCCTCGTCGAAATCCCACATGCACGAGGCGACGGTGCCGCCGGGACGCGTGACCCGCGCCATCTCTCGCGTCATCGCCTCGGCGTCCTCGACGTGGGCGATCACCAGGCACGACAGCGTCGCATCGAATTCGTCGTCCCCCCACGGCAGATCCTCGGCGCCTCCCAGCCGCACGTCCGCGCCCGGATTGCGCGCCCGGCACTCTTCGACGAACTGCGGCGCCGGATCCACCGCCGCGACGCGCTCGGCAGCGAGACGGTCCACCAGCACCGATGTCAGCCCGCCGGGACCGCAGCCGACGTCGAGGACCCGCATCCCGCCCTCGACCCCGGCGGCCTCGACGAGCAGCGGTGCGAGCCGGACCGAGTAGCGGCCCATGAAGCGGTCGTAGTGCGCAGGCGAGGCGTCGAAGAGGCTCATGGCCTCAGCCGGAGCCGCCGAGGCCGGCGCCGGCGATCAGCACGCCCGCGCCGACGAGGCCGATTGAGAGCGCCTTCATCACCCGCGGGGTCAGCCGGTCGCCGAACCGGATCCGCACCCAGGCGCGGATCCCCGAGGCGGACCCGACGCTCGCGGCGGCCACGGCTGCACACTGCATGCACACGGGACCAGGGTAGCCGCCGGGCGAAGCCGCGTCAGATCAGCTCCGCGAGCTCCTGCCAGCGCCCGACGTCCCAGTGGCCGCTCGCGGCGCCCGACGGCGAGGGGAGCACGAAGACCGCGGAGCCGCCGAGGCGCTGCACCTGGATCCCGTAGTCGACCGCCTTCAGCCCGAGGGCGTGCTTGGCCGCGTGCTTGCCGGTGAAGGCGAGCCAGTCCGGCGCGGCCGTCTCGATCTTCACCCGCAGCGCTTCGGGATCGAAGCCGCCGAGGCCGATCTCGGCGTCCGACCCCGACCGCGTCTTGCAGAGGTCGGTCAGTCCGATCCCGTATTCGGGTACCCGCGGGTACTCCTCGGGCTCGAGGAGCCTCGGCGTCAGCCCGACCGCGAACAGCGTCGGCCAGAACTTGTTCCCGGGGCCGGCGTAGTAGGCCCGCCGCCGCGCGGAGGCGGCCCCGAGCGCGGTTCCGCAGAAGACCACCCGCAGGCCCGGCTCGATCACGTCCTCGACGATCGGATCCTCACCCGTCGGCATCCGCCCGAGTATCCCCGAGCGCCGGCGCGGCGACCGCCGGGCGTCAGTCGTAGCTGTAGAGGCCGCGGCCCGTCTTCCGGCCCAGCAGTCCCGCCGCGACCAGCCGCTGCAGCAAAGGAGGCGGCGCGTAGAGCTGCTCGCGATGCTCCGCGTAGAGGGTCTCGGCGACGCTCATCACCGTGTCCAGCCCGATCAGGTCGGCGAGGGCCAGCGGGCCCATCGGATGCGCGCAACCCTTGACCATGCCGTCGTCGATGTCCTCGGCGGTCGCCAGGCCCTGCTCGAACATCCTGATCCCCGCCAGCAGATACGGGATCAGGAGCGCGTTGACGGTGAACCCGGCCCGGTCGGGAGCGACGATCGGGTCCTTCCCGAGCGCGCCGGTGACGAACGCGCGTGCCCACTCGACGACCTCGGGATCGGTGAGCAGCGAGGGGATGATCTCGACCAGTGAGAGCACCGGAACGGGGTTGAAAAAGTGCAGGCCGAGGACCCGGTCGGCCTTCTCCCCCGCTGCTGTCCCGAGCTCGACGATCGGGATCGACGACGTGTTCGAAGCGAGGACGACGTCCGCTGCCTCGGTGATCGCGGCAAGTCGTGCGAAGACGTCGAGCTTGGCCGCCTTGTCTTCGACGACCGCCTCGATCACGAGCTGGCGGTCGGCGAGCAGATCGAACTCGGAGCCGGTCCGTAGCGACGATGCCGCCCGCTCCCGTGCCTCGGCCTCGAGCTTGTTCCTCTCGACCGCGCGGTCCAGGCTGGCGAGGATCCTCGCCCGGGCCGCCTCGGCAGCGTCCTCGTCCACCTCGACGAGGACGACGTCGAGCCCGGCGCGGGCGCAGACCTCCGCGATCCCGCTGCCCATGATCCCGCCGCCGACCACCCCGACGCGATCGATCTCACCGATGGCATCGGTCACGCTGCATCGCTCCTCTCGTCGATTCCCTCACAGGACGTCGATGTCCAGATTGCCACAGAAGCGGTCGGCGCCGTCAGGCGCGGGATCTCACCCCGCCCGCCGGTAGCGGATGTGGGTGGCGAGCGGCGAGTGGAGCACCTCCACCGGCTCGAACCCGAAGGACTCGACCCCGTCGAACAGCCGCTCGCCGGAGCCGAGCAGGATCGGGGCCACGTCGAGCGTGAGCTCGTCGATCACGCCGGCGGCGAGCGCCTGACGGACGGTCGATGCGCCGCCCGCGATGTCGACGCCGTCCTCGCCGGCCATCTCCCGCGCCTGCGCGTAGGCGGCATCGAAGCCCGCGGTGACGAAGTGGAAGCTCGTCCCGCCCTCCATCTCGACCGGCTCGCGGGTGTGGTGGGTGAGCACGAAGACCGGCGCGTGATACGGCGGCTCGGGACCCCACCATCCATCCCACTCCTCATCCCACTCGCCGCGGATCGGGCCGAACATGTTGCGGCCCATCACGTAGGCACCGCGCGGTCGCAGCAGCCAGCCCTCCGCCGTCGCGTCGGCGTCGTTCGCGCGCTCGTCGCCGAGGTGCCAGGCATGGACCTCCATCCCGCGCTCGCCGAGCGGATTCTCCCGGCTCTGATCCGGCCCGGCGGCGAAACCGTCGAGCGAGATCGACATGTGACAGGTGGTGTCGGCCATCGCTTTCCTTCTGGTGTCGGGCGAGTGCCCCGACCAGGATTCGAACCTGGGGCCTACTCCTTAGGAGGGAGTCGCTCTATCCAGCTGAGCTATCGGGGCAGCGGGGGCAAGTTACCGCGCTCAAGCGCTCGAACCGGACCGCACCGCGTAGCGGAGGTGGGTGACGCCGTCGCCCACGACCACCTTCTGCTGCTCGAGCTCGATGTCCGGGCCGACGCCCTCGAAGAGGCGCGCTCCCGAGCCGAGCACGAGCGGGACGACGTTGAGGCCGAGCTCGTCGACGAGCCCGGCGGCGAGGTACTGGTTGATCGCCTCGGCGCCACCGCCGACGACGACGTCCTTGCCGGCGGCGGCCTCCCGCGCCTGATCGAGCGCGGAGCGGATCCCGCCGGTGACGAAGATGAACGTCGTGTCGGAGAGGGTGAGCGGCTCGCGGTCGTGGTGGGTGAGGACGTAGACCGGCATGTGGAAGGGCGGGTTCTCGCCCCACCAGCCGTTCCACGGCTCGTCCCGGTCCCACGGCCCCGGGCCGCCGCCGAACATGTTGCGGCCCATGATCTGGGCGCCGATGCCGTCCAGCTGCTCCTCGGTGAAGTCGTTGCTCGGGCCCTCGTCGCCGCCGCTGTCACCGTGGATCCGGCGGAAGGCGCGGAGCTTGAAGGCCCAGTCGTGGATTCCGTCGCCCCCCTCGCCGAGGGGGTTCTCGATGCTCTGGTTGGGACCGGCGACGTAGCCGTCCGCCGAGGTCGTGATGTACGCGCGTAGGTTGCTCATATGAATCAAGACCGGCGGCTGGCAAGAAACTAACCGCCGAGGAAGGTCGATCCCCGCGCACAACATGGCACCCGGCAGCGGCTGCCGTCTAGTCTGGAGCCTGGGGATGGCATCGCGCGGACTTCACAGAGTGCCGGAGGACGCCCGGGCATGGCTCGGACGGATCTCCCGACCCGGCCCATACCCGCCCACGGCGGCCCAGATCGAGCTTCGCCGGCGCTGGCTGATCGGGGTCAGCGCGGTCGTCGCTCTTCTCATTGCGATCTTCATCGGCCACGCGATCGGGTCCTCCGGCGTCGGCGACGCCGATAGCGCCCGGCAGGCGGGGACGGCCGAGGGCGAGCGCCGCGGCGCCGCGGCCGGCACTCGCGAGGGCTACCGGAGTGCGTTCGAGCCCGCGCGCGAGCGCGCCTACCGCGAGGCGTACCGCCAGGCGTACCTGGCGGCCTATCGCGGCGCGTTCGACGACGCCGGTCTCACGGCCCCGACCTCCGTGAAGGTGCCGACGCCATGAGCTCCCGCCCGGCGCACAAGATGGCCGTCGACCTGCGCTGGCGCTGGCGACGGGGGCGAGAGGCGATCAACGATCTCCGCAGCCGCGTCAACCGCAAGGC